>JAADGV010000065.1 GCA_013152205.1 Planctomycetota bacterium
GTCGAGTAGTCAGCACTTCCGTCTCCATCGTAGTCGGTCCACTCAGCCCAGTCGAAACCTGCGGGCAAGCTCCAGCCCGAAGGACCTTGGTTGGTCTGGCCATCGGTCATGATGATCATGGTCGGCCTGGCACCGTAGCGGCTATAGCCATCGTCACCGGGATCGTCGGCATCGCCTACCAGTAGTTCACGGCCTTTGAGAATGCCATCGCCCATGCCGGTCCAAGCATTGTAGTCACCCGCTTGGTGACGACGCTGGATGGTGTCGATCGTGGCATAGTCGCTGGTAATGGGGTCGGCGGTGATATCGATATCAACTTCGCCATCATAGTGAGTCCATTCTTTCACAGCCCACTTGCCGTAGCTCACTAGCCCCACCTCATCGCCGAAGTCCAGGTCGGTGAGAAAGGTAAGGAAGAGCGAAGCCCCTTCTTTCACGGCGTTGAAGGGATAATGTGGGGTACGCCAAAGGTCTTCAGAAGAGCTGGCACCATATCGTTTTTCCTGGAAGTAATCCATCAACGTACGGTAGCCGTATTTCTTGTTGTAAGAACCACTCTTGTTTTTGATATAGCCGATATAGCCATTCCACCGCGAATCGCATGTCGAATTGCTTGGCTTGTTCTTAGGCGTGCCATCGCCATTTCTACCTGCCTGTGGCCAAGGGTATTTTCGTGAACCATCGGGATTATTCTCGTTCAGACCCAAAGCTTCGCGAATGGTGCTAGTATCACTGCTTGAAACATAGGTACCCGCATACGAATCCACGTCGCCAAACCCGGTCGAGGGAAACTTCGAGTCGCTTGTGCCAGGCCATTTGGGGTCGGCTGCCTGTAGGGCATCCCACATGGCATCCAACGAATTCTCGGCCTGGGTCAGTCCGAGACCTGAGCGAAGCGAGCTGTCGTCGTTCATCGAGGCAGAGAAGTCGAGCACTACTACCAAGTCCCTCGCCTCGACAAAAGCAGTGGATGAAGTCTGAATTGGCACTTGCGATTTGCCAACAGCCCAGCCGAAAGCCAAAGGAAATTGCCCATCAGGCAATGTCGAGTCTAGCTCGGTACGTCGGGCCGCCACCTGGACGACATTGAACGGCGCAGCATCCCACGCGATTGGCCAAGTGCCACTCGCGGAGTCGAAAACTCGCTTGCCAAAACGAACATCTGTTCCAGGGTCGATATAGACGCCGTTCGCTGCAGCTACCTGCTCGGCCATTATTCGAGCTGCTTCGACGGCGATCGAATTGGCGTCGATGCTTGCCGAGCCTTGCCCTTGGCCAGCGGCATACACGGCAGCGGTAATTTCCTGGGCAGCAGCCAACGAGGCCGCATCAACCGCATTTTGCATCTGTGTTTCAGTTAGCACAATTCGACCGGTGTCGACCGAAAGGGCGACAAAGGCAAAAATGGCAATTAAGGTGATTCCCGTAAGAACAACGATCACCCCTTGTCGACGATGCGATCGAAGTGAACTACGCGGTGTTTTGAGAGGTTGCAAAGCCATCATGTATTACTCCAAGAGTCTACTGTATGAACAAGTCCTGAATTTCTGAGAGTCACTCAGATATTGTCGCGCGTCCGTTGCGGAAGGTTATGGTTCCTGACAAAGTAAAGTCGTCTGCTGAAGACACTGGGGAGAAGCTTACGGAAGAAAAAGGAACGCTGACCTCAATTTCAAACAGTCCCAGGTCGTTGACGGGGTCGTCTAGGTCGAAACCCTGGCTCGGGTTAGCAGCACTGCGAATGGTCACGGACACGTCGCTTGCCGGCACACCAGAAGATGCCATGAAGTTGGTCACATCCGAAATAATCTTGTCGTTGGTCGACTGCCCTTCTTGGAGGATGCCCGATCGATCCATCGCTGCAAAACGAGCTCCATCTCGAGCCCCCGTTTCCAAGAGGTTTTGTACATCGTAGATGCGGGTCAATTCGATCAGCCCTAAGACGGTTGCTACCAAAAATGGCAAGACAATGGCAAACTCGACAGCAACCGCGCCGTAGTGCTTCGTGGTTCGGTTTTTCGATTGACGGCAACGCATGATTAAATCTCCGACTAGTTTGAGGAGTGTGATTACTCGTGACGCATGAAGGAATTGCCCTCAAGCACGACCCCATCCATGAACGACATCGGAATCAGGGCAACCTCGTTGTAAGGGAGGCGGGCACGTACCAAGAACATTTGCCGAGGTTCCGCGTCGGACAATTCCAACGAGGGCAATGCATCTAGACCGACACCATCGGTAGGGGGTGTCCCCGAATCGTAGATACTCGCATCCTTAACTGATACTTCCACCGAACCCGGTGAAATAACAGCTCCCATGGTTGAGTCAATCTGGGCTAACACCTGACTCGTAGAAGTTCCCTCAACCGAACCAACACGTGCTCCATTGCGGCATGCACTATTGAGCATATTGTTCACCATCTGAGCATGAGCAAACGCGATGATTGCATACACCATGAACAGAAAGACAGGCAACACAACAGCCGTTTCTAAGGCTGTTGTACCCTGACGAAGTCGTGAGGATTGTCGACGTCGCATAATTGGCTAACCTCCGTACTGACGCCAAATACCGTAACGTCAGCACTCAAATTCACAACCGGCAATGGACAGTTGCACTCGAACGAGCAGTGAAAAGTGGGGCATTCACGGCTAAACACCATGAACGAATGTCGTGGAAGAAATAACTTATCGGCAAGTGAATCGCCAGTGTCTTTCCGCCAATTGAAATGTAGTTCAATTTTGTTCGGTAGGCGCAAGAACTTTTAGGGAATCTTGCTTTTCATACAATAATGCAACGCTCGATGAGATCATACGTTGACACAGGACAACACTGAGGCAAAAAAACACCGCCGACTGCGCATAAAAAAAGAAGCCTTCATCTCATCTGACGAGCTTGTTGCTCATCAAAACAAGACGAAGGCTTCCTGGCGATTTAGCCAGTCCCTTAAAATTTTCTGTCGTTTAACGCCACCAATTTGCAGTGCCAACAAAGTCCATCTTGGTGGGACCATCGGAGGACAATTCACCGAAGTCGTAGTCCACGGCAGCATCGCCGCTCGAAAGCTGAATTTCCAGGAATAGATCCTGAATTTGCCCAGGATTTACATCATTTGGAATCAGCAGCAGTCCAGGATTTTCGCCATGGACACCGCCATTGGTCCCAATATTGTCTTTCCCATCCTTGTAGTTGTCCGGTTGCGTCTCGACCAAACGATAAGTTCCCGGGGGCAAGTTGTCGAACAGATACGAACCATCTGCTGCTGTGGTAGTAGACCGTACCACAGTATTGCCTGCGAAATCAATTCCCCTGAGTGACACTAAAACGTCTACCAATGGCTGTTCCCCTGAGTTAAACTCGCCATTGTCATTCTTGTCGACAAATACCGAGCCCGCGATGCTTCCTGGCGTAGCTTTGACGATCGTCGGCTCGTCGTCCTGGTTGTTGACTAGGGTAATCTCAGTTTCATTGGCACGTACCTCGGTGAGATTCAGCAACGTACCTTCAAAGTTGTCATCGACTCGAACATCGATGGTGAGACTCGCTGACTCGCCGTTGGCCAAGTCGCCCAGACTGAAGGTTAGCTGGTCGCCAACCACTGAGTCAGGCGTTATCGACGCACCTACGTAAGTGATACCCGTTGAGGGCAAATTATCCGTCACAATCACGCCAGTTGCGTTCGACGGACCATTATTCACAATATCAAGCGTGTAGCTAAACGTACTCCCGGGCTCTACCGGATCGCGGCTATCGGTCTTGGTAATGGCCAAATCGATACGAGGTGTGATGGGGTTAGAAACCGTATCCGTGTTATTCGACAGATCGATTTCCTTCGGAGCAATCACCGTGGCGGTATTTACCAAGGTGCCTGTCGCATCGTCGTTTACCTTTGCCACGATGGTAACGATCACCACATCGCCACTTTTCAGCGTGCCAAAATCGGCGGTCACCACGCCACTCGATTGCTGTAGGTTGGCATCAAAAGCAACGCCATTAAACGTTGCTGAGGCCGAAACATAGCTGACTCCTGCGGGCAACACATCCTCAAAAGTAGTATTAGCGGCCTCCGAGGGGCCTGTGTTATCAACCTTGACGGTATAGTTAATTTCCTCGGCAGGAGCGACTGTGGTTTGCTGTACCGCCTTGTCGAGCACCAAATCGAAGCCGAAGAAACCGAAGTCGACCGTGAGATTCGAGTTGCTATTGGAATCGCCATCGTTAGTAGGCTCGCTACCGCCGCTGAGCATGATCGCCTGACTCACCACTCCAGCCCCAGCCATGGGCGTGCCATTATCATCGTTATTGACGTTGTCATCCGGATCGGCGGCAGGGTCGTTGCCAGTGCTAGAGTTCAATCCAGCCAAGGTTCCCAGCGGCTGGAAGTTGGTAGGGTCAACCTGAACTATGTACTTGCCGGGGAAGAGGTCGGTAAACAGATAGTCGCCATTGGCATCGGTAGTTGTCATACCAAGCAGTTGATCGACGCCTTGCGAGTAGAGGTTGTCGCCGTTGGTGTCTTCGTACAGATTGAGCTTGACGCTGGCAATACCCGCCTCGTTGGCTTGTTGGATGCCGTCGTCTTCGAGGTCAGCCCACACACGATCGCCAAGACTCAGTCGGGGTGAGGCAACGAAATCAACGCGTTTTGTGGCACGACCTACAAGCCCAATCAAAGCAACCTGACCATCGACCGCAGACACTCCCTCGAACGTAAGCTCCAATGCCCCGACGTTGGTAAAGTCGGCCCCTTGCCCGACACTCGAAGTTGGTATGTCATCAAAATTAAAAGTCGCCTGCCCCGTAGCCAACCCGCCAGCCGACTCCGGAACGGTTGTGGTAAATTCCGACCAGTTGTTAGCATCCGTGTAAATCCGCATGGTGATCTTGGCATCGGGATGATCGGCCCCCGAAGTAAGGGCGATGCCCGTCATCGTATTGCCATTCGACTGAGTCAGGTCGATGCCGCCCAAACCGGTTGGATTGACAATCTGTGCCCCAGAATCAAAACCATCCCAAACGACTTTCGCGTTGCCTATCGTACCAGGGCCACTGGCCAAATAGAGGTTGCCGCCGCTACTGGCCAAAGCAACCGACGAAACAGGATTACTGCTTTGGATGAGTTCTACCCAAATATCCCGTTCGCCCCCAAGGACGTCTGCATCGGCCAGTTGCGACACTTGGCTGGAAGGTAGCGGCGGAAACGCTTGAACTACCTGAGTGGTGGTAAACCCGTCGATCGTCGGGCCAACAACACCGTCGCCTTCGTCTTCGGTGATGACAACTTCTTTCACCTCTTCGCCAGCACGAAACTGCAAGTCCGCCGGAAGCGAAATTTGCACAAAATACTTGCCAGCACCAACTTGATCGAAGCGGTACTGACCATTGGAGTCTGTAGTAGCCGACGCACCTACGACCGTATCATCGCCGCTGCCACCATCGAAGGTGCCATTGCCACCATCGCGATAGAGTGTCGCAATGGCACCCGCAACGACCACATCGTTGCTAGCATTGCCATCACCTTGTGGGTCGGAAGTCACGACGCCAAGAATCTCGGCCATGTCGGCCGCTAGCATCTCGCGCTGTTCCAAAGTTTCGAATGCCAACTTAGTTCGTGATTGGCCTTTTTTCGACGTATCCCGAGACAGATTGGAACCAAAAGGAACCATAACAGTACCCCGTACATGTAGTGCTAGCGTTTGGAATATCAAGATTGCGACGCAACCCCGTTAGGGTTGTATCGGCTAGCGAGGGGTATTTATTGATTGGTTGTGCGTCGAAAGGATCCTTATGAGACATGGACTATTGCTGGCAGGCGAATCAACTCTCGCCTCGTCGATTACCAACGATATTCGCCACCGAGATTGATTCCTTGCGCCCACAGATCGGTTTGGCGAAAATCAAATCGAGGATGATCGCCGGCCACCACGGTCGCGGGAACCACCGCAACGCTAGGAATAAGATTGCCGTTCACATCAATATCGATCTGATCGCCTGGTCGCAAAACATTGCTCCAGTACAACAAGGTGTAACCGAATGTTAGCTTTAGTCGGGGCGTGATTCGATAGCCCAGGGTCGCACCGAGTTCTGGAATCATGCTGAACTCATCTCGTTCGTACCTTCCGATATTACCCACGACGAAATCGTCTGCGTTCCCCGGGATAAGATCGGCTCCTGGATGCACATAGCGTTGGGCAAGCAGTCCGCCATCGACTGCGGCGGCACCATCAATACTCGTGCTGCCACTGATATCTACGCGTTGACGCGTGTTGCCGATAGCAACCTTCGAGAGAAATCCTAACGACCAACGACGACGTTCCCATTCCATCATGAACCCAACTTCGCCACCGACGAAATCGTTACTGGTCTCAAACAAATCGTTCACAACGAATGTTGTCCCATTTGGCGAAGCTGCTCCTGTCGGGGCATCGACGACCAGCAAGTCTTCTCGGATGCCAAGACTCTCGTCGAGGCTTGCCCAGCGAACTCCGTAGATTACATCTGTACGCCGCGTGCCGTACCTCATCAACCGAAAAAGACGTCCCATCGGACCGCCAAACGGCCAAGCTGCTCCAGCACCACTTCCACAGTTGACTGAAGATCCACAACCAACGAGATCACCGCATCCCGTATCGCAACTTTCTGCAAAACAAAGACTGTGTCTGAGGCGTATACCGGCTGATTGAAATTCGCTTCGGGACGTTACCGTTACAAAACCATCGAGCCCCTGGGTATCCACATCTTCTCTCGCAGCCCCTCGAGGTATTAGCGTACCAAAAGAATTCGTAAACGGAGCGGTGTTGAAAAACGGTCGGCCAATAAACAGTCCGGAGGGACCTGGTTGCCCATCGTTCCCCCCAGCGCGAAATACTGCGTCAATTTCCCCTAGAGCAAGATAATCGCCTTCGATACCCCAAAGGCCACTGTCGTCGAGCCAAAGGCCAAGGGTCAAGCGACCACCATGACGAACCTCATCCAGAATTGGAGAACCACCGTAAATAATATCTGGGGAAGTAAACGCACCGTTGTCGTCGGCAATGACAAGCGGTGGCGTATTCATCCCCTCAAACCACCATGCCAAATACTCGGCATGGGCGTACATTACCCCACGACCAGCCGACGTTCTTCCCACGCGGCCTTGGTTGGTACCATAACCAAAATTGATTTCCTCGCCGCCGTAGCCCTCAACAATGCCTTCTTCGTAACCCTCGTCGTAGAAGGTCGGGCCGGAATCGGCCTCGGGCATGATCACAGATTCTTCACCCGTAGCTTCTTCGGCAATCTCGCCGGCTAAGATTGGCTCAGCTTTGTCCGCAGGGGTTGGCTCTTCGAAGGCAGACACCTCTGCTTCGCTTCGACGCGACACTCTTGGCAAGGCAAGCTGTGACGCCAACAAAACCCTTCCCGTATCACGGCGCACTGCGACCGTTTCACCAAGGTAAGCATCGAGATTGATTTCTTCGACCGGTTTGACATAGCGCAATACCTGGCCCTGGCGATTAACCAGAGCAAATGGTGGCGAACCCTCGCGAATGTTAGGGTTATCAACCAGCTTCCCGCGAAGTGCCGCGCGAGGCTTTGCCGCCCGGCGTGAGGCTAGTTGACTTGGCTTGCGATTCGAGTGGACAGGCAAGTCCGGCTCAAATAACGAGTCGACGAGTTGCCCTGCCGCAAAATCTGACTCGGTCAACTGATTCGGCCCGTCGGCAGCATCGCCCACGGCAATCATTAGTGTGCAAAGAATGAGATTGGCAGCGCAAATTGCCCCGTAGAAGCGCAATCGTTGTATAACCATCAGGCTGTTGTCCTTAGACCGCGCACCCCAACTGACATGCGTCAGCGAAGTGGCTCAGAATTGGTAGAAGAGAAGAACCGTTTTTCGATAAGCGAGCGGTTTGTATCAAACACATGAAAAACGACGCAAGACCAATTACAAAATTTTTTGTCGACCGGGCACAAAAACAACCATCGCCGGTAAGTCATCAACCGCAAGCATTGCTATCACACCCCATTCGTTTTTGACCAATTCGTCGCTTAGGAATTGTCGAGAGCTGGACCGAACGGCGTGTTTAGAGCAACTTACCTTTATCCGTTCCCGAATATTGTGTAAAGATGTCATCTGATCTATAGAGGGATATCAGATGAAAGCATTTTCGCTAGA
>JAADGV010000064.1 GCA_013152205.1 Planctomycetota bacterium
GAACCCTTTCAGGGTTCGCTTATCTCAAGCAACGATTACCCAGGGTGGCGCGGCTTCGCCGCTTACCCTGGGCTACGATGTGCAACCCCTTTGGGGTATTCGCCTTACGGCAAGTCTTCAGGTTAGGCCAAACTTGGAACTACTGTCATTCGTCATTAAGATATTCGTCATTCACCGCGCCCAAATGGACAAAACCCCAGCCCCCAACCCCTATTTCCCAAGCCCCTAACCCCCAATATTGTCCACCTCAATGGGGCCCCCCAGCAATCCGTGCCAAAACTAACCACTCAAACACTACGATAAAAGCACCAACCAACAAAATTTTGTCCAGTTAAGTCAACAAACCAGCAACATCCCTGCCAAAAACAACCGCTTTCCGCTTTCGGCTTTACAAAAACATCAAACATCAAAAATATTCAAAATCGGTGGCTTGCCTTTGCACCCCTGTGTGCCAACAATGGAAGCATGAACGCCGTTTGCTATTACTTTTTCTGGCAGAGCTTTGCTCGCACTAGCTTCTTTAGAAGCGGTGACGGGGCCGGAGGAAGTGTGTAGCAAACGTGTAGCATTTCTATTGATGGCAAGCCCCGAGCACCGCATGGTCCTCGGGGTTTTTTTATTGTCCGCACAAGATTGAACGAGAAACCAAACTTTCTATTGAGGTGTGTGCCAGGAAAACGACAGGCCGACCAACGGGAGTGCCGGATTTAGCGAGTAAATGCTTGGACCAAGTAAAGTTTCTGAGCACACATCAATAAGGAGCGAAAACCAATGATTATCGTCATGAAACATACAGCATCGGCAGAGGATATACAGCAAATGATTACAAACGTCGAAGCGTTGGGCCTCAAAGCCAAGGTGATCGAGGGCGTCGAACGCACCGTCATTGCGGCAGTGGGCGAAGAACGTGTCGCTGGCATCCACTCGCTAGAAAGCGGGCCAAATGTCGACGAAGTCCTCCCGATCGTCGCGCCCTACAAACTGGCAAGTCGCGAACTACGCCCCGAAGACAGTCTCGTCCAGGCTGGAAGCCTCGCTGTCGGCAGTGGACAAATTGGTGTGATCGCCGGCCCATGTTCGGTAGAAAGCGAAGAGCAACTCCTGGCCACGGCACACGCCGTCAAGGCGGCTGGCGCTACCGCCCTTCGAGGCGGCGCTTTCAAACCACGCACTAGCCCCTATAGTTTCCAGGGAATGAAAGAGGAAGGGCTCAAACTATTGGCTGAGGCCCGTAGCCAAACCGGCTTGGCAATTGTCACCGAAGTGGTCTCGCCCGACGACGTCGACTTGGTCGCCGAATACGCCGACGTGCTGCAAATCGGCGCCCGCAACATGCAAAACTACCGCTTGCTCGAAGCCGTCGGCAAATCTCATCGAGCAGCCCTATTAAAACGGGGTCCAAGCGCAACCATCGACGAATGGCTGTTGGCTGCCGAATACATTCTCGACGGGGGCAACCAAAACGTAATGCTCTGCGAACGGGGCATTCGCACATTCGAAGCCCACACCCGATTCACGCTGCCGCTAGCAACAGTGCCCTACGTACAGCAGAAGACGCACTTGCCCGTGGTGATCGACCCCAGCCACGGCACAGGCCATACCCACTTGGTGCCAGCGATGTCGCGTGCTGCAATCGCCGCCGGGGCGAACGGTCTCATCATCGAAGTCCACCCCAACCCCAGCAAGGCACTCAGCGACGGCTACCAATCGCTTACGTTCGATCAGTTCGAAGAAACCATGGCCGGTTGCGTGAAGATCGCTGAAGCAGTCGACCGAAAACTAGGGGTGATGCAATGACGCTAATCACGCGAGAGCAGGTGATTTTGCACTAACCAATCAAACACTTGACGCTGCGATGCAGCCGGTTGCAACACGAATACGACATTAGCACGCGAATCGTATTCAATAGCCGTCAGCTCGTGGGTTGCTGCGTCAGGTGAAGACACCTCAGTAAGCTCTGCCAGCATTCGGTCTGCTCCAGAATCAGGCGACCGCGAGAGCGAATAAAGTTCCAGTAGCGGCTGGGTTTGCACTTTTTGAGAGGTAGTGATTTCAAGCATCTCACCAGCCGCCGCTCGCCATCCTAGCCCCAAGGGCTCTAGCACTTCGTTCAGCGCACGATGCCAAGGTTTATTTTCGATCGAACAAGCAACTCGGGTCTGCGGCCACAAGTCGACCTCGGCCAGCGCAGGCCAATCAACCAAAACAGGAACACCAACTTCGACCTGCCAATGCTGAACGATCTCTTGCAAAGCCGTATAACGCGAAAAGGTAAACGTGGTCGGCGCTTCAAGTCGGGCTGCTAACACCGCGTGTGCTGGCGCACTAGCAAGACGTTTGACCGGAAACCGACTTCGAGGCGGCAGCTTGTTTGCCAGCCGCAGACGTTCGAGGAATATCAATACCTGATACTGAACCCGCTGAGTCTGTTTGACTTTCAGCGAACTTTCTTCTTGTTGAAGCGTGCCCTCGCCGCCCACCGTCTGCCACTCGGTCGGGGCAACCAGTTGCTCGACCCAGGTGGCAATCTCTTCGACACTAGCAGATGATGTTAAATCATTAAGCGGATATTTCACTTCCCGAAGCTTCGAGCCACCTTTACGAACAACACGAACGATAGGCCCCTCGACGACATGCTCCAGATGCAGCGGACCAAGCGTCAGCCGCAAGGCCTCGTTCAAGTCAACTTCCTTGGTATCCAACGAAACCTCTCGCCGTGCAGTAATCCCCGCCATCTGCAACTCTTCCGGAGCAACACTCACCGGCACCGCAGCCAGACGAGAAACAAACGCCAAAAAATCCACCAGCGGCATCTTACTAACCGTCAAAGCAGGAAAACGCTGCGTCAGCTTCTCCTCTGCCACGGCTGGCGTAACCGTTTGGCTAGGATCTCGCCGCACACTCGGCAACGTCGAAGGGAGCGGCGCTACAGCAACGTCGTTGTCCTGGGCGGGCGGTTCATCCAGCATCGGCTCAGGCTTCTGTGCATTGTCTGTTCCGTTAATCGTTGCCAGATCAAGGCTTTCTGGATCGAAGTCCAGCGGGTCAAACCGCCGCGCCACCTTGGGGGTTTCCGCAGCAGGCTCGGGTTCTGAATCAACGGCAGGTTCCACTTCGATGGGTGCTTCCGCCGTCGGCAACTCTGCAACTTCAACCGTGGGAATCACGACCGGCTCATCAGGAGTCGCTTCGACTTCCAAAGGCCCCTCTGCTACCTCGGTAAGAATAGGCTCAGCAACAGGGGTCGAGTCTTCAACCTGATTCTGTTGTTGGACAATCGGGGTGGCGGGTTCGGCCTCGGCTGCCGAATCACCGCGAAGAAAAAAGACGGCTCCGACTACGACTGCACCGCCAACAAACGCTCCCAGCGTCCAAGCGATGAATTTATAGTTTGCGATCGGTGCGCCGGCTTGGGGGGCTTCTACTGGAACGCTAGGCTCTGGTTCCGTTTGTGCAATGTCCTCGGCAGCGACAGGCGGCTCGGCAACGGGAGCAACCGGCTCGACAATTGGTTCCGGAACTGGCGCTGGCTGAGCAGGTGCGGATTCAACGGGCGGAGGAGGCATTGCTGCGGCAGTCCCGACCGGTCGCTCGACTTGCACCATGCTGTCGCAACGCGGACAGGCAACAATCTGCCCGATCAGCGACTCGTTGCGCACTGAGAGCTTCGCTTGGCACGTGACGCAGGTGATCTTAAAGAGTTCCACGTATCTACATCGAGCCAAAGCCCGCTCCTCCGTCGACACCGCCTCCGTTGCCTCTCAGGCGCAAGATGCCAACCATTGCTGTTCCGTATCCCTGCATTATAGCCAATTATTGCTCAATTGGCCGAAAAACAACAGGTAATCGCTCATTCCGCTTTGCAGCCGCCGCACGTGTCGTCACAACGATCGCGCCCGGCCTGCCATCTACCGCCTCGCGGACGACGTAGACGAGCTTCTGCCTCAGATCATTCGGCCCAGTGGCAGCACGGTCTGGATTGGCCAATTCCAAGATCGCCAGCAGAATCTCTCCCGCCTTCTGCTCCCGCAGATCGATCGCGAACGACTGATTCTTGGTAATCCCCTCTAATTGTAGGTCACGGCCACGTAGTTCGATGGCCACTCCCAGATCCTCAGAGAGCATTTGGAGGGTCTTTTGTAGGGTTTCCTTGGGAAATGACAGTGTGGTAGGTCGCTCAAGTGCCTCAGCGATCGTTTTTCCAGTGAGCCGGGCTGCTGGGCTAGAACTGCTGGCTAGGCCGCCCTGCCCCGCTTCTTGCGAACTGTTGAGCATCAATTCAGCAGCCATTAGCAAATTGTGCCCTGCCGAACTGGGAAGATAGCAGCGGACAACACTCAGCCCCCGCTCGCTACCTACCCGCGTGTAATTGCTCAACTGCCTCATCATCGCCGGGAAACGGACCAGCACCTCTTGGCCATAGGGGTGGTGCGACGTGTCCGCAATCGCCCCCTCCAGTTCCCCTGGCGACTTCGACAAACGCTCTGCAACAGCCGCCACAAATCGATGTGGCCGTTTGCTCTGAGCGACCGTTGATTGCAACTCAACAAAGAAGTTCTCGTCCCAGTGCAGGCTTAGCGCAACGGTTGTGGTGTCGCCCCCAACTATCTGCTGCAACGCCGTTACTAATGGTTTAGCCGTCCCCTGCAACAACTCACTGCCACCCGCTCGAAAAAAATTCGTTGGAAACAGCAGCGTTGCAATACGATCTGCATCCGTACGATCAGCGAGTCGCTGCAAATCACGCGGTAAAGGCGGGGGGCTTATGCCGCTGGCAATAAGCTCGGCAGCATCTCTCGCCGCACAGACGACCAACGTGCTGCCAGCATCGCTCTTTGGCAGAAAACAAGCCCAGTCGCCAACCACCCGGCAGGGCTGCTTGGCATAGATCGCCGCTTTGCTGCCTGGCAAACGCTGGGCAAGCATCTCGTTTGTTAAAGGTTCAAGTAACTGCAACCGCAGCGTGCAGCCCAAGCCACCATTCTCTTGGGGATACAAAGCAACCAATAGCGAGGAGATCTCTTGTAGTTTCGCGCCGCTGTACTTTTCGACCTGAGCAATCGCCCACTCTCCCCACGGTCCCAACGCGGCGAGTGCCTTGCCTCCCTCTGGATGCGAGGCCAGTGCCGCTGGGCGAACGTGCAACAGCAACTGGGTTCCCAGCGGAGCATACGTTAAGTCGAGGGGCGTGCCGGACGTTGGAGATATCCACAGTGTCTTGCCATCGTCCGCGATTCCTTGTGCATGGACGTCAGCGATCTCCGCTTCGGATTCGGGCCGTTCGCTCTCAACGACAGCACGCCCTTGACGGGGCGTCTGATTGGTCGCCACCTCAGCTTTATTACTCAGCAGTGCGATAACGAGAATCACCAGCCCCGCCGCGACGACAGCAGCTCCTATCATCAATGCACGAGGCCCACGCCGCCGGCGCGTCGACCGATCGGTTGAACCTTGCGGAGCCACATCAATTTCCATAGGGTCATCTGGCACAGCAGTATTGCCTCACGCATCAAAGATTAGAGCGGCATCAATCTGAAAACCGTTGGAAGATTTTACCGTTATTCTCATTTCTGGCGCAATTTTCCCAAACCGTTCACTGTACAATGTGGTTTTCGCATTGGCAAAGCCACGCTTGTGAGTTGCCGCCGCAAGGCTTATTATTCACTCAGTCTCAGGGTCGTTTCTAGCCGCTGTTATTGAGGTATGCGCCAGAAAAACGGCAGGCCGACCAACGGGAGAGCCGGATTTAGCGAGTGAATGCTGAGATTAAGCAAAGTTCCTGATGCACACATCAATAACCCTCAGAATATCATGAAATCGTTCGAAGCAGTTAAGCTCTATTTCAATCGGGCAGCAGATGAACTCGAATTGACCGAGAACATGCGTACCTTGCTGCTCACTCCCAAGCGCGAAGTCCAAGTCCAGATCGCGGTCGAGATGGACAACGGCGACCTACAAACGCTCATCGGCTACCGCGTCCAACACGACAATGCCCGTGGCCCCATGAAAGGCGGGCTTCGATTTCATCCTGAGGTCGATCTCGATGAAGTGCGCAGCTTGGCGTCGCTAATGACGTGGAAAACCGCTGTGGTCAACATTCCCTATGGCGGAGCCAAGGGCGGCATTGCGGTTGACGTTCGCGGCCTGAGCGTTGGCGAACTGGAACGCATTACCCGCAAGTTTGTTGACGAGATTCACGATGTGATCGGCCCCGACACCGACATCCCCGCCCCCGACATGGGAACCAGCGCGGAAGTCATGGCCTGGATCATGAATCAGCACAATAAATATCACGGCTTCAACCCCGGCGTAGTCACGGGCAAACCGGTCGAACATTATGGTATCCCAGGGCGGGAAGAAGCAACCGGACGCGGTGTAGGTATTTTGGCCTTCAAAACCCTCAGCCGACTAGGCCGCAAGCCGCATGAGACTCGCGTTGCTTTGCAGGGCTTCGGAAACGTTGGCTCCCACGCAGCTAAGTTTTTGAGTGAAGCGGATTGCAAAGTGGTAGGTATTAGCGATATCAGCGGTGGCTACTACAACCCGGACGGCATTAACGTCCTCGAAGCGATTCGATATGTCAACAAACATGAACGTTCGTTGGAGGGTTTTCCTTCGGCAGAAAAAATCTCTAACGAAGAGTTGCTTGAACTCGATGTCGAGCTTCTAATCCCCGCGGCTCTTGGGGGAGTGATTACCGCTGACAATGCCCAACGAATCAAGGCGCCGCTGATTATCGAAGCCGCCAACGCCCCGGTTCGACCTGATGCCGACGACCTGCTTCACGACCGTGGCGTGGTAATTGTTCCCGACATCTTAGCAAACGCCGGGGGCGTGACCGTCAGCTACTTCGAATGGGTCCAGAACCGACAATACTATCAGTGGAATCTCGATCGCGTTCGCCAGGAACTCGACCGAGTGATCTCCGCTGCATTTGAAGAAGTTTGGGATCTATCACACCAACGAAACATCAGCCTTCGCACGGCCGCCTTCATGCTCGGCATCGGTCGTGTCGGGCGCGCCACGGTGCTGGGTGGTATTACCTAGTAGATGCAATCCCAAAATAGCGTAAAATATCTCCCAATGGCTGGGTGACTCAAACCGAAAAGAAAGGAGCCCGCGAATCACGTGAATAGACGCGAAAAATCTCGTTTTTCTGAGTATTCGACTTTCAGCTAGTGGCTAGTTTGTGAAGGTGAGTTCATCGAAAAATAATTACTCTAAGTGAAAAGAGAATAACCACGGAGCCGCGGAGGACACTGAGGAAACAACCACCCCTTCCAATTTGAAGTAGGCGATGATTCGGCGTTCTTTCAATTCAAAATACTCTGTGTCCCCCGTGGCTCCGTGGTAAAATTCTTCTTGTTTTCAGTTTGAGTAATTAGGATTCATTCGCGGGCTTCAACATAGCTGCGTTTTCACTTTGAGTGGGTAGTTTTCATCTCAAGTTTATTGGGAATCAACCGTAATATTTTTTTCTGAGGTTAAGTGATGGCAACCGACTCGCTGGCTGACCTACCGATTTTCGTAGGCATGTCTGACCACGAGCGCGACGAAGCGCTCGCTATGGCCAAACCGGTATCAGTAAAATGTGGCGAACACCTAATTACCCAAAACCACTTGGTGCAAAATCTGTGGTTTATCCTCGCTGGAAGCTGCGAAGTCACCCGCCATACCGATTCTGGCTGCCAACTAAAGCTCGATGAGTTAGGCCCGGGCACCCAGTTCGGCGAGATGTCGTTCTTCCATGCGGCGCCCCACTCAGCCGACGTCATTGCGATTACCGACATGGAACTACTTCGGCTGGCCCGCGAAGACTACGACCAACTCTACGAAGCGAAGAATCCGATTGCCTTCAAGCTGGCGATCAATAGCCTAGAGCAACTCTCCGACCGCCTCCGCCGCACCGACCAATGGATCACCGACCTAGTGTGCCAGAAAAACCATCACCCCACGCCGAGCGAGTGGACCTCGTTCCGAGAGATCATCTTCCGCGGAGGCCAGAGCACTTAACCCCTTAGTGTTCTGTCTCACCGGAGACGATGAGACTATATTGCTCGGGCTTTTATTGTCCTTGCGATGGGTATAAAACCCTCGCCTTTAGGCGAAACCTTTAGGATCTTATACTGGGGGGATGGAAAACTATCGAACGGG
>JAADGV010000022.1 GCA_013152205.1 Planctomycetota bacterium
ACCGCTTGAAGTTGCTCAGGGTATCCCCTAGATCGGTGGCACGGTCCCTAGCTGGTGGTGGTTTCATTTCCGAAAGCACGGCTAAACGAGTAAGAAGGCTGTACGGCAGAACGTCGCACGTTGTGCATGGCAAACCGTGTTCTCGGCACATGGCCAAAACGCTGCTTGATCTTACGGATGACGTACTCGCTGAAATGCTAGGGGGTGTACCATGCCAAAGCTAATGAGCAGATCGACTTTCGATCAGATTGACCGACTACTGCGAAGCGGCAAGCACACCTACGTAGCGATCGGCAACCTAGTAGGAGTCGATTATACCGCTGTCAGGACGATCGCCCGGGGTAGGCATTTCTACCAAGCAGATGAGCAGGAGCAAACCCGACGACGGGGCCAATTGCAAGGCCGGTCGAGTTGCGGGCCTCAGTATCTGCCAACGCCAGAAGAGATTGCCGAAGCTTGCGAGCGGATCCACGCCGAGAGGCGCAGGTCAGCGAGCGAAGATGACGCCGATGGCTGGACGCCGCCGGTATTCTCAGAGCGGATGCTGACCGGAGTTTAGGAACCACACCGCCGACCGTCTCGCAGTGGGGCGGTCGGTGTTTAGCGATCAGGTGCGCGCCGCGCGCACCTGGAGAAGGCGATCAACTGGAAACGTTTCCAGTTGACTCAAAACGAGACGGCAATCAGGTGGGTGATCACCCACCTGACCTAAAGCCTACGCGAGTTGGGAAAGATGGGAAACGCGATCAGGTGTCAACGTTGACACCTGAATCTATCAACTGGAGTCGACTCCACCTGACTCAGCCAACTATCAACAACTGGCAACGTTGCCAGTTGGGAGGATGGGTAAGCCATAGTGTGGCGCTCAACGATGACGTGATAACCCCAGAAAACAAACAAAACGACTGATATTCAAGCATTTTGGGCATGGTGCCTATGTTCTACCAAGAGTAGCAGCCACAGGCGGGCTGTAACGAGCGCGGACGTATCAACCCGATCTGGGATACCTCTAGAGTCGGGCGGGTTGAGGAGATGGCAGAGGGCGACATAACTGCTTCAAATCGGCTGGCGTTATTGACTGAGTGTTTTCTTACCACGAACGTGGTGTGAACACTTATCGCAATAAACCGGTAATCTACCGTTTTATTATTTGGCCGAATCAAAAACTACCGCATTTTATAGTGTTTGGTTGGGGGTAAATGCAACGCATTGCAATGTTTGTCTGAAGTGCTAAAATGCCAATGAAACAAGGGGGAAGACGACTTTTTCGCCGGTGTTTTTATCGCCCTGATAAGGCTGAGGTCCCAAGTTCGAATCTTGGCGCGCCCACTTCAGAAAATCACCCACGAAACTAGTGGTTTGTCACAGCCAAAGATTAGGGTTGAGCCGAACGCGCCAGCGTCGGGTTTCTCGGCAAATCACGCTCGGCTTGGGGTTGGACTTGCAAGCTCACACCCGTCGACGGCAGGCGATGCCGAGTAGGGCGATGGTGGCTAGGGCTAGGGTGGTGGGCTCGGGAATCGCTGCGGAAGCCACACTAGGTAACAAGGGTGGGACGTTACCAAACTGCTGCTCCCAAATGCCGAGGTCTTCTCCATCGATTATGCCGTTGCTATTTGCATCGCCCTGTCCGTACATGGCTCCGCTGGAAGTGCCAAGACCGCGTTGCCAGGTGAGAAAATCTCTGCCATCGATATCGTTATCCATGTCAAAATCGGCGTCTGGTTCAGGGACTGAATCGAAAGTAGAGATGCGGGCCAGATTGACGATCGCCTCGCCAGACCCCGTGTTGTCACCAAAGAACAAGAAGCTCGACCTGTCATACGGGAAACCGGGGTTGAGGGGGACGGGGGAGGAGTTGAAGGCCGTATAGTCTCGCATTTGGCCAGTAAGGATCGAAGTGTTGTCTACCAAGAGATCGTAGTTGTTGCCCAGGACGCGTAGTTCGTAGCGTGTCATCGCGGCGGTTGTGTCGTAAGCGACTCCCTCGCCTTGGGTGAAAATGTTAGGCGTGTCGTCTTGGACCCAGATTTTGTCTTCCCAGAAGGCAACCTCGAGCGCCTTGGTCGAGTTCTCGCTGATCACAATCACGCTGAACCCTGCGCGGTCGATGCTTGCATGGTTCTCGGCGATAATTTGTACGTCCCAAGTTACTCGATAGCCTTGCGTATTATCGAGAGTCGGGACGTTGGGATTGGTTCCCAAAAAAGGGAGTTCAGAAAAATACCCAGCCATGTCACTCATAGCCGCATCGGGGGTCGTATCGAGAGTTGTGTAACCGCTGTTCGCCGTTTGGGTAGCGCTTGCACCAGAAAACGGATTAGACACATAGACCCAACCTTGTGTGCCAGGGAGAGTCGTTGGTGTAGTCCCATCATAGAGAACGATCTCGGCTGCGTCCGTCACAGAAGCGTAGCAGAGCGCCATCGTTAAGAATGTTAATGCAGTGGTTGCCTTCAAGAATCACTTCCTTCCAGGGTGTCTGTTGGTAATTCACACCAGCATACCAAGCTGCTTCTCGGTTTGCAAAGATTCTGCAGCCGCAACCAGGACGATTGCAAAGTCAAGAAATCGATTTAGCCACAGAGAACACCGAGAATCCCGTAATTTCAGCACTCTGAGTTCTCGGTGTTCTCGGTGTTCTCGGTGTTCTCGGTGGCTATGCTTTTATAAGAAATGCTCTAACGAATCCACTTTGGGGGCAAGTGATTCTCGGGAACGTAAATTGGTAAGTTGATCTAAACCCTGCTAATCGTTTTTGTGAGTGTTTTGAGCCAATTTTTTTCGTAGCGCGAACTTTTGGATTTTTCCGGTTGTGGTCTTTGGCAAGTCGCCAAACACCACCGCTTTTGGCGCTTTGAAATGGGCCAGTTGCTTGCGGCAGTGGTCGATCAAGGCTTGCTCGGTAACGGTCGCACCAGGTTTTAGCTCGACAAATGCGCAGGGCACCTCGCCCCATTTGTCGTCTGGCTTGGCCACGACCGCGGCAGCCACGACGTCGGGGTGTTTGTACAGCGCGCCTTCGACCTCGACGGACGAGATGTTTTCGCCCCCTGAGATAATGATATCTTTCGATCGGTCTCGGATTTCGATGTATCCGTCGGGGTGTTTCACTGCTAGGTCGCCGCTATGAAACCAACCACCCTGAAAGGCTTCGGCTGTCGCATCGTGGTTTTTCAAATAGCCTTTCATCGTGATATTGCCACGGAACATGATCTCGCCCAAGGTGTTGCCATCGGCAGGAACCGGCTCCATGGTTTCCGGGAAAAAAACATCGACCGCTTCCTGCACAAGGTAGGTTACGCCTTGGCGAGATTTCAGCGTTGCTCGGTCTTCAAGCGTCTGCTCATCCCAATCCGTATTCCAATCGCAAAATGCTGCTGGGCCGTAGGTTTCGGTTAAGCCGTAGACGTGAGTGATGTCTGCACCGATCGCTTCCAGTTTTTCAATGATGGCAGCCGGGGGAGCCGCCCCTGCGGTCATTGCTTTGATGCCTGACGGGATGCGCTGGCGAATTTCGTCGGAAGTGTTCAATAACATGCTCAGGACAATCGGAGCACCGCAAAAATGGGTTACCTGATGCTCTGCCATCAGCCGGGTGATCAGGTCGGGATCGACTTTTCGCAAACAAACATTTGTTGCTCCCATGGCAACCGTCGACCAGGGGAAGCACCAGCCGTTGCAATGAAACATCGGCAAGGTCCAAAGGTAAGTGGCATGTTTAGGCATCTGCCAGGTCAACAAATTGCCCAGCGCGTTTAGGTAAACGCCACGGTGGTTGTAAACAACCCCTTTCGGCTCGCCGGTAGTTCCCGAGGTGTAGTTGAGCGAAATGGCATCCCACTCGTCGGGCACCTCCTCGCCTTGGTATTGCGCATCGCCTTGGTCAAGCAGTTCTTGATAGCTTGTCGAGCCAATCGGCTCGTTGGGTGGGCCCAAAGCATCGACGATGTCGACCACCAAGCAATCTCTGCCCGAAAGTTCCAAGGCTTTTTTCATGACCGGCGCATATTCACTGTCGACCATTAGTACGTCTGTCTCGGCATGGTCTAAGATATAGGCGAGGCCGGCCGCTTCTAATCGTGTGTTTACGCTGTTCAGCACAGCACCACTCATCGGCACGGCATAGTGTGCTTCTAAATGCGCTGGGATATTGGGCGCCATGACGGTAACGGTCGATCCTCTTCGTACTCCCAAAGCCGCCAGGCTGGAGGCAAAACGCCGGCAACGCGTTTCAAACTGTTTGTAGGTAAACTGCTGGTGACCATGAATCACAGCCGTCTTGTTTGAGTAGACCTGAGCAGAACGCTGCAAAAAAGACAACGGAGTTAAAGACTGGTAGTTGGCTGGACACTTGTTCAACCCCGACGAGAAGTGTTCGTACATCTCACTGTTCCCTGATTCAAACGCAATAGGTGGCTGCAAGCCGAGCAGCAACAGTATAGGGCAAGTCGCACGCTTCCACGCCACTAAGAACGTGTTTTGAAATTGAAAAAGGGATTAGGGGCCAGGGGCTGGGGACTAGGGAAATGGGTCGTTTCACTCCCTAGTCCCCAGATCCTAGCTCTCTCATGTTCAACCGATTTTCCAATTTACGAGGCGAAGGAATTTCAAAACTCGAACTTAGCCTTCGACTTCCAGCAATTCGTCGATTTCTCCCGAAGGAGCAAGGAACCTTGCCACGAGGCACTCTAGCGAAAGGTTTTGCCCCAGCAGCGTGCGATTCGCCGGTTTGTCGAGCGAACGATAGATCAACCACTGCTGCTTGCCACACTGCACTCGATAGCCAACCGCCACGTCAGGCGACTGAATTTCTAAGGCTTGGGCGATGGTCAACTGACGCCACGTACACGGCTTGGTTGCTCGCGACTTTTTAAGATCGAGAAGCAGCGGAGAGGCAAGGTTTCTTCCCTGGCGTTGTTGGCTGAGTTGCAACTGGCCCTCGTTGGTTGTGAGTTCGCCTGCACGCGGATCAGATCGCCACTCGGGCAATGCCAGCGGCAGAATGCGAGCCACGGGTTGCTTTGCCACCAACAGCCCCTCGCGGGTTTCTTTTTCGGCTAGGAACTTCACCTCGGTGTCTAACGGCAATCGATACTGATGGCGAATTTCACCATCAGTGGTGCCGTGAATGTAGTCGGCGAGCAAAAGAAACATCTCGTTGCGAGCGAGTAGGATCTGACGTTCGAGCCGTACGTCGCCGGTCAGGTCGATGCTAAGCTCTAGATAGTCGACATCGGCATCACTAAACCAGCAGGTCTCTTCCCAAGAACCGACCGGCTCAAGCTGCCTGCCATCGATCGTGGTTTCCCAACTCCATGCTCCCGAGATCAGACGTTGTGTGCCTGCCCAAGCTTCTAGGCGAAGCGTCGGCGTCGAAAAATCAATGGCAAGCGTCGGTGCATCGCGCTGCCAGTCGGTTCGCATGGTCGCTAAACCTGCCCACTCGCAATGATTCGAGGTTTCGGGGACGCGGCGACTCTGTTTGCCAGAGAGCGATCGCGTCAGCTTTTTGCTGAAGATTTCTCGGGCTGCCGTCATGTCAGCAGCATTGCCCCCAAGACGCATCAAATTTTGCAGAAAGTCGGGCGTCCATGCTTTGCTATTCGACTGGGCCAGCAGCGGCATGCCTGTAGCAGAAGAAAGAGAAAGTGCATGAGTTGTTAAACATTGGAACTGCTCTTCCGCTTTTTTGCTCCAGCAGTTTTTTTTGAACGATGCGCCCATCGCACGGCAACGGGTCCAACATGCCAGTAACGGCCGCAGATGTCCGAGGTACGATCCTCGCATCAACCCGTCGCCGTTTAGCAATTCTAGCAAGCCTTCAGAGAGAGCATCGTGAGCGGCCGTGCGCAGCTTGTAGACCGGGCGAATTTCGGGGAGCAAATAGGCAAGCGTAATCGGAAGTTCTCCTGCCAAAAGTTGCTGGGCCAAACTTTGCTCCGGCGGCAACTCAGCATCCGCTCGCCAGTCGGCAGCTGATCGGGCAACTTGCCATAACGCATCCACGAGTTCCCACCACTGCTTCTCCGAAACCTCTTCGACAATTTGCGGCAGAAGGTGCGTAACTGCCAAGCATTCCATCGCGAAGTCAACCGTTTGTGGCAACAACCTCGAACCTTCGAGCCAACTAGAAATCGCCGATTTTGAAGCCTTCGTCAACGGGGGAGATTTTGCTTTGGGGCGGACACTCAATTTCTCGACGATGGCAAGCAGGTCGACCGTTTGAGGGGCAAGCTGCTCTAGGTCTAGTCCCCAACCCAGGGGCGACCGAGCCGCATTGCTAAGTTGCTCCAACCGTTTCGAGGTACGGCGTTTGACGAGATGGCTCGACCAGATTTCCCAACCGCCGTTGCCTTTGACTCCCTGGGGAGCGCTGCTTCGCCAAAATTTTGAACTGCCCGAATCGGGCGAAATTTGCTGAACAGACTCGCGAGAAGGCTCAAGTATCGTGGCCATATCATTCCTTGAAGATTGCTTGACGTAGGCTTTGTATCAAAAACCAAACTAGCCCGACGCGCAAGCGAGGGAAATTGCGTTTCTCGCAAGCTAATGGCAGATCGGGGATTGGGTGCTGGTGGAAGGTAACCATTCTAGGGGTACTGCGGCATTTTTTCACGGGGGGCGTCTTTGTTTTCTGAACATCTGGATTTTCGCAACGTCTGCGGCAACAGGCGGTATAATCGCCCAGCGGACGGTAGTGTCCTAATTGCGTGTTGCTGGTTTCTAGGGTTGCAATGCCACTTTCGCTTGGCAGACTCGGCGTCCTGGAAACAGTGGCAAGAGACGGTCCACGGCCTGTATGATGGCAGGACTGGCTGGGCGCGTCTGGTCATTTGATGAATTGTTCCAGGCGATCCTGGAACCAACCACGCATAATAGAGGAAAATAATGGAAAACAATGTCAAAGCAGAAGTTGCTCGCCACCCCTACGTTGAGATGGTTGCCGATCTATTGGTCAAATCAGGGAATCCGCAGTCAACTCTTTTCGACCTACGGGACGAACTATGTCAAAGTCTCGGGGTTGTTGAAAAGATGATCGATAAATTCGGCGAATCCGTTGAGTTGACCGATTCAACGATCCGCCCAATCGGCTAGCAACACGCAATTAGGACACTACCCAGTTTTCAGTCAGTTCGTTTTGCAACAACCAGGGATTATCAGGCATGGAAGGCAGAGTGTTACGAATGAAATTCTATAGCTTGCACATCTTGTTCGGCTGTCTCTTCCTAGCGTGCCTAGGTTGCGGGGCTTCGACTGCGGATTTACCAGAGGCAGAGACGGCAGAAGTAACTGCGGAACCGCCTGCAACAACGCCCAGAGAAGAGCCTGCCAATTCGCAAGCGGAGCTGCAAACGGCTGAAGCTGGTCCCCCGTCGGCAGCAGAAGCTGAGAATCCGGAGGCTGAACAGCCCGACGAGGAAGAGGGGGAAGAGTACGTCGAGCCACCACGTTTGCCGCCCCCGGTTGGGGCTACGGCCATGCCCGAGCCAAATCGGGTTTGGGTTGATCTGCAGAAGAAATTAGTTTTCGTCGATGGCTACATTTCGTTGCAGGAGGGAATGCTCGAGATGTTTGCCTGCCCAGCTGGCACCAAGGAACATGAGTCCATTGTTGCCGTCTATAGCTCTGCACAGGTAGTTCATGCTGCATTGCTTGCTGTCGGGGCCGAAGTGGGCACCCCGGTGCAGTTTAATCCAGAGTTTAAGCCGCCCACAGGCACCGAGATTGCCGTCGAAGTTCGCTGGCAGGATAAGGCTGGCGAGTGGCAGTCGATCGAGGCCCAGCAGTGGATCACCGACATCAAGACCGGGAAGCCCATGGACCATCCTTGGGTCTTTGCGGGCAGCGGGTTCTACAAGGATGAGGAAACAGGCGAAAAGTATTACATGGCTGAGGGGGGAGAGCTGATTTGTGTTTCTAATTTTTCAACCGCCACGCTCGACATCCCGGCTGAGAGTAGCCAAGTCAACGATGGCCTGCTGTTCGAAGCCAATGCCGCGAAGATCCCGCCACTAGGCACCCCGGTGCGGCTGGTTTTGACTCCCAAATTAGAATCGCAAGAAGAGAAGTAGCTCGGGGCTTGTTAGCCGCAGGCGGAAGCCGCGGTTTTTTTCAGGGTCAACCGCGGCTTCCCGCCTGCGGCTATTACGGTGCCTGCGACTTTGTTGTTCTCTCTCTGAAACGCCTTGCTACTTTGCCTGCACGTCAAAACTGAACAGTAGTTCTTGATCGCGGAGATACAGCCGTCCGCCCGTGATGACCGGGTGCGTCCAGATTCTACCCTTGGGGCTTCGCAGTTCAGTTTGTGGATCCAAGCGGAAACGGCCGTGTTCTTCCCAACCCTCTTTCGAGGATGCGATCAGCACAACCTCGCCCTCCCCTTCGCTCAAACAGTAAAACCGTCCGTCGGCATAGGCGATCGAGCCTTTGTCAAACTCTTTGCGTTCCTGCCAAACTTTTTCGCCTGTGTCGAAGTCTTGGCAGGTCCAACCTTTTTTGTTCGAGTACCCGAAAAGACTATCGTCGATGCGAATGATGCCACCGTGATGATTGGACATCAGCTTGTTGTCGTATACGGGCGAAATGGAATGGTTTTCACCCATTTTCACCATCATGCAACCAGTACCATAACCAGAGGAGACATAGATTTTGTCTCCCCAAACGATGGGCGTAGGAACGACTGCCGTTCGTCCGGGCCAAGGGACCGACCACAGGACACTACCATCCTCAAGGTCGATTCCGACAAGTTGGCTTACCAGAAATTGAATCCCCACCTGCTTGCCAAGATGCTCGGCGACCACGATCGACGAATAATGGGCTATGTCGGTAAGCTCGCTCGCCTGCCAAACTAAATCGCCGGATAGCTTTTCGAGTGCGACAACAGCCCCTTGATCGCCACCTGGGGTACAAAGCAAATGGTTGCCGTGGATCAAAGGCGATTCGCTGAAGCCCCAAACCGGAAGTCCTCCACCCAATTCGAGCATGGTCTTCGACCAAACAAGCGAACCATCTTTGGTGTTGCAACAGACTAGGTTGCCTTGCCCGCTCAAGGCATAGACAAGGTTGCCGTCCACCGTGGGAGTCGAACGTGGCCCATTGCCCCAACTATTCTTCAACACATTGCCAACCGAGACCGCCCATAGCTCTTTGCCATCGGAGGCCCGGAGACAGAGGAGTTGTTCTTTTTCGCTACGGGCACCCAAAATATAAATCCGATTTCCGACAATCGCCAGCCCCGAGTAGCCCAGGCCACAGTCTTCGAACAACCAAACTTGCTTGGGGCCACCCTCGGGCCAAGATTGCAGCAAGCCGGTTTCTTGCGAAACATCGTCACGATTCGGGCCTCGCCATTGGGGCCAATTTGCGTCTACTGCCAACGCCGAGGTGATCGAAGATGCAAATAGCACTACCGCACCAAAAAAAACGGAATATTTCATCATGCACCCGTTCATAGGATTACTGAGGGAAATCGGACTGCGAGCGGTTGCTCAATAGCACTCAAACACTTGAATGTAACCGTCCCACCAAGCGTCGGCCCCACATAGCCCGGTCATCCTGGCCGGGAACACCGGAACGCACAGCAAACGACACTCACCAGTAGAACGCTTGCTCCGGCAAACGAAAACCATCTCGCTCACCACTTTTTAAGGTTTTCCAGCAAGGATAGCGACAACGTTTTCAGACTCTTTCACTTTTTTCAAGCTAGGCAAGAGGTTCGCCACACTCACCCAACTCGCTAGCGAGTTGGGTGAGTGAATTCACGATGCTTCGCATTGTGAAAAAAACGAAAAGCTCTAGCTGCTCATGGCTTCTGAGCCAATGGTAAGGGGGCGTCAGTACAAAATCAGCCCCCCGGCAAACACCGACGAGCTGAGTACATCCGCATGTGGAAAGGGACACAAATAAGTACACCCGGCTGGATTCGAACCAGCAACCACCGGTTTCGTAGACCGGTACTCTATCCAGTTGAGCTACGGGTGCCCGTTTGAGCGGAGAATACGTGGGTTGCCCCGGCAAGCTTTAGGGCGTGCCCCACGTTTGCTGCGGGTCGGCAATTGTAGCAGTCTGAGCAGACCTTGCCCAGACCTGCTTGACGGGGCAGATGCGAGGAATCCAATACGGGTAGACGCCCCGCTGCTTTTCATCTTTCGCTCTTTTTGGAATGGGTCAAAACTGAAGTTGATGTTGGCCATTTTTGAATGTTAGCTCGACAGGCTCGGAGTCGATTTCACAAAGTGGGTGGGCTGCGATCTCTTCGCGGAGGTCTTCACTGATGTAGAGGTGCCCCAGATGCAGCGTGTTGGGGATGATCATCCACCGCTGCTGGCCGTAGCGTTCACTAATTTTTTCGCAGAGCACTTCGTCGTTTGGCAAAGTGACGGGGATTTTTGCACGCGACATATCGCCGGTGGTGTAGACGTTGATAAATGTTTTCTCTTCACAAATCGCGTCACGAAGTTTTTGGGTGATAAAGTCGGCCAAGCCAACACCAATGGCATTGCCCTTCGATGCTTCGACTAACGACAACGCGGCAATAATGTTGACGTTGGGACGCTGGATATCCTCGAATCCTTTGACACCTCGGAAGCCGATGACGTTGGTATCCATGCCCGTGCCGCTGAAGGTTTTTCCAATCGAGTTGACCACCAGCACGTTTAGCTCGTCGATCGGCACTCTTGGGAAGTACCTCTTATGGCGTTCGAGCAATTGTGGCTCGCGGGTGAGGATTTCGTTGGTCGGAACGGCATGGATTTCTGCCGTTTGGTCGAAGCCATCTTCAAGGATCGCGAGCCCTGCCAAGATCTTGCCCGAGTCGATCAATACCTGCCCCATTTCGAGCAGCATGTCTTTCATCTTGGGGGTGGGGCTGGAATGAAAGGTCTGGGCCGAACGGATTTTGCCCATGCCAACAACCATCATCTTCGTCAGGCCACTTTGAACAGGGCCTGAGAAGCAGGTGTGCAGCTTTACGCGATTGACAACCAATACACCTTCGGCCTCGTAGCAATGCCGATCCATCCAGACATCGCCCGCGCTAACCGTCGCCAGCTTAACGCATTCCATGCTACTGCGAATCGGCATGCCCATCGACACTTCGTCCATCCCCAACGACTCGATCATCTGGCGTTGGCCCTCGGCGGTGGCACCGTTGTGCGAGCCCATCGAAGGAACAATAAACGGCTCAGCCCCACGCTCGCGCAGCCAGTCGCCAGTGGTTTTGATGATGGTTGGAATTTGGCAAATGCCACGGCTGCCTACGGTGATGGCCACCGGTCCCTGCGGGACGTCAGGCACCTGGGAATCAAGCTGCCGACGCACTTCTGCGGCTACATCAGGCAACGGTTGAGAGACCAGATTCTGTCGAACGGAAAGTAATTTCATGGTGACTGGAACAATTTCCCAAAATGCGTGATCGTGATAACCTGGGAAACTGTTGAGAAATCCGGGCTAATGATCGTCGTGTCGTTGTGGTTCAAACAAATGGTTCTTCAGAAATTATAGTGGCGATTGCTGATTAAATCCCAAGCAGAATCACCTATCAATAAAATGAAGGAACCACAGATATACACGGATGAACGCAGATAGCAAGATAGGCATGACGGACATCGGACGCCTTGGAAGGTTACTCACCTACTATCAGTGTTTATCCGTGGCTAATTTCTCCTGCTACGGGATGCCCCAGGCTTCAATTCAGCCCATCGAGTAAATGGTGCTGATAGATGGGCAAATGCCGATAATACACCTCCAACATGTACGTCGATAGGCACGTGACAAATAGTCGCCCACCCTCCAGCCCCCATTCATCGCCAGCAGGATCCCAGCTACCGCGTTCTTTGCCTTCGCGGACTTGATTCTTGGGGAGAACTTCACGCATTACCCGATTCCAAGCCCGCCAATAGCTGCCTTCCATGTGATGGCAAACTTGGGTGGCATAGTACCAATAATAAACGTCCCGAGGGTCATCCTCCCAACTGGGCGGATTGTCAATGAGTATTTCGGCACCTCGGTGGAGTCGGCTGTCAGAACGCACCCAGCCCAGGTATTGCCGACACAACAGCCCTTCGGCCGTCATGCTAAGTCTAGCGGGTTGGCTCTGTTGGTATGCGTATTGGCTGCCCCCGTCTCTTTCGACGGTGTCAACATAACTGCTAATCCGATCGAGGGTCGGACTGGGCACATCCAAGCCGGCCATCCTGGCGCTTTGCATGGCCATCACAAACCAACCCGTCACCGAGAGATCATTTCCTTCCCCGGGGAAGTAACGCCATCCTCCCTCTGCCGTTTGGACTTTGACACAAAAGTCGATCGCCCGTTGTGCTGGTTCGCGGTATTCCGACTTACCGGTCATGCCATACAGTTCGCACAGGGCTATGGTACACATCGCCTGGGTGTAAAGTTGATCATGGCTTCTGCCACTCTGAAAAAAGCTGCCGCTTTTATCTTCCTTTTCGAGCAACTTCTTCCAGCCTCGGCGGACAACTTTGGCAAACGGTTCTTTGGGGTCGCTATGCGGCGTGTAACCTGCGCCTTGAAATGCAAGCAAGGCCATCGCCGTTGCCGCTTCTCGATTTTCTCGACGAGCGCCGTTGGCATACTTGCCGCGTAGGCTCCACATGCCCGCACGTTCTTGATTTCTCGCCAACCACTTTAACGCTTCCATCACCGCTTGCTGCGTAGCTCCGGTTCCGCCGTAAGCGCTCAGCAGCGCTTGCTGCATGCCTTTTTCTCGACCCGAGAGCGCCTGGCGAATGGTTGCCGTTTGCTCAACGATTGGCTTTTTCTCGAGTGGCGACTCTGACACCAATGGCGTAGGGACCACTGTTTCTTCAAGCAGCGGAACCTCTTGCGCCGTCATGGCAGCATCCACGTCTAGTTGATCCATATCAAGCGGCAGATCGAGATCGCTCCCCGAAAAATCCTCGCCCAGATCGTCGTGGTAATCAAACTGCAGAAGTAACTCTTCCGCTCGCTCGGGCACCACAAACAGCAAGCCAAGGATAATGACGGCGACCATGTGCAATACAGCACTCAGCAACCATGGCGGCGCTTCTGACACCATGTCGTTGATTGAAACAAGCGGCGGAAGTGTATCGCGATCGACGCCATTGCTTGTTCGAGACGTATTACTAGGAACCATTGGGGAACCCACTTCGTCTCTCGAAATGTCTGTAGCGACCAGCGATCTATTAGGTGGAGATGGAGGGGCAGCGTCTAGCGGTGGCGCGGCAACACCGCGCACCGCCGAAAGTCCGTCGCCAGCTGGTAAGCCAGACTCGGTGCTAGACATGCTGAATTCTCCGTTCCGCGCAAACGCAAAGTGGCGGCTGTTCGCTCAACATTGCCTGCCCTACTACGTTTGCAAGTGTGCCGACGTCAACTGCTTGGTTTGCTTGCCTGCTACTCCTTAAATGTACCGCTAGCCCTACCCACCGGCAAGCAAACACAAAGCGACTATACCGTTACAGCCTAGGCATATAGTATCGGCGTGTTAGGAGGATCGGCATGGCCCATTCGGCGGCAGAATGAACGATGTCAGTCATACCGTTTACAGCATCGGCCCTTTTGAGACGCAATACGAACACCTGGGCGAACTCTGCGGGGACAGTCGGTTTTGGCTCAAGAAGGAGATCACCGCTGGTCGACGATAGGAGTTCGTGCCGCTCTTCTATCCCCTACACTGGCGGAAGTTGGCTTTTCGGAGCCACTTGCCCAAGTGGGGGTAATGTTGCTAAGATCACACACATGACGCGGGGTGGAGCAGCCCGGTAGCTCGCGAGGCTCATAACCTCGAGGTCGCAGGTTCGAATCCTGTCCCCGCCACTTACAGAATACGCTGGAAAAATAGCTCTTTTTTCACCTGTCGAGGGTCGACAGTGCAGCCTTAGAAAACCGGTTAAAACCCGTAATTAGTCATCCCTGAAAAACCCACTATGGGTCGTGGTTGGTTTATTTTCGTCGGACGGGTGGCAAGTTTGGCGGCGTTACGCGGCAGCCAA
>JAADGV010000102.1 GCA_013152205.1 Planctomycetota bacterium
AGGTTACCTCCTCGTGAGTGAAGGACTTTAGTCCGAAGCTCACGAAATTTCCGAACCTACCGGCTTCTAGCCGGTAGTAGTTGAGTTATTGTAGTTGGGAAATTTCTTTTTCAGACGCTCGATGGTGTGGCGCCACTTCGGTGTTGTTGGCTTGCAAACGCTATGCTGGTTACCGAATAAGCCGACTTCTTTTACAGCGTTTTCCAAGGGCACAGTTTGCAGCCAATGAACTGGGACGAAATGCTCATGTTTTTCTGGATCACTGTTGTTGAAATAGTGTCCACCCTTGGCTGCTTCAAGCACTGGAACCTCTCCTGACGAGGTCATCACTTTGAAGTTTGCACTGGTTTGCGCGGAACCCGTAACACGAGCAACACCAACAAAACCGTGGCCCGGTGCTTTTACCCAAACGCGGTCACCCGATCGGAGGAGTTGCAGTGTTTTGGTATAAAAAGATCCTCCACCGGCACTTACAAAGTCATATTTTTGGGCGTCATCCCATGATCTGCACTCGCTGACGCCATAGTTGCAATAAAACTCGCCATTCCATGGCTCTTTCGAACCTGTAGAGGTTCCCGTATTGACCTGTGTACGAATTGGGTCAAGTAGCCACGCTCTACTCAGCAATTGCTCGTTGCCATTCGCAAAGACCTGAAAACACAAAACGTTGATTGGGATGTCGCGTTCATTGAGATAGGAAACGATCCGTTCAGTGCTATCGTCTAGTTCGGCAGCGACAACTACAATCTGGTGGCCTTGATTAAGAGTTTCTTCGTCGAGGTTCTCTCCAAACCGTTGTCGAAAATCCTCGTCCAAGCTACGGCCAGTCGCGAAACGTCCGTAGATAGCAACGATGTCTTCGGCCCGTAGTTCTTCCACCCAACTGGCGTAATCCAATGCTTGGGCTACTACTTCTCGGGGTGTTCGGTCACGCTTGAGTTCGATCAGTACAAGCGAACCATCTGGAGCAATCGCCAGCAAATCGATGCGTCCTCCGTAGCCGGTGTCTTCCTGTTGGCCAATAAGCATCCATTCATCGGAAAGCAGATGTGGAGCAGCGACAATCATGTTTTCAAACAGTTGCTCACTAGCTAGTGAAGATTCAACAAGTGGCGAAGGCTTTGCGCTAACTTTCCAGATCCCAATGCGAATGGGCATAATGAAAATCCTCTATTCTATATGTCTGCCGACAAGGTCAATTTGTAGTTGTGGAAGTCGAGCGTACTCAGTCTGCGAATCGCAGTGATTTTTATAAGAGCAAGGCGTTTAGCTTGCCGATCACTTCGGCAAGAACGTCATCATCCACTTCGCCCTTCTTCTTGGCATTCCTTGCTTTCCAATCCAGACTCTTGACTTGGTCGGCAAGCACGACGCTCGGCTCGCCCGTGGCTACCAATACTTCAAAAGGGTAGCCTTTAATGCGACTGGTCATCGGACACAACACACAAAGTGAGGTCTTGCGGTTGTAGGCTTTGGGCGAAAGGACCAAGGCCGGTCGATGGTGCGCCTGTTCGCGGCCCGCTTGGGGGTCAAAATCTATCCAGATGATGTGGCCGCGGTCGGGAATATAGGCCATCAGTCACAAGCCTCAGCACCCACGGCAGAGCCGGTGCCCGTTTCTTGATGCAGGTTTTTCGAGGTGATCTCTGACAGCAACTGATCGAGTTGGTAGCGATGTCGCTGCGGCGTAATGATCAACTTATCGCGTTTGAGATCCAAACTAGCCATGCTACCCGGGACAATGCCCAAAGCTTCCGCCACTTTACTGGGCACCCGCAGCGCAACGCTGTTTCCCCATTTGGCAAATTGAATTTCCATCGCGGCTCCTTGGAAATAGGTTAGATATACAATGAGTATACAATGAGTATACAATGAGTATACAATGGGTTTCGGATGGCGTCAATTCTTATTGCTTCATGCCTCTACCTCATGCGGCTTTTTTTCTGCACGTCCTACCAGTAAACTAGTGGCACTATGCTTGAAACTATCCAGGGCGATCTTTACGACTACCCGAAATATTACGACTTGGTCTACGGCTCCGACTGGAAAGCGGAGTATGACTTTCTGTTGGCTTGTTTCGAAAAACATGCCACGGTGAAGGTGCGTAGCGTTTACGAGCCGGCCTGTGGCACGGGTCGGCTGCTGGTGAAATTTGCTGAAGCCGGTTATCGGGTTGGGGGTGTCGATCTCAATCCTAAAGCGGTTGAATATTGCAACGATCGGCTTGAGCGCGGCGGATATGCTCGCCCGGCAACAGTGGGTGACATGGCCGACTTTCGTACCGCCAAGCTGATTGATGCTGCGTTCAACACCATCAACAGCTTTCGGCATTTGTCGACCGAGGCCCAGGCCCTTAGCCATTTGCAATGTGTTGCCCAATCGCTTCGCCCCGGCGGAATTTATGTGCTAGGCTTGCATCTGACGCCGACAGCGATCGAACCGATGCAGGAAGAGAGTTGGTCGGCACGCCGAGGGAATCTGGCGGTCATGTCGCGGCTTTGGGTGACCGACTGCGACTTGAAGCGGCGGCGAGAGACGGTCGGGATGAGTTTCGATGTCTATACCCCGACCCGACAATTCCGGATTGAGGACGAAGTCCACTTCCGCACGTACACCCATCGCCAAATGGCGATGTTGCTTCGAAATGCCGATGAATTTGATGTAACTGCTTGCTACGACTTTGGTTACGATATTGACGAGCCTGTCGAGGTAGGCCCTGCGACCGAAGATGTGGTCTATGTTTTGAGAAAACGTGGTACGTAGGTCTTCGCAACACGAACAATAGTGGCGAGAATCGGTTAGTAGCCGATATCTATCTGGGTACAATTTGTGACTCAGACTTCCCAACCGATCGATCCTTTGACAGCAGACGTGTGAGTACCTCGCCCCCTTCTACCTCTGAAGCAGTTGTTCCCGAATCGAACCACCGCGAAAGCGTCGTGGATTTTGTGCGTTGGGCCTTAGCACAGTTACAGCTAGAGTTTGATGAGCAGGCCGGCATCGCCCGCTTGCGGCTTAGCGAAGCAGATCGCAGCATCTTCGACGGCCAAGCAGAGTTGCAACTCGCTCTACAGAACAATGTGCCCGACAAGCAGCAGGAATCAGTGGATCTGAATGGCCGATTTTGCACCTGGCTCTTAGGCCGCCTGAAAACCGCTGGCCCGGCAGTGCATGTACGCCCGCAAGAGCAACCCTTGGCGGTCAACAACATTTCCGCTCGCTTGTTTGCTGGCTATCGGGTTGATGGAGGGCAGGTTCATCTGGGAGGCTGCCAGATGACCGACTTTCCGTTTCTAAGGCTTAGCTTTGCTGCCAGCGAAAATGGCGAGACGGTCATTCGGCACCTATTTGTCGCCCATGATGGCACCTCGGTTACCGACCAACTAGCCCAGGAACTGGGACTGCTAAAAGTCGAGCCAATACCAAAATTCCCGCCACGGCTGGATAAGGCCGCACTGAAAACCTTGGTAGCAGCGGGACGACGCGTCGCTGCGCAAAGTTCCACTTCGCGCGATCCCTCGGCGGCGACCATCGATCCCTTGGCGGTCACCGTGGTTTGGGTGAAACAGGCCAGCGGTCAATTGCAATTCACCATCGGCGAAACAACCGCCCACTTACCGTTTTCGGGCTGGGCTGCACTGGTCGAACCGCAACCTTTCATCGCCCAGCACTCAGGCGCTAGCACCTTTCATCTCGCAGCGACCGACGATGGTCGTATCGACGCGGTCGAAGAAATCACCACCTGCGAACACTCGGGCCGACGTGTCCTACGCCAAGAGTTGGTCACCTGTAGTGTGACAGGAAAGCAGGTACTGGAGGAGTTTACCGAGCTATGCCCGGTCTCTGGTCGACCTACGTTAGTCGACGAATTTGCCGAATGTGCGACGTGTCGAGAGCGGGTGAGTCGCTCGGTACTTGAGCACGATGTCTGCATGGCCTGTCGAGAAATGGCGAAGATCAAGAAGGACGATCCCCGTTTGGTTTGGATTTTGGGCGAACATGCGGGGCTAGATCGTTGGAACCGATGGCAGCTGTCAGAAACCCAAAACGTGTACATCGCCCGGGCGGATAGCTTACTCAAGCGATTGCTGGTGGTTGTCGACAAAGAAACGCTATCACTGCACCACTTGGCCACCTCGGGCCGGCTCTCCTCGGTGTGGATTCCGGTCGCCGACCAGGCGCGAGACGAATTGCTGAAATGAGCCAGCAGGACACTACATTTTCGATCGAATGTTTCCGGTTGAATCTTTGTTTTCTTTGCCAGCAAGCAGTGCACGAACTCTCGCCACGTAGCTGATCCTAAACAAACATTTTCGCGCCTATTCGCGTGATTCGCGGGCTCTCTTCTTTTCAGTTTGAGTACTCTACTCAAGCGAGATGTCGACCATCATGTCGGCGGCGACCTGCTCAAGTGCTTCGCGGAGGACGTCGATCGAGACGCCCGCCGGGAGGCGTAGTTGGGCGTCGGCTTGGAATAGTGATTGGCCCGAGTTGGCGGCCCGGTGGCATTCGGTGTTGAGTTCTTCGACATTGACCGCGTGGGCGGCAAGCACGCGGCTGATTTCGCGGACGATACCGGGGCGATCTTGGCCGGTGAGTGAGAGGCGAACGACGGGGCTTTCAGACAGAGCCGAGACGGTTGGGTTGGTGTGGACGACCGATTCAAGTCCTGAGGATGCGAGGGCCTGGATTGCCGCAGTGAGCGCCTCCGCTTGTTCAGGGGCCACCTCGACTCGGAGGATCCCGGCAAATTGCCCCGCCAAATGTGCCATTCGGCTCTCAACCCAGTTTCCGCCATGCTCGGCAATCGTATTGGCAATCGAGTCGACCAGGCCCGGTCGATCTTCGCCGAGGATGGTGAGGACGAGGGAGGTGTTGCTCATCTTGAATTCCCTGGGTGGATGCAAAAGTCGAACTTGGCGGAGTGACGGTAGTTCCAAGTTTAGCGTTTAGCTCGGTGATTAAAGTGTTTTGAGATAGTGACGTTAGGAGCAATTAGCAATTAGCTTTTGCCCGAAAAACGTGGCCTACCAAAGCTAATAGCTAATAGCTAACCGCTAATCGCTTAGTTTTCACTTGCCGCAACCAGCGTTTTTCGGGAAATATAGCGAACTCAGAACTACTGAGTGACATTGAATAGATATGAAAACGGGCACCCGTCGTCAAGCGACGGGTGCCCGTGGTTAGTTTGAGATTAAACAGCGGCGTCAATTATTTTTCATTTGAACCAGCATAATAGCGGCTCGTAAGACGCCTTCCTCGGCCTCGACGCGAGTTCGCGCCCCGTTCTCAATGGGTTGGACAACGACGCGAACGTGGTCGCGAGCGTTTGCTTCGTTACTCAGCATGTCAGCAACCGATTCAAGCATAGGCTTTTCTTCGTCTTCGGCAAATGCCGCTGCAACCGCCATGATTTGGTTCAGCGAGAAAGTCATCTCCATCGGCGGAACCGACTTCCCTTGATCAGCAGCCGAAGTATCGATAATGCCCTTCACCGCCTCCAAAGCATCGCGGCCCAGAGCAAAGTAAACCGACTGCTTGCCGATCCCGACAATAATATCGAGTTGCTCACCAAAAAGCTGGCGAGCCTCTTCTTCGTCTTCGGGGACAGGTAGGTTGATCGAATGGAAGTTGATATCAGCGTGTGTGGCGGAGTCCCAATTGACGCCAGGGAACTTGGGTTCTTCTTTGGCAAGCTCGGCGAGCTTCTTCAAGCCACTTTCTACTTTGCTAGGGTCGCCAATAAAACCTCCACCAACAAAGGTTAGCGATTCTGGAGACATATTCAGAACGGCACCACCGTCCATCACGCCCGCTTCGAGCGTGGCCTTAAAAGCAGCCATAAAATCGTCGACCGCGCTTTTCAAAACATCGCGCGCTTCATCCGTGGGCAATTCAGCTTCTTCGTCGATCGCGGTTTCGATTTGCTGACGCACGGCATCGAACATTTGGTCCACTTGGGCGAGGTCGGTTTCGCTAATCTTAGAAGCGAAAGTAAGCATCATGGCCGCATCGGGTTGGAAGAAACCCGCAAAGTTTGTCGTCGGGCTGCTGTTTTCAGCAACTTGCTTGGCAAGCTTGGTGCCGGCTACCGCGGTATAAACGAAATCGAAGTAAGCCCGTTGTTGCTCGCTATCCAAGGCCAAACCAATCGTGAATTCGTCGAGTTCGTTCACAAGTCGCGAGAGTTGCTCGATTTGGGAAAGAGCAATTTTCTTACGCGCCTCGTAAGTTTCCGCCGATTCCTCAGGCAGACGTTCAAGCCCTTGGTCCATGCCTTGCTGCAACTGTTGAACAATCAGCTCGCGATAGGGCTGCGGGATGTTTTGGACGTAAGCTCGGATGCCTAGGTCATACTCCTTGGTCAACGTAGCAAACAGCTCGCTAGGATCTGCAGGGAGCCCTTCGAGGAGCTGAGGCATCATCGAGATAAATGCCCAACCGCCTGCTTCGCGAGCGTAGACCTCTTGGTCGTTCGCAGTGATTTTCAGCAAGCCATCGCCGGCATCTTCGGACATCACGCCAAAGAGTTGCAGGTTGTTGAGCAGTTGCTTGAGATCGGTTACGGGAATACAGACAGCACCACCGAAGCTCATCCCATCAGACTGGACAACAACACCGATGGGTTTTGTTCTGTCGAGCCCTTGAGTAAATCCTTGGAGCATTGGTTCGTATTGCTCGGCCAACTGCGGGTTGCCCATCAAGTTGCCAATGAACTTGGCATCGGCAACCAAGGCGTCGTAACCCGAGAGGGCCACGATCGCGAGCGGTTTCATTTCTGGGCCAGATTGTTCCTGAGCCCGACTAGCTAGTGGGCTGGCACATGTGGCAATCAGCGTACAAGCAGCCAGCGTCATTGCCTTGGCTAGCGTGAGGCGGGTAACTCTTCTATTCACAGCATTTTCTCCCTAAGAGGTTAGGTACTCACGAGCCAGCGTAGGTCGTGAAGTTATGGTAAGCCAATAACTCTTCCACGCCTACGACGTACGGCAGACGAAAGCACATGGTTCTCGGATACTCACGAGAACGCAGGCGAAAGCATTTATACCGTTATACGCCAGATGATACGAGGTTATTGGCAAGAATCGTCAGAAAATGAGAGGATATTGTCCCCCAAGATGGCCAGAGCGGTCAGCGCAGCAGTAGACGAATCGGGGGGACAGCGACAACTGAGCCGCAATGGGCGACCCGCCGAAAATTACCGTTCGCGGTAGGTGATGCGACCTTTGGTAAGGTCGTAAGGAGATAGCTCAACACGAACCTTATCGCCTGGGACGATACGAATGAAGTGCTTGCGCATACGGCCAGCAACATGGGCATTGACAATGTGGCCCCCTTCGATTTCGACACGAAATCGGGTGTTCGCCAATGCTTGGGTTACGACTCCTTCTACTTCAAGAGCCTCTTCTTTTTGCTTCGTCATAAAGTCTCCACACCATTTGCAATCGAAAAACAGCCCCACCGAACATCTGCGTGGCACGCTACAAGCCCCTACCATCATAACACTTACGCCGTGTCGTTCCAACCCGCAAGTCTTGTCTGGCGGGACGATTGCTAAGTCGCAAATTCCCTTGCAGCCGCAGGCGGAAGCCGCGGTTGAGCCTGGAAAAACCGCGGCTTCCGCCTGCGCCTCGTATGATTTTGCAATTCTATGGCCTTGCTTGGAGCGGCAGCTAGCAGAACCTGAAACGGCGGCGGACGCCGGCTTGGTTGTTTGCTGTTTGGGCGCGAAGTCCGTTTGGAGGGCTTATTTGGACAGAAAGTCGGTATTTATCTCTATCAAGGCGATAGATCAAGTTTGACGTAAGTCGTTAAACACAGACAATGTTATGATTACAGGATGCGTGGGTGGAGCAGCTCTAGTGCAGGTTGCCGCATGTGTGCCGCCCCCTGGTGGCGATTCCCTTCGACCTCAGCCAGTTACGGGCCCTACAAAACAATACGGTTCACTGTGACAACATCCCCTTATTCAGATCCGTCGTCAGACCCCCGTTCAGTGGGCTCGGTCGATGAGGACGCCGTCCGCCATGCAAAGAGCGAGATTCAGGGTCTCGTGCAAGAGGTGGTCGATCTTTCGCGATCCGAGATCGAACCCTCGGAATTCTACGCAGCGATGATGGATAAGACGATTTCCGCCCTGGCGGCAGTCGGCGGGGTGGTCTGGACCTACGAGGAGGGGGCCGGGCTAAAACTCGAGTATCAAGTCAACCTGCAGCAGACAGGTTTGGCTGAGAGCGAAGAAGCTCAGACACAGCATGGCCGGCTGTTGCAACAGGTTATCGCAAAAGGCGAGGCGGCACTTGTCCCCCCACACTCAGGTACCGGAGACGACAGCGGCGAAGAGATAGCCGCCAACCCGACCGACTATCTGTTGGTACTTTCCCCGATCAAAAGCGATCGAGGAGTAGAAGGGGTAGTCGAGGTTTTTCAACGGCCAGGCGCCCGACCGACGACCCAGAAAGGGTACTTGCGATTCTTAGGGCAAATTTGTGAGTTGGCCGGCGAGTATATCAAATCCCGCCGCCTGCGACATTTTACGACGAAACAATCGTTGTGGGAGCAACTAGAAGCGTTCACGGGGTTGGTGCATAAATCGCTGAATTCGCGGGAGACGGCCTACACGATTGCCAACGAGGGACGTCGCCTGATTGGTTGCGATCGGGTGACCGTCGCGTTGCGGCGTGGGAGTAGTTATCGGATCGAAGCAATCAGCGGGCAAGATACCTTCGATAAGCGTTCAAACTTGGTGCGTTTACTACGAAAGTTGGCGACCGTAGTTGCGCGGACGGGCGACGATTTGTGGTTTGACGGGGATACGTCGGATTTGGCGCCACAAGTAGAACGGGCGGTGAACGAGTATGTCGACGAAGCGCTTACGAAACAACTGGCGGTGTTGCCGCTGCGCGAAGCAGAGTCGGACGTCGACGACAAACCGGGCGAGAAGAAAGTAAAACGGCGCGAGAATATTCTAGGTGCGATTATCATCGAGCAGCTTGTCGATAGCCGACAGCCTGAAGGGATGTTGCAGCGGGTTGACGTGGTACGCCGACATAGCTCGACCTCGCTGACCAATGCCCAGGAGCATGAGAACTTGTTCTTGCTGCCGGTGTGGCGATTGTTGGGCAAGGCTCGCGTGCTGGTGACGGCTCGCAACTTGCCAAAAACGTTGCTGGCAGCCATCGCATTGGCGGGAGCGATTTTTGCGCTCTGCTACGTGCAGTACGAGTTTACCGTGGTCGCTGATGGCAAATTGCTGCCCGAGATACGCCGGGGTGTGTTTGCGGGTATTGATGGCGCGGTTGCAGAAGTGGCCGTCGACACGGGCGAACTGGTTTCCGAGGGCCAATTGTTGGTTCGGCAGCGGAGTGTTGACCTCGAGACGCAGGTCATCGAGTTAGAAGGCGAATTAGACAAAACGAGTGAAGAGATTTCGTCGATATTGCGTCAGCGTCAGGCACTCGATCGTGGGCAGTCCGAAGGGGTCGAACTAGAGGAACTAACCGGGCGGATGGCGCAATTGCGCAAGACACGCAGCAGCTTAGAGAAACAGCGTGAATTGCTGCAACAAAAGCAACGAAAGTTGACGATTACCAGCCCCATCGCCGGCAAGGTGGTTACCTGGAAGGTGCGCGAGCGACTTGGCGGAAATCGTTCGGTGCGCAAGGGCCAGCAACTCATGGAAATTGCTGACACCTCAAGTCGATGGGAGCTAGAGATCTATGTGCCCGAGGCCAAGATGGGGCACATTGTCGAGCAGTTAGAGAAATTACGTTCGGAAGATGCGGAAGCGCAGTTGACGGTTAGCTTCATCATGGCAACACATTCGGCCGTCCATCTCGAAGGGACCGTTGTCGAGATCGATACAAGCGCAGAAGTGCATGGCGAAGATGGCAACACCGTGCGAATGCGAGTTTCGTTTGCTCAGGAAGATCTCAAGCAATTGGTTTCCGACCCAGCCAGCGAACTAAAAGTAGGTGCCGACGTCAAAGCCAAAGTGCTGTGTGGCCAACGGGCGGTTGGCTATGTGTGGTTCCACGATTTGTTTGAATTTGTCCAATCAAGGATTCTGTTTCGATTGTAAAAGTGTTTTTCGGCAAGAGTTAATTCGTAGTTAATCCGTAGGGTGTGTGCAGCGATAGCGGAACGCACCATCTAGGGTTCCGGTGGGTTTCGCTTTGCTACACCCACCCTACGGGGTTGATGAATTTGAAAAGTTATTATTTGGAGCGGGTTATATGACTGCTGTTCGCTTGTTGGGTTGCTTGGCTGTGGTGGTGTTGTTGGGCGGTGCAGATCGTCCCGAGGCGGCGAAGAGCAACGAGGCTGTGCTGCAATCGTGTTTTGTGAAAGTGCAGTACGAAGCGCGTATTCCCGCACCGGTGGCGGGGGTGCTGATCGACATGCAGATGCAAGAAGGCTCGCGGGTGAAAAAAGGCGATGCCCTAGCGATTATCGACGACCGAGAGGCGGCAGCCGCACTAAAGATCGCCCAGTATGGCCATCAGGCGGCGGTGAAACGGGCCGACGATCAGATTGAAGAAAAGTACGCCAAGAAGGCTGCCGAGGTGGCTTATTACGATTGGCAACAGGACTTAAAAGCGAACAAAGATCACCCCGGGGCTATTCCCGATATCGAGGTCAGGCAAAAGCATCTGGTCTTCGAGCGTTCCGGTTTGCAAATCGAAAAGGCTCAGAAAGATCGTGAACTATCCTTGCTCGACGCAGATACAAAAAAAGCAGAACTCGATGCCGCACAAATGGCCATTGATTGGCGCAAGATTACGTCGCCCGTCGATGGCGAAGTGGTCACCACTTATCGCAACCAAGACGAGTGGGTGAGCCCGGGCGATCCGATCCTCAAACTCGTACGGTTCGATGTCTTGGACGTCGAAGGCGACGCCTACGCTGGCGAGTTCGACCGTGGAGAATTGCTAGGCCGTCCGGTCACGGTCTATATCACTAAGGCGCGTGGCCGAGAGGTCTCGGTGAAAGGGTCGATCGTGCATGTTAGCCAACTAGTCCAATCGGATGGTAGCTATGTCGTCCGAGCTGAGATAAAGAACAAGCGGGAAGGCGATAGTTGGCTCATCCAACCCGGCGTCGAAGCCAAGATGGTGATTCATCTGGAGTGAAGCGGAAAGCGGAGAGGCCGTAGGACGGAACAAGCCTCGCACGGTTTTGGTATCTAATTCTTTTTAGTTTCTTTATGGCTACGCTTTCCGACAGCATTGTTTCTAGTTCATCGCGTCGGCTAGCGATCCGTGTTCGCCCAGATTTGAAGGCGCGTCGGCAGCGTTATCAGGGGCGCATCTATTGGGTGGTGAAAGATCCGATCGGCCTGCAGTACTATCGCTTCGAGGAAGAAGAATTTGCCATCATGCAAATGCTCGATGGCGAAGTGAGCCTCGAGGAAGTTGCCGAGCGATTTGAAGCCGAATTTCCTACGCAGCCCATTCGCGTCGAGGAATTGCAGAATTTCATCGGCATGTTGCATCGTAGCGGGCTGGTGCTGTCGGATGCCTCTGGGCAGGGTGTCCAGTTGAAAAAGCGACGAGACGAGCGCAGGCGCAAGGAAATGATCGGAGCGGCGAGCAATATCCTGGCTTTCCGCTTCAAAGGGTTCGATCCCGAGCGACTGCTCAATTTTATGTACCCCTACGTGAGCTGGTTTTTCACGGTGCCGGCGACCATTTGCGGTCTGACATTGGCCCTGCTGGCAGCGATGTTGGTGACAGTGCAGTTCGACGTGTTTCAGTCGCGCCTTCCCTCGTTTCAGTCGTTTTTTGACGCACAGAATTGGCTGTTGATTGCTGGCGTATTGGGCGTTACCAAGGTGATTCACGAGTTTGGCCATGGGCTGTCGTGCAAACACTTTGGGGGCGAATGCCATGAGATGGGCATCATGTTCCTGGTGCTAACCCCATGTCTTTACTGCAACGTGTCCGACTCATGGATGCTGCCCAGCCGTTGGCATCGTGCGGCGATTGGCGCTGCTGGTATCTACGTCGAGGTGGTGATCGCTTCGATGGCGACGTTTATCTGGTGGTTTAGCGAGCCGGGTTTTTTGAACTACCTGTGCCTGAACATCATGTTCGTCAGCTCGGTGAGCACAATATTATTCAACGCCAACCCGCTGCTGCGCTACGATGGCTACTACATCCTCAGTGATATCATGGAGGTGCCGAACCTTCGGCAAAAAGCCAACACGATTTTGAGTCGAAAGCTCGGCAAATTGTGCATGGGCATAGAGGAGCCGGACGACCCGTTTTTGCCAAAGCGGCATCAGGCGTTGTTCGCACTCTACACCGTGGCGTCGTTTTTTTATCGCTGGGTGATTCTGCTCTCGATCCTCTATTTCCTCAACAAAGTTTTCGAGCCGTATGGCCTGAAGATTCTCGGGCAGTTGATTGCGCTTGCTTCTTTGTGGGGTTTGATATTTATGCCTTTCAAAAAGGTGTATTCGTTTTTTCGCGTACCTGGAAGGTGGAGCAAAGTGAAGAAAGTACGCATGGCAGTGACATTGCTGATATTGGCAGGATTTGTGGGCGGTGCCCTGTTCATCCCGTTTCCGTCGAGTGTGATCTGCGATTTCGAACTGCAACCGCACGAGGCTTCGTCGGTGTATGTCGAGATCGAGGGGACGCTGCAGGAAGTTTTTGTCGAACCAGGGCAGAAGGTCGAACGGGGCGAGTTGCTCGCACGATTGGAAAATATCGATTTAGAAATTGAAATCCAGAAACTCAAGGGGCAGCACGATGCGACCGAGGTTCAACTCAAAAGCTTGCGCCAACTTCGCCGCCGTAGCGAGCAGGATAGCAACCAAATCGAGGTAGTGCGAGAACGACTAAAAGCATTGAAAGAGCAACTAGAGAAAAAGCAGGAGGATGCCGAGCGACTAAAAATTTTCGCACCCATCGCAGGAACGATCATACCGCCACCGCTGCGACAAGCTCAGCCGATGGGCAACCAGATTGAGCTAGCGAGTTGGTCTGGTTCGCCCTTAGACAAAGAAAACCTAGGGGCAACACTTGGTACCGAAGGATCTCAAAATTTATTTTGCCAAATCGGCGAGCCGAACGAATGGGATGCAGTTTTGGTAATCAACCAACGCGATCTCGATTGGGTAACGACGGGGCAAGAAGTTCGGTTGATGTTTAACGAGTCGACGGCTCACGTTTTTGTCAGCAAGATTGATTATCTCGCGGAGGAAGAAGTCGACGAGCTAACCCCACGCTTGGCGAGTACCTCCGGCGGCCCCATCCCGGCCCAGACCGACCCCGGCGGAAAAGTTCGACCATTAAGCACGTCCCTGCAAGCGATGGTACGACTAGACGATTCGCAGCAAATGTTTCGCAACGGTCTGATAGGCCAAGCACGAATCAAGACAAACCCACGCACATTGGGCAGCCGATTGTACCGCTACCTAAGCCGAACATTTAATTTTGACCTGTAGTTGGCGGCCTTATAATAGAAGCTGCCTTTGTGGTATAATTAAACGAGGTCGCGCTGGTTCCGCTCTGAGAGGCATCCATGTCACACACAACTTTTGGACCCATTTCTTGGGAAAGGATGATTGGAGCTGTGGAAGATGTACGCAATCGTCTAGAACGAGCCACGGCAGCTTTGGAGAAGGCTGGCATCGACTACGCGGTGATCGGCGGAAACGCGGTCGCCGCTTGGGTGTCCCGCGTCGATCGAGCAGCCGTACGAAACACGCGAGATGTCGATCTCCTACTCCGCCGAGAAGATCTCGAAGCCGCCAAACTGGCGCTAGCTCCAGCAGGGTTCATCTATCGCCACGTCCGCAGCATCGACATGTTTCTCGACGGTCCTGGAGCAAAAGCACGCGACGCAGTTCACATTCTCTTCGCCGGAGAGAAGGTACGAGAAGACGACCCAGCGACGACGCCTACCATGAGCGAAGTGGAGCAGGACCAAGCGTTTCGCATCGTCACCCTCGAAGCCCTGGTGCGGATGAAGCTCACTTCGTTCCGTCGTAAAGATCAAGTGCATTTGCTTGACATGGTCGAGCTTGGCCTCATCGATGCCAATTGGCCTGACCGTTTCACTACGGTGTTGGCCGACCGGCTGCAACAATTGCTCGACGACCCAGACGGATAGTGCGTGGGTGAAGCGCACCTTTACGCCAAAGGCGTTTCATCACAAAGCCCAGGGTTGCCGGCGCAGCCGTCTACCCTGGGTTTGCTGACCCCTGATCTCGGTCCCCTTCCCCCTCATCTGCTAGCACTGCTGGCGGGCGACTCGATCTAGGACGTAATTCTGCCTACGCCTAGAATCAGCCGTTTCTACTGGGGCGTCAACGAACCTTACGTTCGCGGATAGCGTTGTAAAGGTACGGGCAGATTTTCTTATGGCAAGCAGACGTAAACGCAAACCGGGCCGCTTCAGGCGGCGGTTGATAATCTTTGGGTTGCTGGCGATCGCTGGGGTGGCTGCAGGGCCGACGATTATTGGCAGCACGCCGCTGCGGAATACTTTGCTCGGTTGGTCGATGCCCGTAGATGGCTTTCGCGTGGAGAGTCAGTCGGGTGCGTTTGCCTGGCTAAGTGGGCAAACGGTTACAGACATTTCGATTACCGATCCAGACGGCAACCCCGTGCTGACGGCGGAATCGATCGCCGTAGATCGCTCGTTGTGGTCGTTGGCGTCTAGCAATGCGGGATCGATGAAGCTGACAATCATCAGACCGGTCTTGTACGTCGCGACTCGCGCGGACGGCAGCAATCTCGAAGATCTGATTGCTGCTTGGAATTCAAACGCAGAGGCTGACGATCGCGACACACCTGAAGATGCCAAGCTCAACGTTGCGATAGAAATTGTCGAAGGGACAGTGCGTGGCTTCGATACCGAAACGCAGCAGCAGTGGCTGTTGAGTGAAGCCAATGTGTCGACGCAATTGGGAGGTGATGTCGAAGTCAACGGTGGCGCGAACCTGAGCATCTCGCCAGACAGTCAGCCAGGGCGCGTGAAATTCCACCTGTTGCAGCCGGCCGTTGGGCCGCAGCAATTGAATGTGTTAACCGAACAACTTCCGTTAGAGCCATTCGAGCCGTGGCTGCGGCGAGTGCTGCCCGGGGGCCGAGTGGCGGGGACGGTTTCTTCAGACGCAAAGTTGAGCTGGACCTACGACGCGCAGGGCGCACCGACGCTACAAACCTCGGGACATCTCGAAGCGAAAGGGCTCGAAGTGGCTGCGGAGGCGTTGGCCGACGATCGGCTGCAGTTTGAAAGCTTCGTATCGCCCTGGCAATTGAGTATCACGCGAGAAGGAATATCGATTGAGCAGTTGGAAGCCAAAACCGATTGGGCCTCTTTAACCGCGAAAGGTTCGTTGACGTTCGAGGAGATCCGTTCGTTTAGTTTCGCTCACTTGCCCAAGCAAGAAGCAAGCTTGAATGGCCGGGTGCAACTCAATCGATTGGCAACGATGCTGCCGCACACGTTGCAGCTACGCGAGGGGGTGCAAATCGACGCAGGCGAGTTGGAGTTTTCTGCCTCGGGAAGTCGCGCGGCAGAGCGCTTCGGCTGGAAGGCGACAGCGATTGCTCGGGATGTTGCCGGAACGGATGGTCGTCGGCCTATTCGCTGGGAGCAGCCGATTGAGGTTGCCCTCGAATTGGTTGATACGGCAAGTGGCCCACAGATGACCCAACTGGCGGTGAGCGCGCCGTTTGCCGAAGGAAACTTCAAGACGTCCAACCAAAAAATCGAAGGGAATTTTCATTTTGATTTGCAGCAGCTCTCCTCGGAGCTTAGCCAGTTTGTCGACCTAGACGATTGGCAGTTCCAAGGCCGGGGCGAAGGCACCCTGTCGCTCACCCGGGAGCCAAACGACCGGTTTGACGCGTTTGCGAATCTACTACTGACGGACTTGAATGTTCGGCAAGAGGGCCAATTGCTTTGGGCCGAATCGCGTCTGAACGTCGAGGCAAAGGCCCAGGGCACCGCGACCGATTTTTCGCCGCAACGGATTGCCACGAGTTCAATAAAATTGCGAGGTGCGGGCGATGTTTTGGAAGTCGAACTACTCGAGCCGGTTGCCTTGGATGCTCCCGAGCCGACGTACAAGGTGCGAGTGCAGGGAAATGGACCGTTGGCATCGTGGGCGGGCCGTCTGCGGCCATGGATTGCGAACGTGCCTGACGAGATGGAGGGCGAGGCGTATGTCAAAGCCACGCTGCAATTGGCACCAGCCATGGTGCATGTGCTGGAGTCGGAGGGTAGTATCACGCAACTGCGAGTGCGCAGCGGCACGCTGATGATCGACGAGCCTCGCGTACAGTTTGCCGGCGATTGCCGCTGGGAAAGGGCCAACAGCAGTTTCGCAGCTCAAGAGCTACAGTTGGTGAGCAGTTCGTTGGCGCTGCGCTCGCGTAATTTGGCGGTGCAGTTGTCTTCGTCGGCAGCACCAACGGCGACAGGGCAAATCGCGTTTCGCGCTGATCTCGAGCAACTGGCATCGATCGCCGGATTGGTTGGCCAGCAAGAGGCGACTTGGCCACGGGGAATGACGACTGGGACAGTGGAACTGATGAGCAACGCCCAGCATTTGCAGGCGAACTTTTCGGCAGATGTCGAGCAGTTGCAGATTGTACGACCTGCTGCGGCAAGCGGCGCGGCCTATGGCCAACCAGAAATCGTATGGACCGAGCCAGAATTGAAAATTGCCGGGCGGGCGACCTATTTGATTGCCGACGATCGGGTGCAGGTCGAAGATGTGCGGCTCGAGGGCAAAACCATGCAACTAAGCGGCAGGGCAACGTTCGAGAAGCCGACGACCGAGCAACAGTTGCAGGCCGACGGGATGTTGCAGTACGACTCGGTGGAATTTGCCAAATTGCTCGCCAGTTATCTTGGGCCGGAGGTGCAAGTTTTTGGCGATCGCCAGATTCGTTTTCAAGTGGCGGGACGAATGTCGCAAGAGGAGGCCACAGGCGCGCCACTGCATTGGTCGCAACGTTTTAACGTGACAGCGGACGCCGGTTGGACGTCGGCAGCCGTGTATGGTTTGCCGTTTGGCGCCGGTCGGTTACACGGAACCATCGCCGATGGGCAACTACAGCTAGCGCCGCTGGATCTGGCTGTGGGGCAGGGTCGAATGGTGGCAAGCCCCCGTGCGGTACTGGCCCCTGAGCCGGCGTATCTGTTTTTACCCAAAGGGGTGCTATTTAGCAGTGTAGAGATTTCGCCCCAAGTGAGCGAGACGATGCTGAAGTACGTGGCCCCGATTTTGGCAGGTGCCACGCAGACCAGCGGGAAGTTCTCGCTCGACATCGACGACACCCAGGTGCCGCTTGCCGACCCGCGACAGTCGCGAGTTTCGGGGCGATTGACAGTTCATCGACTAAATGTTTCGCCCGGCCCGATGATGGCGGACTTGGTGAGACTGGTGAAACAGATCGAGGCGCTCAGCAAACGGAAACAGTTGCTACAAACGGTCGGCTCACCGGCTGGGTCGAACATCTTGTCGATCGACAATCGGCAGATCGAGTTTCAAGTGGCCGAAGGGCGAGTTTATCACCGCAATTTGGAGTTCATTGTCGATGGCGTACCGGTGCGATCGCAGGGGTCGGTCGGTTTCGATCAAACGCTGTCGCTGGTGATCGAGATTCCGATTCAAGAGAAGTGGATCGAGAAAGAACGGATGCTGCGTTCTTTGGCGGGACAATCGATTCAAATACCAATTCGTGGCACTTTTCAGAAACCGCGAATCGACGAACGTGCCGTGGCCAATCTATCGCGGCAGCTTCTGCAAGGTGTGGCAACCGAGGCGATCGGGGGCGAAATCAATCGGGCGCTGGATAAGCTGTTTAAGTCGCGGTAAGCGGGCATCTTCTGGGTTGCAAGCGTTGAAACCGTGGTACGATACAGAAGTAGCTTGTATAGTGCACCTCGTCCAAAGTGAATTCGTTAGCGGTGTCGGCTACGACATCCTCTCGCGGAACACTCTTGCGAACAGAAAAAAATAAGTAGGCCGTTAAATAGGACTCTCGAAAAGGTGCAAAGAAATCGCAACCGTTATCAATTCGTATTCTTTCAACCGATCTTTGTGATCGATGCAATGTCGCGCATCTGGTTTATCCTGTTGTCCTGTCTAAGATGACTTGCTCGCTTGCGGCTTAGCCCCGATGGGTCCATCGGTGGTTCCAAAATTCCTATAACAAAACAATCATGCCACAAGACGTTTCAAAGCAGATCGACGCGCTACGACGAAGGCTACAGACACGGCACATTTTTATTGCCACTTGCTGGTTGGTGGCAGCCGTCTTGGCGAGTGCCTTGCTGCTGGCTAGTCTCGATTGGTTGTTAAACATTGGGGATGTGACGGGACGAATAGTTTGTACGTTGGCACTGGTATGCTTGGCCCTGCTGGCCGGACGACGTTGGCTCGCAGAAGTCTGGCAACGACGTTTTACTTCGGTGTCGGTGGCACAGCGAATCGAACGGCGCCACCCCGAGCTACGCGATATTGTTACCAGCGCACTATACTTCAACCAGCAATCGCCGTCCGACCTCAGCGCAGGGTCCGAGTCATTGCGCCGGGCGGTAGTACTCCGCGCAGGCACGAGTGTTGGCGGCATCAAGTGGCGCCAGCTTGTTTCGCCGCAAACATTCCGACAAGCAATGGCAATCGCCACGACTACCTTGCTTTTTGTTGCCGGGATGATGTGGCAAACACCGCTTATGGTGAACACGGCGGTAACTCGATTGCTAAACCCCTTTAGCTCTGTGGAGTGGCCGCGGGAAAACGATCTGCAGTTCGCCAACCCACCGTCGATCTTGGCGGCAGGCGACGATTTAGTGCTTGAACTTCGCGATACACGTGGCTCGTTGCCTACGTCGATCGTTCTTCATTCTCGAACGAAACATAACGGCCGCTGGGTAGCCGAGACGCAGAAGTTTGCCACGGCAGAAAATTCGCAAGAGCTGCGTCTGACAAACATTCAAGAATCGTTAGAATTCCGCGTGACGGGCGGCGATCATACCACGATGCGATGGCACCCGTTGAAAGTGGTGGCTCCTCCAAGAGTGCAAACCGTACAGGTAACGGTTCGTCCACCCGAATACACCCGCTTGCCAGCGAGACGATTCGAAGCGGGCGAGAGCCTACTGGCCGGAAGTCGTTTGCAGGTCGAAGGCAAAATAGATCGTAAGGCGACAAGCGTCGTACTACGAGGCGAAAATGGTTTGACCATTCCCACAGTGCTTGACGACGGGGGGCTAACTTTTCGCACGCCCCCCGACGATTGGCGCATTGAGTCGAGCCGTGTCGTTTCGTTTGAGATTACAACCGCCGAAGGACTAAAGTTTCGCTCGCGCCGACAACTGACCCTAGAGGTGTTGCCCGACCAATCGCCAAGAGTAGCGTTCGTCGAGCCGACCGGCAAATTATCAGTCTCTCCAACGGCGATCGTGCCCGTGGTAGTCACCGCCCAAGACGACCTGGCAGTTCGCGACGTGCAGCTTGTCTATCGACGGACCGATCGTCTACAGAAGAACAACCAGCGATTGACGATTTACAAAGGTCCAGAGATCGCCATGTCGCCACCCGCCGGGCGACAACAGCGAGCCGAGCACCGTTGGCACCTAGAAACGCTAGGACTAAAAGTAGGTGCGGTTCTCGAAGTTCATGCCCAGGCAAGCGACTATCGGCCAGCGACGGGCAAGACCGACACCCCGCTACGGCTGCAAATCGTCTCAGTCGAAGAGCTGCTCCATGAAATCGCCAATCAAGAAACGGATATCATCGAGATATTGCAGCGACTCCAGCAGCAACAAAAAGAGCTGCGCACTCGAACGGCCAATTGGGAGACGCAAGAAAATTGGGACGGACAGCGGCGGAAAAAAGCGATTAGCCATTTATTGTCGAAGCAGCGCCAGCTTGTCGACGCATTGGCCAACGATCGGGGTGGAGTGATTCAACAGATCGAAGCGATCTTAGCAGACTTCGACCGCAACGCACTCCATCGACCTGAGAGCAAACAGCGTTTGAAGTCGCTACACCAATTGTTAAGCACGCTCGCACAGGAGCCATTGCCAGCGATCGAGCAGTTGCTCGGCGATTGGCTGCGCTACGTCCAATCTCCTCGCGACCAAGCAGAAACCAAGCAACAGCAGAGCGAAACGATTGCTACGGTTGTCCAACAGCAAGACAACGCCATCGAAGCATTGCAACAAGCGATCGACCTTATGACGATGGAAAACACTTTGGCACAGTTCGAAAACGAGGTCGCGTCGTTGCAAATGGCCCAACAACAGCTTGCTGATCGATCTCAGGAAGCAATTCTTTCGACAGCCGCAGGCAAAAATAGCGAGCAGCGGCAAGCGGCAACCAAACAGCAACGACAACTTTCGCGAGAATTAGCAAAGCTGGTGATGCGAATGTCGCGCTCCGCCAAACAACAATCGGCGATCGCCGGGCAATTGTCGGACGCGGTGTCGCTAGCCCGAGAGCGTGGTGTGCAAGCAACCATGCGTACGGCATCCGATAATCTTGGCAACCAGCAATTCGGCCAAGCCTTGTCGCTGCAACAACGAACAATCGAGAATTTACAGGAAATGCGAGGACGATTGGCCGGTAAACAGTCGGGCGACAAACGACAAAATGCGATGAATACCCAAGGCAATGAAAAGGGCGAAGAAGGATCGCAAGCAGGAACCCAGCAGCAGCCGGACGGAAATGTCGCAGCCGGGACAAACCCAAAAGAATCGGTCGACCCATCAGGTAGCAAACCGGCAACACCCGCTACCGATAAAATCGCGGAAGACTTGGTGCAAGACCTGTGGGGACATCTGCCAGAGCGACAACGAGAGCAAATCCTCCAACCGCTCCGAGAAGAGTTCTTGCCCAAGTATGCACCAGAAATCGAAGCATACTTTCGCGCACTAGCCGAGCCAGAAGAAGGGCGTTGATGATGAAAAAATGTTTCTACGGCAGGTGCCTTACTATGGTGGCCGTGCTTGGTCTGTTACCCGCCTCGTTGTTTTCTCAAGAGCCCCTTCGTCAGCACGATGCACTGATTACCGAGGAAGCCAGCCAGTCGATTCAGCGTGGGTTGGCCTATTTGGTCGAGCAGCAACTAGACGATGGCTCGTTTGGTACGAGTGGCTATTCTCGAAATGTAGCCGTTTGTGCGCTGGGCGGAATGGCGTGGCTTGCCAGCGGCAGTACGCCGGGGCGAGGCCCCTACGGAGAACAGATCGATCGTTGCATCGACTATTTGTTAGAGAATACAAACGACCAAGGATTTATCGCAGCTGACGATGCCACGAGCCGTGGCCCCATGTATGGCCATGGTTTTGCCACGCTGTTCCTTTGCGAAACCTACGGCATGGCTGCGACACCCGAGCTGCGCGATCGGCTAGATCAAATCGTCGAATTGATTATCAATTCGCAGAACGAGGCCGGAGGGTGGCGATACCAGCCGCTGCCCAGCGATGCCGATCTGTCGGTAACGGTCTGCCAAGTGATGGCCTTGCGCGCAGCACGAAACGCAGGAATCACCGTGCCACGCGAAACCATCGATCGCGCCATGGCCTATGTCAAAGGATGCCAAAACGAGGACGGCGGCTATCGATATATGTTGAACCAGCCCAAGCAAGCCAGCCAGTTTGCACGATCCGCAGCCGGGGTGGTGGCGCTGTACAACGCGGGGATTTATGAAGGAGAGGAATTGCAACGAGGCCTCGACTATCTCGAGAAATTTTTGCCAACCAAAAATAACCCTGGGCGTGAAACCTTCTACTCGTATGGTCAGTATTACGCCGTCCAAGCAATGTGGCACGCGGGAGGAGAGCGTTGGCAACGCTGGTACCCCGAGCTGCGCGATGAATTGCTCGCTCGGCAGCGGAAAGACGGTTCGTGGATGGATTCCATTTGCCCCGAGTACGGCACCGCCATGGCCTGCATCGTGCTGCAAGTGCCCAACAACTACCTGCCCATCCTGCAAAGGTAAAAGATGATGCTAGCAGGAATATTAACAACGGCATCGATCGCTTCAGCGATCCTGGCAGCGATCATGGCAACATCGCTAGCCCAAGCACAGCCACCACGTCAGTTAATAACAGTCGGCCACCCACCAGAAAACGCCACCCTAGTCGCCTGCGATCCTGACGGGACGTTCCAATTTCGCATCGGCGAAGAGACTCGGCAAATCACAAGCAACGATCTCGTCCGTTGGTCCACCCCAAGTCTCGATCTCCACAAAAGCGAGCTAGTGCTTGTCGATGGTAGCCGACTAGTGGTTGCCGAGTCGTGGACAGGGCAGGGGGCGTTGCAGTTGGACGAAGAGAATGTCTCGGTAACGACAAAACTGTTGGGCAAGGTGTCGGTGCCGCGCCGATTAGTGCAAACAATTTTGTGGAACCCGCCAGCCGAATGCCTTCGCCGAACGCACATGCTAGACAGACTGTTGGCGTTTCCTAAAGATAACGACCATCTGTTACTAACCAACGGCGACATATTAGCCGGGCAGCTACTGCAAACAAAGAGCGAGCAAGTTGCAGGCAAAAGTCGCACAACGGTTAGTTTCAAAATACGCGAGGCGACTACTTCTTTCGCCGCCGATCGCGTGGCCGGTGTCGCGTTCAAGAAATCGACCGTACCGACGCCCGAACGCGGCCTGGCCATCGGCTTAAGCGACGGGAGCTATTTGATGACTACCGCCCTACAACTCACAAAGGGTGGCTACAAAATAAAACTAGCCAGCGGAATCCATCTAACGGGAACCAACCCTAACGACATTATCCATCTACAAGCACTAGGCAAACCGACTTACCTCTCCGACCTCGAGGCAGCCGAGTACTCGCACCGCCCCTATCTCGATATCCCCTGGCCGTATCAGCCAGATCGAAATTTGCAAGGCGGACCACTTCGCGTCGGCGGGAAAATTTACAACAAAGGCATCGCGATGCACTCCGAGTCGCGATTGACCTTCGACCTACCCCGCGCCAAAGTGACCGGTAAGACCGAGTTCAAGCACAAAAGATTCGTAGCCCAGGCAGCTATCGACGACTTGGCTGAAAATGGCGGCAGCGTAGTCTTTCGCGTGCTGCTACGCTCAGACGCTGGCTGGCAAACCGCGTTTTCTAGTCCCGTGCTACGCGGTGGAGATCAACCGCTAGCGGTGACGGTCGAGCTAAAAAATGCCAAGCAGATCGCCCTGGTCGCCAACTACGCCGACCGAGGCGACGAGCGCGACCACGCAAACTGGCTAGACGCACGCCTCGAATAACAGGCGAGGCAGCTTCAGCTACCGGGTTCGTCGAGTCCAAGTACGCCAAGATCCCTACACCAAGCCCCCAAGCAACAGCAAGCAGACTTACCAACGCCCCGGCATTCGCTGTAACCTCAATCAGAAAAGCGACTTACAGTCATGGCGCCCCAGCCAACGCATCTTGACCGAACCGGACAATCGCAATAGAATTTTCGTTGCGAAGGTGTAGCGTAAATTGCACTCTGCAAACAGAGGGGCAGGTTCCCCCTGTTTCTCCATATTTCACGGAGCCCCAACGCTCCGCCAGTCATTGATACCCGGGCAAACGTCCGGCTGATTCTTTCCCCGACTCCGAGCTTGTCGGGCGAAACTTCATGCAAGCGCGGCAGCAAACCGACCAACTTTGAGTTTACGATGGAAGTATTAGAGAGAATTTGGGAAATACTAGCAGGCTTCGGCAATGGCATCATGAGCCGGTTCGAGCGGGCTATCACCGTGCTATTCGGATCGGCAAATGCGCGCTTTCTTAAGCGATTGCAGCCAAAGGTCAACGCTATCAGTGCGCTTGAGGCGAAGTACCAGGCGATGACCAACGAGCAGTTGCAAGAGCAGACTGCTGAGTTCAGGCAAAGGCTAGAGGCGGGCGAAACCGTCGACGACTTGCTGGTCGAAGCCTTCGCTCTCTGCCGCGAGGCGGGCAAACGATTCCTCGCAATGCGTCATTACGACGTGCAAATGATCGGCGGCATGATCCTCCATGAAGGCAACATTGCCGAGATGGTCACCGGCGAAGGCAAAACGCTTGTGGCAACCCTGCCTGCGTATCTCAATGCCCTCACCGGCAAGGGCGTCCACATCATCACGGTCAACGATTACCTTGCGCGACGCGATATGGAGTGGATGGCACCGCTCTATACGGGGTTGGGCCTGACCGTCGACGCAATTTGGTCGGGCATGGAACCCGACGAGCGCCAGGACGCCTACGCTTGCGATATCACTTACGGCACAAACAATGAGTTCGGTTTCGACTATCTTCGCGACAACATGAAACAGGCGGCCCGAGACGACGATCGCTATCCCAAGTCGCAGCAACAAGCCCAAGGCAATCTGCATTTTGCGATCGTCGACGAAGTCGACAACATCCTGATCGACGAAGCTCGAACCCCGCTCATCATTTCAGGCCCAGCGCGAGACGACATCACTAAATACCAAAAAGCCGACAAAATTGCGAAGCAACTAAAGCCCAACGCTCACTTCGAGGTGAAAGAAAAAGAACACTCTGCCCACCTGACCGACGAAGGAATTCGAGAAGCCGAACGTCTGGCCGGCGTCGAGAGCTTCTACACCGCCGGCAACATGCAGTGGCCGCATCTCATCGACAATTCTCTCAAAGCACATCATCTTTACAAACTCGACGTCAACTACGTCATCCAGCAGGGCAAAATCGTTATCGTCGATGAGTTCACCGGCCGGTTGATGGAGGGGCGACAGTGGAGCGACGGGCTGCATCAAGCGGTCGAGGCCAAAGAAGGTGTTCAGATTAAGGAAGAGAACCAAACGCTTGCGACGATCACGCTGCAAAACTTTTTCAAACTCTACAAAAAAATCTCGGGAATGACCGGTACCGCGCTCACCGAGGCGGGCGAGTTCTGGAAAATCTATAAGCTCGACGTAATCGGTGTGCCTACCAACCGCGAAATGCGACGACTTGAGCACCCTGACGTGATCCTACGCACCGAGCGCGAGAAGTACGGTTCGATCGCAGACGAAATCGAACGACTCACCCGCCACACCACCGTAACGCTAAAAAATGGTGCCGAGTATGTCGGCAAGTTGGTCGACGAAGACGAACAATCGGTCACGGTTGAACTAGCCGAAGACCGTAAGAAAGAGACCGTCCCAAGAGCGAAGATCACCCATATTCAGCAACCGGGACGACCGATTCTGGTCGGCACCGTCTCGATCGAAAAAAGCGAGCGGCTATCGAGCTTGCTCGGCAAGCGAGGGGTGAAGCACGAAGTCTTGAATGCCAAGCAGCATAAACGCGAGGCCGAGATCGTCGCCCAGGCGGGCCGACTCTGTGCAGTCACGATTGCCACCAACATGGCCGGTCGTGGTACCGATATCGTTTTGGGTGGCAATCCCGAGACAATGGCCTGGGCACAATTGCAAGACAAATACCCCACGCGTTTAGATGTGCCCCAAGAGGAATGGGACCAATTGGTCGCCCAGATCGATCGACGCGAGAAAATGAAGGAGCAAGGCGAAGAGGTCAAAAAAATTGGCGGCCTGCACATCATCGGCACCGAACGCCACGAGTCACGCCGCATCGATTTGCAGCTACGCGGTCGTTGCGGTCGTCAGGGCGATCCAGGCAGCAGCCGGTTCTTCCTGTCGCTAGAAGACGACTTGATGCGAATCTTCGCCGGCGAATGGGTGAAAAACATCCTTACCCGTCTGGGGATGCAAGAGGGCGAGGCGATCGAAAGTAAGCTCGTCACTCGACGAGTTGAGGGCGCCCAGAAAAAAGTCGAAGAGCGAAACTTCGAAATCCGGAAAAATCTGCTCGAATACGACGAAGTGATGGACGAACAGCGCAAACGGGTTTATGGCTACCGACAGAAAATTCTTGACGGAGTGAATTGCCGCGACTTGATTGTGGAAATGATCAACGAACAACTCGACGAACATTTGCAGGTCTTCTTAGATTCAGAATATGGCACCGATTCCTATGCCGCCGCGGCTGGCGGGTTGTTGAATGTTCAACTCACGGCGCGCGACTATCGCAACACCAGCTTTGGCGATGCTCAACGGATGGCTCGCGACGAAGCATACCGTCTGGCCGAGTCACAGATTTTTGACGCCGTCGAAGAGAACCTTCCCGAAGATGAGGACCAGTCGGAGTGGAACTGGAGTGCCCTGGCCAAGTGGTCGGCCCTGCGATGGGGAACCAACTATCGCGATCGAGATTTGAAGAAAATTGGCCGTGAGCATCTTTCCGAAGCTCTGATCAAGGACGCCACCAAGGCCATCGAAAAGGTCGACTTGGCAGACTTCCAGCGTCTTTTTGATCCTGATTTTGGAGTGAAGACCGCATGTGCATGGCTACGCGATAAATTTGGAATCGAGCTTGCTCCCGACGAGATGGGCGAGCTTGAGAAGCCAGCGTTCATCGAATTGGCCCACGAGCGTGCTCAAGAATCGTACGACGAACGCGAATCAGAATATCCGGTGCTTGCCGGTTTGTATCGATTTGCATCCCGCGACCGCAGCGGCAACCGGCGGGGCTTTCAGCGAGAAGAGCTGGTCGAGTGGGCGAAAAATCGCTTTGGCGTTGAGCTGACGCTGGACGATTTACGCAACAAACAGGGCGAAGACGTCCGCCAAATGCTGATCGAATACAGCCGAAAAAACAACGCCCGTGCCAACGAAGTGGCAGCCGAAGCACAACAGCGTGTCGAGGCGTTGTTTGCCGAAGCAGGAACGAATGTCACTCTGGGGCAAGCAACCGGCAACAACGGAAAGCTCGACGATCTGGGCGATTGGCTACGAGAATCGTGCCAGAAAGAGTTTTCCACCGAAACGCTGGCGAAACTCGACCACGAGGAGGCCCAACGCCGCGTCTCGCAAATTGTCGAAGACCGATACCGCCCAGAGATGAGGCGAATGGAACGAGCGTTGCTCTTGCAGCTACTCGATCAGGCATGGAAAGAACATTTGCTAGCGATGGACCACCTGCGGTCCAGCGTCGGGTTGCGAGGCTACGCGCAGATCGATCCCAAGGTCGAGTACAAGCGCGAAGGCATGAGGATGTTCGAGGCCATGTGGAGTTCAGTGGCCAACTACGTGACCGACCTCATCTTCAAAATGGAGCAGTTGGACGAAGGCTTTGTGGGCAGCACTTGGCAAGAGTCGGCTGCCATTCACGAAGAAGCACCCAGCACATCCGACATTACACAACAGCAGAAAGCCGCGATTGAAGGCACCGACGCCAAACAAAAAATCGAACCGATTCGCAATCGACAAGAAAAAGTCGGCCGCAATCAGCCTTGCCCATGCGGAAGCGGAAAAAAGTACAAAAACTGCTGCATGAAGGGCGGATAAAACCAAAACACTTTTGCGATCACCCCCCGTTAGCGTCGGCGGTCGCGCCGAAAAAAAGTTCCAAACAAAATCCCATCGTATTCCACCCGGGAAAGGAATCCCGAATGCCCCTCTTTTTCGCCTGGCTACTAAACAGCGCCTACCTGATGCTCCTACTGCTGGCGTCGCCATGGCTTGCATGGTCGGCGTTCAAGCATGGGAAATACCGAGAAGGCTTTAGCGAGAAACTGCTGGGTCGCGTAACCCCACGCACCAGCGACCGCCCCTGCGTTTGGCTCCACGCAGTAAGCGTCGGCGAAGTCAATCTATTGGAGACGACCCTCGCCGAACTCAAAAGCCGCCATCCCGATTGGGACTTGGTGATCTCCACGACAACAAAAGCTGGTTACGACCTAGCCTCCCGTAAATACTCGCCAGATTATTCGGTTTTTTATTGCCCCCTCGATTTCAGTTGGGCAGCAACCACCGCCATGCGGCGCGTACGCCCCAATCTGCTAGTGCTGGCCGAGCTGGAACTTTGGCCCAATCTGATCCGAGCCGCAAAGCAGCACGGGGCAAAAGTGGCAATCATCAACGGCCGCATGGGCGACAAAAGCTTTCGAGGCTATCACCGTTTTCGCTGGTTGGTGCGACCAATTCTAAGACAGATCGATGTCATCGCTGCCCAAAACGAAGAGATTGCCGAACGCTTCAAAAGTTGTGGTGCGATCCAGTCAACCGTAACGACAACCGGCTCGCTAAAATTCGAGGGTGCCCAAACCGACCGCCAAAACGAAAAAACCCGCTCGCTTCAGGCATTAGCAGGAATGGCGGACAGCGATATCGTATTTCTAGCCGGCAGTACCCAGGAGCCAGAAGAGGCCTATGCCCTCGGTATTTTCCAAACGCTCGCAGCAGAGTATCCACAACTGAGGCTAGTAATCGTACCCCGCCACCCCCAGCGTTTCGAGGAAGTAGCACGTCTACTAAACGAGTCAGGCACAGATTGGCAACGCCGAAGCAAACTAACCCCAGCGACCCATAGCAGCAAAGCAAATAACCACGATGCTACAAATAACAGCAATGCTACAAATAGCCGCGATGCTACGCATCGCCGGAAAAAAAGAGTTCTACTAGTAGACACCATCGGCGAACTAGGAGCATGGTGGGGAACCGCCACCATCGGCTTCGTAGGCGGTACCTTCGGATCGCGCGGCGGCCAAAATATGCTAGAGCCAGCCGCCTACGGCGTAGCCACTTGTTTTGGGCCAAACACCTGGAACTTCCGCGACATCGTAGCTCAGCTACGAAGCGTCGACGGAGCGAAAATTGTCCAAGACCGACATGCACTTGAGCAATTCGTACGGCAATCGCTACTCGACCCCAACTCCGCAAAACAACTCGGCGCCCGCGCCCAACAGCTTGTGCTTACTCAGCAAGGAGCAACCAAGCGAACCATCGATTTGCTAGAGCCCCTGGTAACCACCAAACGCAAAGTCACTCAGCCGCGCAACGCGGCCTAGAGCAACGTACCAATTGACATTCCCAAGAGTCACTTGATCCCAAACCAAATTCGTTAGCGGTGTCGGCCACGACACCCTCTCGCAAAACACGCTTGCAAACAGAAAAAACGCTCAGAAAACAAACGATTTGCGAGCTTGTGCCAGGACGATTGCAAAGTCACAATTGCACAAAATCTATCGCAAAAAATTGAACCACGGAGGACGCGGAGGGCCACAGAGAAAAGCTGTTTTTCTGCCTCCCTCTGCGATACTCCGTGTCCTCCGTGGTGATTCTTTTTTCCTAAATTTTAGTCAAACGCACCGACTTTGCAATCGTCCTGGGGCTTGTGCGTAAGCGATGTCTTCCCGAACCTCCCCTACGAAATCACAGCTTTATCAGGCTCGTCGGCCACCACATGCTCGTGGTTGTGAATATGCTCGGGACAGTAGCAACACTGCCCATCACACTTCGAGCAATAACGAAAAAGCGTCTTGGGCGAGGTTTTTCGATCAAGCCCGCAGACTAGGCACTGATGCGCCAGTTGTTTCGAAGCGGTGACAACCTTCGCCTGATACGATCGACGACGCTGTCCGCTTTTGAAATCGCGCCAATGCTCGCGCCCGAAGAAAACTAGATAGTTAAGAACCGAAGCGACGATCAACATACGCGACATACCACTGCCCGTTAATAGTCCATAGCCATAGCCGATCCAGGCCAATAGCGCCAGCCACTTAATCTGAATGGGCAAAATGAAGAAAATGTTGAGTACGAAACTGGGAAACAACCGTGCAAATGCTAAAAACACGGTGCCATAGAGGAAACTATTACTTGCCAGAAGGTCGGAGCCGAATCCCCAGGCAACAAACACAGCAGCAAGGTTGGCCAAATATCCAAGCAATAAAAAGGCGTTGTAGCGAACCACTCCCCATTGCTGTTCCAATGCAGTTCCGTACCGGTAGAACAGCATGCAATAGAAAACAAGGAACAACGGACTGATGGGAGGCGGGACGAACAAAAACGTGACCAACCGCCAAATTTCGCCAGCCATCACAGCGCTGGGAAGCAAATCGAGTTTTGCCAGCACATTGCCGCCCAACCCTTGCCCTCCACGCATCGCCGAAAGTACGTACAGCATCACTTGGCCAGCGATGATTAGCACGGTGATATTCGGGACGGCCCAACGGCCAAATTTGCGTTCAAGTCGGTTAATCAAGCTCATGCCTAGAATGGACCCTTTTTCACGCGAATGATCAAGACCGAGAGGGGAGAGGTCAGGGACTAGAGGTCAGGGACTAGAGGTCGGAGGCCAGAAGTCGCTTCTCTAGTCCCCAACCTCCAACCCCTAGCCCCCAGCCCCCTCCCCAACCTATAATCTCCTGCTTATGAATGCTATTGAAATCCGTGGACTCAAAAAGTCGTACCGCGTCTATCAAAAAAAAGAAGGCTTGTGGGCTTCGTTGACTGGTTTGTTCCAGCGAGAGTATCGCGACGTCGAGGCGGTGCGCGGAATCGATCTGGATGTCGAGCAGGGCGAGTTCGTAGCTTTTTTGGGCCCTAACGGTGCCGGCAAGACGACCACCCTCAAGTTACTCTCCGGCGTGATTAGTCCCAGCGGCGGTCAGGCGCGTGTGCTAGGGCATGTCCCTTGGCAACGAGAAAACGAATATCGCCGACGCTTTGCGCTGGTGATGGGCCAAAAAAACCAACTCTGGTGGGATCTTCCGGCTCAAGAATCTTTTCGCCTTCATCAGAAAATCTACCGCATTGATACCGACCAATTTCAACGCACTCTCGACGAATTGGTCGACATGCTAGATGTGCGACATGTGCTAAAGCAGCCTGTCCGCGAGCTTTCACTGGGCGAGCGAATGAAGATGGAGCTAACTGCCGCCCTGTTGCACTCGCCCGAGGTGCTGTTTCTCGACGAGCCGACGATCGGCCTCGACGTAATCGCCCAACACAACGTGCAGAAATTTTTGAAGCACTACCAAGAAAAACGCAAGATTACGATCTTGCTCACCAGCCACTACATGAAAGACATCGCCGCCCTCTGCCGTCGGGTTGTGATTATCGCCCACGGCGACATCATGTACGATGGGTCGCTGGCAGGAATTGTCGATCGATTCAGCGGACACAAAGTGCTGTCGTTGCAGTTTGCCGATGGCCGCATGCCCAGCGACCTGGCCCGCTACGGCGAGGTATTAGAGGTCGTCGAACCCAAAGCCCGCCTGAAAGTCGACCGTAGCAGTATCGCCAAAGTGCTTTCCTCGGTGCTAGCCAACCACACGATCGAAGACGTCAGCGTCGAAGACCCACCGTTAGAAGATGTCATCGCCGAAATGTTCGCCCTCTCCGCAGAAGACGATCAGACAGCGCCAAACAATTCCCCAGTCCCTAGCCCCCAACCATAACAAAATCAACCAAGCACCAACGCTCGTAAAAAAACTACAAATTAGATGCTCGCAGAGACGCTAAGACGGCAGAGCTACAGTATTTCAGTTTTCTCTGCGGTCTCAGCGTCTCTGCGAGACAATCCTTTTTCTTGTTTCCTTTGCGACTTAGCGCCTTTGCGAGAAATTCTTACCTATTTGGTTGCGGCCCTGCCGCCCTATGTTCATCCGTGGCTAATTTTTTAGTTTCAAGAAAATGCTTGCTCGCACTCTCACTTACTGGACGATCCTAAAAATCTGCGTCGAAGAGCGGCTCGTCTATCGGGGCGACTTTGCGCTCGGCACGCTGATGCGGTTCATGCCGATTGTCAGATTTTCCTCTGGACCGCCGTCTTTGCAGCGGCAGGATCGAAGCATATTGCTGGCTACACGTCAGAAGAAATCATTGCTTACTATCTATTGACCATGCTAGCACGCGCATTTTCCAGCATGCCCGGTTTGGCGTCGGGCATCGCGCGCCAAGTGCGCGATGGCGAGATCAAAAAGTTTCTTATTCAACCGATCGACTTGGTCACGTACCTATTGTTGGCCCGTATTGCTCACAAGCTGGTCTATTACTTAGTTGCGGCAGGGCCTTTTGCGCTGGTCTACTTTTTGTGTCGTAGTTATTTCCCGGGCTGGCCCGAACCAAGTGTCTTCGGCGCATTCTTGTTATCGTTGATCTTGGCGTTTATGTTGGGATTTTTCCTAGAAGCAACGATGGGCATGATCGCTTTCTGGTTCTTAGAGGTAACCTCGCTGCTATTTGTCTACATGCTGTTCACGTTCTTTCTCTCGGGGCACATGTTTCCACTAGAAATTCTCCAGGAAGAGCTTCCCCGCTTCTGGTCGTCGTTAATCGACTTCCTGCCGTTCAAGTACATGGCCTACTATCCGGCAGCAATTTTCCTTGGCAAAGTGCAAGGGCCAGAGCTAGTACGAGGTCTGATGATCCAAGCAGGCTGGGTAGTATTTTTTATCATCCTCTGCCGCCTAACCATGCAAGCCGGCTTCCGACGCTACAGCGGCTACGGCGGATAAACATCAACAATCTTAAATCAACAATCAAACATCAAACATCCCCATGCCCCACCACCCTTCATATCTTGGCGTTTTCCTGACGTTTGCTCGCAACAGCTTGATTCGCGACATGATGTTCCGGGCCAACTTCATCATCGAAGCCATCTCGTCGGTTTCGTGGATGGCCATGAACTTGGGGTTCTATGCCATCGTGTATCAGAAAACCGACCACATCGCCGGCTGGGGACGCTACGAGTTTTTTGTCTTTATTGCCACCACGATGCTAATCAATAGCATTGTCCAAACGTTTTTCATGCCCAATGCGCAAGAGTTGAGCGAACTGGTGCGCACCGGCGGGCTCGACTTCGCTTTGTTAAAACCGATCGATACGCAATTCTTAGTTTCGTTGCATCGAGTGAACTGGGCATCGCTGGGCAACTTTGTCGTTGCGCTGGCTTTGCTCGGCTACTCGGTCCCTCGAGTCGAAGGGTTTGAGTTTTCCCCCTGGCAACTAGTGTTATATCCTGTTTACGTCATCCTTGGTGTATTCATTTTATACAGCGTGATGATTGCCTTGGCAGCAACCAGTATTTGGCTGGGCCGAAACCAATCGCTCTACGACTTCTGGTTTTACATCACCAACTTTTCTCGCTACCCCATGGAAATATACCAAGGCCCCTGGGGAACACCATTGCGACAAATCTTTACGTTTGTGATCCCAATTCTGGTAGTAATCAACGTACCCGCAAGAATAATGGCATGGCCCCTGTCAGCAGACCAAGCTCCCCTGGCCGTCTTCGCCGTGCTTGCAACCGCAATGAGCCTACTAGGCAGCCGCTGGGTCTTCAAAAAAGCCCTATGGAGCTACCGAAGCGCCAGCAGCTAAGTTAACCACTGAGTCGCCCACAGAGTCGCGCCCGTAAGGAAGCCCCCCCACGGTACCCCAACTCACAGAAATTCCAGCAAAAGGAAGTAATAATAAAGCAAAGCAGCCTACCCCGGATTTTTCGCCAGGATTTTACCACCAAGCAAACTAGAGCAACTTACCAATTGACGTTTCCGAGAGTCACTTGATCCCCAAAGTGGATTCGTTAGCGGTGTCGGCCACGACATCCTTCCCCGCAGAACACACGGATAGTCGCTAATCGCACGTCTGTTTTTCGCATTCCTTTCGCCTATTGGCGTGTATTAGCGCTGATTAGCGGTTCCTTTTTTTGTTTGCGGCCAAAGGCCTCGCGGTGCCCTTTGCGGTAAGAAATTCAAGCCAAACCCCGCACGAAGTTTCGCCCCTCACATAAACCCACAACTGACAACTACTTCCACTTATGCCTGAACAATCAAACCCCCATATCGTTATTCTCGGTGCCGGCCCAATCGGTTTAGAAGCAACCCTGTATGCCCGCTATTTAGGATATCAGGTAACCCTGCTAGAGCGAGCTACCTCGGTGGCGGCGAACGTACAAGAATGGGGGCACGTCCAGTTGTTCAGCCCCTTTGGCATGAACGCCTCGACGCTCGGCGTTGCTGCAATTCAATCGCACTTTCCCAATTGGACGTGCCCAGCAGCCGATTTGCTGCAAACCGGTGCCGACTATATCGAACAATATCTTCAGCTACTGTCAGAAACCGATTTAGTCGCAAGCTCATTACAGACCGGGGTCTACGTGGTCGCGGTCGGCAGGGCAGGGTGGCTGAAAACTGAAGGCGTCGGAGATCCAGAGCGAGCGAAAGCCGAATTCCATATCCTGGTGCGCCGTCGCGATGGTAGCGAGCAATTGATTACCTCAGACATGGTGATCGATTGCACCGGCACCTACGGCAACCACAACTGGCTTGGCTCGGCAGGGGTTCCCGCCTTGGGCGAGATTGCCTCAGCCAGAAAAATTACCTACAGCTTGCCCGACGTGCTTGGCCAAGATCGCGAGCAGTATCTCGGGCGGCATACCCTGGTAGTTGGCGCAGGCTACTCAGCTGCCACGGTCGTAACCCAAATTGCCCAACTGGCGAGCGATGCCGCAAACACCGAGACCAAGGCAACATGGGTGACTCGACATTCCGGGCCACCTCTCAGTCGAATTCCCGACGACCGCCTAGCAGGACGCGATGCACTGGCCATCGCGGCAAACGAGCTGGCTTCGAAATCGGACAATTGCATTACTCACCGCGGCGGAACGGGGATTACGTCGATTACCTACCGAGATCCAACCGACGATTTCGAAGTCGTTTTCGAGGGCGAGCAAGCCGACATGTTTACATTCGATCGGGTAGTCGCCAATGTCGGTTATCGACCTGAGAATCGAATGTACTCCGAACTACAACTGCACGAATGCTACGCAAGCGGCGGGCCCATGAAGCTAGCCGCCCAGCTGGCCGCTCAAAAGGGCAATGCTGCTGATTGCATGGATCAAGTTTCGTATGGACCCGAAAGTCTCGTCACCACCGAGCCAGGTTTCTACATCTTGGGCAGCAAAAGTTACGGGCGAAGCTCGAATTTTCTACTTTCGATAGGCTTGCAGCAAATCCGCGACCTCTTCACGATCCTAGGCGAGCGCGAAGACCTAGACCTCTACGCAACAATGCCAGCGATCGGCTCTTGATGCAAGGGACGTGTATGTCAACGGTATCAAACAACGAGTTGCCCCCCGTGGTCGAACTGACGCACCTAGACCACCTTTGGTTCCAGGTGTCGGGCACGCTTTGCAATCTCACCTGCCACCATTGCTTCATCAGTTGTAGCCCCAAGAACGATACGTTTGGCTACCTCACACTCGAAGAAGTAAAACGCCGGCTAGAGGAATCAGCAACGCTGGGGGTAAAAGAGTATTACTTCACCGGCGGCGAACCTTTTCTTAACCCCGAAATGGTCCCGATCGTCGTCGAGACCCTACGCTACGGTCCAGCAACCGTGCTTACCAACGGCACCGTTCTGAAAGACCCGTGGCTCTCAGTGCTACGCGAGGCCGAAATGGCCAGCCCCTATTCGCTAGAGTTTCGAGTCTCGATCGATGGGTTCTCGCCCGAGACGAACGATCCCATTCGTGGCGAGGGAACCTTTCAACGAGCGATCCGCGGCATACAAAAACTGGTCGAAATTGGATTCTTGCCAATCATTACAGCAACACGCACGTGGCCCGAGGCCGAAGATCAACAAATTGTCAGCCAGTTTGTCGATACCTTGAAGTCGATTGGGTACGAACGCCCAAGACTAAAAATCTTGCCCCCGTTGCAGATTGGCGCCGAGGCAGAACGAACCCACAGCTATCGAGACTCCGAGCGAGTGACCCGCCGCATGATGCAAGGCTTTGACGCCAGCCAGTTGGTATGCGAACATTCTCGAATCGTGACCGACCGAGGAGTCTACGTCTGCCCGATCTTGATCGAAGCCGACGACGCCAACCTAGGAGACACGCTAACATTGTCGACCAAGCCGTACGCACTGAATCACGGAGCCTGTTACACCTGCTACCAATACGGCGCAATCTGCTCCAACGCCCCTAGCACAGTCCGCACCGCCCCAAGTAAAACCCATGATGCGAATTTTGAACTACTGAAATAGAGAAAAAGCAAAAGCCATGCACATACAACAAACAACCATAGCACTGTTTGCGATCCTCCCCTTAATAGCCACTTCACAAACCCACAGCAAAGAACCAATCTTGCATTATCCCGAAACACGTCGAGTCGACCAAACCGATAACTATCATGGCACAAACGTGCCCGACCCCTACCGCTGGCTTGAAGACGATGTACGAAATTCCACAGAAGTTGCCGAGTGGACGAAGGCCCAAAATCAAGTTACTCGTAGCTACCTCGATCGCATTCCGCAACGCAAGAAAATTTACGATCGGCTCACCGAACTCTGGAACTACGAGCGATACTCGGTCCCCTCGCAAAAAGCCGGGCGATATTTTTATCGTAAGAACAACGGCTTGCAAAACCAGGCCGTGCTCTACGTCGCCGACGATTACACAGCCAGCGGACGCGTGCTTTTAGATCCCAATACTTGGTCCGAGGATGGCACCATCTCGCTAGGTTCTACCTGGGTGAGCGAAGACGCTCGCTATTTGGCTTACAGTCGTCGTGAATCCGGGTCGGATTGGTCGACGATTCACGTGGTCGAGGTCGATTCGCAAAAAAAACTCACCGACAAGCTGCTGTGGACCCGCTGGGGCAACCTCGTCTGGAATGCCGACGGCACCGGGTTCTACTACACCCGATATCCCAAGCCCGAAGAAGGACAGCAGTTTCAGTCGCTAACAACCAACCCCATGTGCTACTTCCACCGACTGGGGACGCCACAAGCTGAGGACCAACTGGTTTACCGTCGCCCCGACCAACCGGAATGGAGCTTTTGGATTCAACGCACAGACGACAACCAGTATCTAACAATGTCGATCCGCCGCGGCACCGACCATCAAAACCAAGTCTTCGTCCGACCGGTCGACGCCCCGCTCGATGCCGAGTGGACACCTCTGATTGACGACTTCGAAAACGAATTCTCGTTCTTTGGCAACGAAGGTTCCCAGTTGTTTTTTATGACCGACTTTCAGGCGTCCACAAAACGGATCGTCACGCTCGACGCCAACAAGCCGGGACGCAAGCATCTGGCCGAGATTATCCCCGCCAGCGACGCAACCTTAGAAGACGTCACCCTACTCGGCGGCAAGCTCATCGTCAGCTATTTGCAAGACGTTGTCTCCAAGGTGCGGGTGTTTGGCCTCGACGGAAAGTTCCAACGAGAGGTCGAACTGCCCGGCGTTGGCTCAGCTCACGGTTTTGGAGGCCGACAGGAAGATACTGAGACCTTTTATGCCTTCACCAGCTACGCAACGCCAACGTCGATCTATCGCTACGATGTGACCACCGGCGAAAGTACCCAGATACGTGCCCCCCAGGTCGATTTCAAACCCGACGATTACGAAGTCCGTCAGGCGTTCTATCACAGCAAAGATGGAACCCGGGTACCGATCATCGTGGCCCACCGACGCGGATTAAAAATGGACGGCCATCGCCCGACGCTTTTGTACGGCTACGGCGGTTTTAGTATTTCGCTCTCGCCCTATTTTTCGGTGGAGTATGCAACCTGGATGGAAATGGGCGGCGTCGTTGCTGTGCCAAACCTGCGCGGCGGAGGCGAGTATGGCGAGGCATGGCACAAGGCGGGCAAGATACTCAACAAGCAAAACGTATTCGACGACTTCATCGCCGCCGCCGAGTGGTTGATTGCCGAAGGCTACACTTCCAGCGACGGTCTTGCCATCCGAGGCGGAAGCAACGGCGGCCTTTTAGTTGGCGCGGTGATGACACAACGGCCCGAACTATTCGGGGCTTGCTTGCCGGCGGTCGGCGTGATGGACATGCTCAGGTTCCATCAATTTACGGCTGGCCACTTTTGGAAAGCCGAGTACGGGTCGGCCGACGATCCCGAACAATTCAAAGCCTTGCTGGCCTATTCGCCTTACCACAACATTCGCCCAGGCACACACTATCCGGCAACGATGATCACAACCGCCGACACCGACGACCGGGTGGTGCCGATGCACAGTTTCAAATTCGGCGCCGCTTTGCAGCACGCACAAGCCGGCCCAGCGCCAATCTTGTTGCGAATCGAATCGCGAGCAGGTCACGGAGCAGGAACCCCGATTACCAAACGCATCGACGAAGCAGCCGACCGCTGGGCCTTCCTATGGAAAAACCTGAAAATGTCCGAAGACCAATAAAGCAAATAACACCAGAGCCAAGGCGCCCCATAGCCCGGCCATCCTGGCCGGAGTACCCGCCACAACAGCGATACGCTCTAACCAGAGACCCTCGGCTTCGCCCGCAGCTCGCGCGGCAGCGCGAACGAAACATTCTCTTCCCGCAACGAACGAGGTTCGACCATCGCGTCGAATTCTTCACGAAGAAAATCAAGTACCGCATCGACAACAACCTCCGGCGCACTTGCCCCAGCCGTGACGAGCACCGTCTCAACCTCGTCGAACCACGCCGTGTCGATATCCTGAGGACCATCAATCAGATGAGCCGCCACACCACACTCCAGCGACAACTCCGCCAAGCGTTGGCTATTCGAGCTGTTTTGGCTCCCAAGCACGAGGGTAAGATTGGCTTCGCGAGCGAGAACCGACACCGCTTCTTGGCGATTTTGCGTCGCGTAACAAATGTCGTCTTTCGGAGGCGACACGATCTTCGGAAAGCGGTCTCGAAGCCGCCTGATAATACGGTTGGCGTCGTCCACACTAAGCGTCGTTTGCGTCAGATAGGCAACTTTCGATTCGTCCGCAACTTCCAGTTGGTCGACCTCTTCGGGAGTTTCTACCAGCACGATGGCTTCCGGGGCCTCGCCCATCGTGCCGATCACCTCGTCGTGCCCTTCGTGCCCGATCAGCAAAATGGTATAGCCTTGCTCGGCATATTTAATGGCTTCGAGATGAACTTTAGTAACAAGCGGGCAGGTAGCGTCGATAGCCCGTAGCTGCCGGTCGCGCGCCAATTGGCGAATTTCCGGAGACACCCCGTGCGCAGAAAAAAGAAGCGTTGAACCACAGGGCACTTCATCCAATGAGTCGACAAACACAACCCCTTGGTTACGAAAATAGTGAACAACGTGCTTGTTGTGAACGATTTCGTGATAGACGTAGATTGGCACCGGTAACGTCTGCAGCGCAAGCTCCAAAGCATCGACCGCCATGTTCACGCCCGCACAAAAACCACGCGGACTAGCTAACAAAACCTTCATCAAGCACATTCCCGGTATCACATGTGTTGCTGCTCTAGAACAAAAGAGCCTCTCGACACATGATAACCGTGAACCACAGGCCAAGACAACTCGGAACATGACACAGACAGGACGATTGCAAAGTCATAATTGCACAAAAAAACCGCAACAATTTGAACCACAGAGGACACGGAGGGCACAGAGAAAATCTATTTTTAAGGCACTCTGTGCTACTCCGTGTCCTCTGTGGTGGTTATTCTTTTTTCCTAAACTTTGGTCGATCGTACCGACTTTGCAATCGTCCTGCTGACACAGAAACATGGCCCAGAAGCTGTGGGGCTCCTGGGCCATGTCCTTACCTCGCTATCACTGCGTTGGGGGTCAACGCGGTTTCTGCGGAGGCGGTTGCCATAATGTTCGAGATAAAGGGGCCGTGCTCAATTCGCGAGCGCCAAAGCGTTTTTCAAACCTCTTCAAAGCACGATTCATTCGCATACTAAACTCGAAGAGCGCATGACCATCAATCGTTACCGGCGGAAGCATCCGATTCGGGCTCGCCGGTAAAGGAGGTTGCGGTACTGCCATGATTGAGCCTCCTCTAAGGGTCCTACACTAGCGATCCAGAAAAGATGAGATACTGGCGGATCGCTTTGATGGTCACTATTACGCAGGACACGCGAACAGAGTTCACGGTTCATTGTGGCGAAGAACATATTTCCACAAAAAAACAGCCAAATAGCCAGATTAGGCAAACAACGACCTTTAATTTGCGACGAACGAATGGGCCGTCAGACCGGCATCGAAGGGTATCCGTCAATTCAGGATTAACAGATGCACTATTGAGAAATAGGCTTACGCGAAGTTTTTTTACCCGAATTCCGCGGCTTACGTGGTTTCGCTTTACGCGGCACCCCTTTTCGGCCCTTTTGTTTCTGCTGGAGTCGCATTACCACGCGTCCAAGTTCTTGCCGATCAAGCGAACCGTCGCCATTGGCATCGATTCGATCGAAGTGGGTCGCCATGCGTTGGGGCGCTTCCTTGGGGCTAAGCTGCTGGTCGCCATTGCGATCAAAGCGCTTTAGCATCTTCGCGACTTCCTTACCGACGTTAGCAGACCCAGGCCGCTTTCCCTTGCCACCCGCCATGCGCCGAGACACGGCTAGCAGTTCTTTCTTGCTGAGCTGCTTGTCTCCATTGCCATCGCCCTGTTCAAGTAAATGGTCGAATAGTTGCGCAAGAGGTTCAGGAATTTCTTCTGAAACAATCTGACCATTACCATCGGCGTCCAACCTAGCGAACATCCGTTCGGCCTCTTTCGGATCGCTGAGCATCTCAAAGGGACGGGGCGATTTGTCCATACGCTGGAGTGCTTCCTTTCGTTCTTTAGGCAAACGGGCAAGTTCGGCCTCGACATCGATACCCTGTTGCCGGGTATATTTCTCCGCCATTTTGCAGAGTCGCGGGGCTGCTTGAACAAGCTCGCGTCGTTCCAGCCGCCCATCTTTTTCACCGCCAAGACGCTCTTCGATTTGCTCGAAAAGGGCCAAGTGTCGATCAGGCACTTCGTCGGCCACAATGCGTTGGTCGCCGTTGGTGTCCATCTCGGCAAGCAGCAACTTCCAAGCATCGGCGCCGGGCAGCTTGTCGTCTCGCTTCTCTGCGAGGGGCTTATCAGGGCGCACTGGCTGAAGGCCTTGGGCAAATTCGGCAATGCCTAGCTGGCCATTTTCGTCCGCATCAGCCGTACGAATGAGCCGCGAAAACAGAGCCGCATGTTCGGGCCGGATTTCATCCACGGCCAACTGTCCATCGCCATTGGCATCAAGGCGATGAAAAAGCCGTCGAGAATCAGCCTCCGAGGCCCAAGCCACCAACGGCAAAGCCAGCCAAAGACCAACGCCCACCAAAAACAGTCGCAAAGAAAAAATATTCATCCCCATCCCACCTAACCATAGAGCGGCCATCCTGGCCCAAAGCAAATAATAAACAACACACACCCAGCCGGACCGCCACGCGGTCCAAGGTCCCCGGAGGCAAGTGTGCCTCCAGCCCACAAGCTCTATCCTATCAAACCACCCTCAGCACCCAAAGTTTCGCCTACACTGCCAGCATCACGGGTTTTCGGGTGCTGCCGATCGATATTGACGTACGAAGCTGCCCATGCGTACGATCCCCGCAGTCCAGGGATCCCCAGGTCGCTGGTGCGCGAACTGGGAGCGTATTCCAACGTAATGATACGAGTGTCGCGAGCGGCTTTGCCCTTACGACCGTTGGGATGGGCTCTGTTGGTCAATGTGAACTGCCGCCGCTCCCCAAAGTGGTTAGAATGTTGCCAGAAGACATCATTCCGGCTCATCCTACCGTTGAGTCGGAGAGTACGACTGTCACACCTGATACAGAGGTTGCTGGCGTAGCGACCGGCTTTTGCTAGGAAATATCATTGGATGCTAGCAGACAGGTCGATGAAACACCTGTTCTCGCAGTTGTACTCGCGAGGTCGATTGTTTCATCAGGATGATGCCGAGAAGGCAACAGCGACCGAGATTGACGACCATGAGATGGGTTCCTAGCCGCCCTAGGCGAAGACCCGATTTACCACTCCCGCACATTCCATTCGATTGAAACAATAGGCTTGGTTCGTTTCTGACCGGCGATTCGCTGCTCAGAACGGCCCGTTGGCCCACCGGAGAACAGCTATGCAGATCCAAGGCTCCTCACAAGTACATGGTGTTCACGGCGTGAAATCTCCCCACTCAAGCCGTGCCCCTGCTTCAACTTCCCGTCCCACGTCGGCAGGTCCAGCAGATCAGCTAGACATCTCTCCTGCTGCCTCAGCAGCCGCCTCAGCAGCCGATGGCGGCGATATCCGTGCCGATCTAGTCGCACGAGTTCGCAGCGAGATTGCCAACGGCACCTACGAAACGCCCGAAAAGCTCGATTCCGCTCTAAGCAACCTTCTAAACGAGCTAGGCTAGAATTTACGTTCATTCTAAGCCCAAAGTCGATTCGTTAGCGGTGTCGGCCACGACATCCTCCCGCAAGACACTCATGCGAACAGAAAAAGCCCAAGTTTCCCCCTCTTGAGACTCACCGCCTTCCTGCTTAGAATCAATAAGCGGCAAGTCAGTCGATGTAAGTCCTCGATATCCAGTGCTTAAAGACGCTATTGGACGAGGTGTCAGTCTCAATTAAGGGTTGCAAGTTCGGTTAATGATACCGACCCAGCCCCTGCGAAACGGAAAAGGGTAGATGATGTCAGGCGGGTTTTCTCTCGGAACGGTAAATGTCTCTAGCAGTCCGCAGGAGAGATTCGCCGAATTTCTACAGAGCAAGGGAAAGCGGATCACCCAGCAGCGGCGGATTTTGGTCGATCATGTCTTCGAGCGGCACGATCACTTCGATGCCGAAGAGCTGATTATCAATCTCTCGCAACAGACCGAAGGCGACAAGGTCAGCCGGCCTACCGTTTATCGCACACTCAACGAACTCGTCGATGCCGGGTTGTTGCGCCGCATGACCCTCGGCGGCCGAGCCGTCTACGAACACGACTATGGCTACCCCCAGCACGATCACTTGCATTGCACGATCTGCGATCAGCTGATCGAATTTCAGAGTACCGACCTGAACCGAATTCGCGATGCCGTGGCCAGCGAACATGCCTTTCGCGTAACAGGCCACCGGCTGATCATCTCCGGCGTCTGTTCAGACTGCGCCAACAAACGCCACCGACGCCAAACCCCATTAGACCTCATCTAATTTCAACACGAAGTGCGCCCTAAACCCGCAATTCCGTCTCCGCCGCCTGACGGTCTGCATAGCGCTCACGAATTGGCTCAACAACTTCGGCCAAAAATTCGTCGACCTGTTCAACGCTTCGACCCGTCAGCTTCGAGGCATCCACCTCAGCGGCCAGATCAACTCCAGCAAAAGCTTCGTCCTGTGCCAGCCGCTCAAGCAGGTCGTTCGGCCGACCATGCTGTTTAACCTCAGCACCAGCCGCTTGGCTATGTTGGCGGATACGCTCGTGCAGGTCTTGCCGATCGCCGCCCGCTGCAACAGCCGCCATCAGAATGTTTTCGGTGGCCATAAAGGGCAGTTCCTCGCGAAGATTTCGCGCGACGACCTCCGGATACACCACCAAACCACTAGCGACGTTCTGGTAGAGAATCAAAACCGCATCGATCGCCAAAAATGCTTGCGGAATGGTCAACCGACGGTTGGCACTGTCGTCGAGCGTACGCTCCATCCATTGGGTGGCAGCCGTAGCCGCAGCACTCGATTGCAAGCTCGTCACGAATCGTGCAAGCCCACAGATACGCTCCGAACGCATCGGATTACGCTTATAAGCCATCGCCGACGATCCGATTTGACTCTTCTCAAACGGCTCTTCCACCTCTTTGCGGTGAGCCAAAATACGCAAGTCGCTCGCCCCCTTGTGGGCCGAAGTCGCGACGCCCGACAACGCATCAAGCACTTGGCTATCGACTTTGCGAGAATAAGTTTGCCCAGTCACCACGTAAGTCGAAGCAAAACCCATCTTCTCGGCAACCAACTGTTCGAGCTGGCGAACTTTCGCGTGGTTGCCGCCAAACAGTTCCAGAAAACTAGCTTGCGTGCCGGTGGTGCCCTTCGTACTGCGAGCACGTAGCGTAGCCAACCGATGTTCGAGTTCCGCCAAATCAAGCGCCAGATCATAAGCCCACAAACAAGCACGCCGCCCGACCGTGGTCGGCTGAGCTGGCTGCAAGTGCGTAAAGCCAAGCGTCGGCAAATCCTTGTATTCCGCAGCAAACCGACCCAACGAATCAATCACACTCGCCGTCTTCGCACAAACCAACTCCAACGCCTCGCGCAACAAAATCAGGTCGGTATTGTCCGTGACAAAGCAACTCGTGGCCCCCAGGTGAATAATCCCCCGAGCATCCGGGCATTGGTCGCCATAGGCATGAACATGAGCCATCACATCATGCCGAAGCTGCCGTTCGTACTTGGCCGCGACATCGAAATCGATATCGTCGACATGGGCTCGTAGCTGGGCCACTTGCTCGGCGCTAACCGAGAGCCCAAGTTCAGCCTCAGCCTCAGCCAATGCGACCCAAAGCCGCCGCCAAGTGCTGTGTTTGTGTTGCGGGCTGAACAGCCGGCTCATCTCGTCCGAAGCATAACGGCTAATCAGCGGATTTTCATATTGATCGTGCGACATACCCAGCATTATAGCGGCGAAACCGTCGAGTTGTTAGCCGTCAGATTATCGGCAAGAGAATTGCAAAGACCTACTAGCCGCGGGCGGAAGCCGTGGACGAGGCTGAAAAACCGCAGCTTCCGCCAGCGGCTACAACGAAACCGATGGCTGTGCAATTCCCCCGCCCCCGGCAATCGCTTTCTTGGAGCTTGAACTCCCCCAGAGTACAATGCCCGGTTCACGATTTCCCGAATCGCACCAGAGAACCAACAACACACCTGCTTTCAAACGGAGAATTTCCCGAAATGTTTCTCACTCGTAAAATTAGGCAATGGGCATGGCTGCCGGTTTTGGCTGGCCTCGTGTCGCTTCCCCTCGATTTTGAAACCAGCAACGCCGCAGAGCTTTACCGCGGCCCCTATCTCCAGTTGGCGACGCCCCAATCGATGGTGGTCGTCTGGCGCACTTTCGGCAAAACCAATCCGAGCGTCCGAATTGGCAATTCGCCCGAAGCGTTGGATCGAACGATTTCAGGCGACCCCATCACGTTGCAAGTATCTGCCGACGTAAAAACAACCGAAAAGCTACCCCTGCTATACAAAGAACCCGCCGCCGACACCGAAAAACGCGACGCCCGCGACGACGACCCCTCAACAGTCGCTAACACCTATCAATACGAAGCTCTCGTCGCCGGCCTAAAACCAGCGACCCGCTACTACTACGCTGTCTACGATGGCGAGCAACAACTGGCCGGCGGCGACAAACAGCACTACTTCGTCACGTCGCCGCCTGCCGGTAGCGATGCCAAAATGCGAATTTGGGTCGTAGGCGATTCCGGCACAGGCGACCACATCCAACGAGACGTGCATCTCGCCATGCAGGAGTTCACCCAAGAGACTAAACGCGATCTCGACCTTTACCTTCATGTCGGCGACATGGCGTATGGCGACGGCACCGATCAACAATTTCAACATCACTTCTTCGACATGTATCAACCCACGCTCCGCAACGTCGTCTGTTGGCCGACCATGGGCAATCACGAGGGCCATACCTCCCGCGGCATCTCGGGCTTCGGACCCTACTACGACGCCTACGTGGTTCCCACCGCAGCCGAGGCGGGCGGATTGCCATCAGGCACTGAGGCGTACTATTCATTCGATATCGCAGACGTGCATTTCATCTGTCTCGATTCCCACGACCTCGACCGATCGCCAGACGGCGCGATGGCCAAGTGGCTGGTCGCCGACCTCGAAGAAGCCCAAGGCGATTGGCTGATCGCCTTCTGGCATCATCCGCCCTACACCAAAGGCTCGCACGATAGCGATCGCGAAGGCCAACTCATCGAAATGCGATCCCACTTTATGCCCATCCTCGAAGCTGCGGGCGTCGACATCGTGCTGACGGGCCACTCCCATATCTACGAACGAAGTATGTTGATCGACGGCGCCTACGCAACTCCAACCACGGCTGAAGGAGTTATCCTAGACGACGGCGATGGTCACCCCGAGGGCGACGGCGCCTATCGAAAAAGCGCCGGCCTAAACCCCCACGAAGGAACCGTCGCCATCGTAAGTGGCCACGGCGGGGCCGGCTTAAGCCGCCGAGGGACGATGCCCATCATGCGAGAGATTATTATCGAGCATGGTTCGGTGATCCTCGACATCGATGGCGAAACGCTCACCAGCACCATGATCAACAAAAACAACGTAGAGCGCGACCTATTCAGCATCGTCAAACGCGGAAAAGTGAACATCACCCGCGTAGAAAAACCGTGGAAACCGGTCCACGATTTCTCAAAGCTAACAAGATTCATGCTCACCTGGCACGAAGAAACCTTTGGCCAGCCACCAAGCAAATGGACCGTTGCCGCCGGCGCTCCCAAGGCCATGCTTATCGAGCCCCAAGCCGATGGCAAAGCAAAGCAAGCCGTCGTTTCAGCAACAGACACGGCCTCGGTCGTGCTGTTCAACGAATACAACGACCACCTAAAGACCTACGCAGCAAACGTAGAAATCACAGCCGAAAAGCCTGCCCCAGCAGGGCTAGTTTTTGCCTATCAAGACGCGCAGAACTATTACACGTACCGTTTGAATCCAGAGACAAAGTCTGGCGAAATGCTTCGCACCGTCGACGGCAACGAAACGGTGCTGACGACCAAAACCATCGATCTCGACTTCACCAAGCCGGTGAAAGTGGTAATGAAACTACGACGCAAGAGAATCGAAGTACAATTGCAAGACGATTTGGAATACACCGTCAACCTCACCGATCGGTTGCCACCAGGAAAAATCGGCCTCTATGTCGACGCCGGCGGAAAAGCCAAGTACAGCATCGTCTACATCGAACGAGGTTCGCCATGAGAGAACAATACATCCGAATCACAATCGGACTACTGGTCGCGTTGCTGTGGCCTTCGCCAACGACCTGGGCACACCATAGCCCATCGGAAGTCATCGAAGCACTAAGCGACCGAATTGCCAAGGGCGAGCGAACCCCAAAAATCCTAGTGCGCCGCGGCGACGAGTATCGTGCCCTAGGCAAAAACGAGCCTGCCATAGCCGATTACCTCGCCGCACTAAAGATCGAAAAAAACCACCCCCCCGCCGTTTACGGCTTAGCAAACACCCACCTAGCCCAACAAAATTTTACCGAGGCAATGCTAGCCGCAAACCAAGGCATCCGCGTCGCCAAAAACCCCGACGAGGCCGCTCCCTTCCACGCAATCGCAGCACGCATCTACGACAAACAAGGCAAAGGCGAATCGGCTTCAGCCGCCTGGAAAAAAGCCCTAACCTCATCCCGCCCCCAAGTAGATTGGTTCCTACAAGAGGCGAGGTCGCTTCAGCGACAAGGAGCCCCCCAGAAAGCACGCCAAGCCCTAGAACAAGCCATGACAAAAAACCCCAGCATCGTCCTACGACGAGCATGGCTTGAAGCACTAGTGCAAAGCGGCGACACAGACACAGCAGCCAAGCACATCGAGGCAGGGCTAGCTCGGTCGCGATGGAAAAGCTCCTGGCTACTACTTCGCGCAAAGCTCAATTTAGCCCAGCACCAACCCGAAGCAGCACGCCGCGACGCCCAAGCCGCACTACAAGAAATCAACTCCCGGCAACGCCCCAACACCGAAAACCACTACCTAGCCGCCGCCCGAGAACAATCCCTAGCCATACTAAAGCACTCCCCCCTCCCAGAACCGCGCCCGTAAGGAAGCGCCCCCGCCCCCCCTCAAAAAAAACATCAAGGAATCTCCAACTTCGCCCAAAAAGGCCGCAGCCGTTCAGCACGAGTCCGGACATCTTCCAGCAACACCTCGATATCCGGTCGGATAGTTTTGCTCGCCTTGCTAAGTTTCTTACCGTTATAGGTAATGCGTATCGGCTTCGAGAAATCCACCAAATCGGGGCTGAGCCAAATCGTAGTCCGCTCGCTCGCCGTCCGGGCCGAAAGATGATTGGGCTTGAGCACGCGACCTTCGACCAACGTCGGCCTCGCCCCTCGCTTCTGCCAATTTGCCGGATGAACAGTTCCCGGAAACCCATGCCCTTCGATCCACCAGAAAAAATTGTCCCAAGGACGCATCGTATTACACTTAAAAGCTCTCGGCGATCCACGACGAGTATGCCGCGACATCCAATCGAAGATCGTCAGCACCTCGTCATGAAAGGGCTCTTGCCCACGACCTAAAAATTCAACGACCGTCGTATCAAACCGTTTGAGCAAATACTTATCAAGAACGGCAGCATTCTCCGCCATTTTTTTCCCATCCAGCTCACCCGCAACAAAATACAGCGGCACGTACTCCGCGTTCTCCCAGTAGTGAGGCACATACTTCCGTCCCCGCGCGACAAACGGAATCGCTCCCGCCCACATGTCGGGATGCGATTGGGCAAAATCCCACGCCGCATCGCCGCCGATGCCATGCCCCGTCAGGTAAAGGCGATTCGTATCAATGCCAAAACGCCGCGTCGCATCTCGCAACGCCGTCAGCACCGCTTCATGCTCTCGCAAGGAATACTCGTATTGATATTGCTGCGGCTTATGCCATTCGATCGCCAGCGTGATGTACCCGTGCCGCATCGCCTGACCGCGTCGCGGCCCAACCGCCTTGCCTTCGGAATCACGCTGAGGCACCCCCGCCCAAAAGTTCAACTCCTGCTCAGCCGTGTTGTAGGCACCATTCAGGGCGATGATCGTCGGATACCGACGTCCCGGATCATACTCCGGCGGAAGTTGAATATGATACGGAAAGTCGCCATTCTCCGTCTGACCCGGCGCAACCAGCGCGTAGCAACCGTGCCCCAGCGCAGCCTCCTCAGGCACTTCCCAGGGAGGCGCCATCTGAGCGATCAGCTTGGCAACCCGATCGACGCTCGCCCCCTCCATACTACGTACCGAGTTGAGCAACCGATCACGCTCGTGGGCAAGCGGCTCCCGAAGATAATTGCGAACCATCTCTCGCACCTCCACCAACGAAACCGCCACCGGCAACTCTTGCATCGCTTCGCTAGCCCCAAGCAGCCAACCGGTAATTGCCAACGCAATCCGCTCGTCGGGGCCGAGCGACTCGTCGTCGGCCAGTTGAGCGAATGGAGACAAGCGGTCGACGTTGTTGTAGCTCAACTGACCGATCATTTCCTTAACAATCGTCTCAGCAAGACGACGATGATCCGGATCAGCAATCTTGCCAACAATGTCGGTCAGTTGCTGGCGAATCTGCGTGACGCGATTCTCGCTGGCCTCGTAACTATTCAGCGCCTCACGCACTTGCTGCAACGTTTCCCCGGCCACTTCTTCATTCGGGAAATTATTCAGCAAGGCATTTGCAAGCTGATGCTGCCCCGCTTTGCGTCGCAATTCGATCTCGCGCAGTATCCGCCGCGCACCCATCTGCCGAAGCTGCCGCACCTCGGTTTCGAGTTCCTGCATTTCCGGATATCGGGCAACAATCGCTTCCAGCTCGCGTCGAGCATCACGAAAGCGTTCGGCTTGCAGATAAAAACGTACAATCTGCAACCAGTCGTTCGGTTTGTCTTTAGAAACTGCGGTCGAAAGAATTTGCGAAAGCGTTTCAGCAGGAATCGAACTCGTAGCCAATCGCATGTCCCAAACAATCGACTTGGGCGGGCCCAACAGGCCTTCGACTTTTGCATAGTACGGAGTCAGCTCCGTGATGCCCTGCACTACCGCCAATGGGCCTCGGGAGGTTTGCATGCGATAAATCCGCCGACCATACTTGTCGAACGGGGTAATGCCCAAGCTCGGCCCCACGCTCGTCACCACACTCCCAGCCTTCGCAACATTTTGCTTAGGCCGAATACGCACCGTCTGTTCCGGAGCCTCGTCAAGAATCTTCGCCAAATGAAATTTTGAGACAAACGTACGACGCAGATTATCGTTGATCACCAGAATCGGGGTCCCCTTGGCATCGCCCGTCGGATCGTCCGCAGCGATCGGACTATCCGCGACCCCCGTGATCGGCAGCAAACGCCCCTGCAAAATTCGACCATCCTTGAGCAAGATCTTTTGCGCACACACCTGCTCACCAGCCAAAATCACGGCTAGAAAGAGAAAGCAAAAAAGATAGCGGGGCACCTTCGTCAAAGTTCGATCTCAGGCAGTAAGAGGCGGGGGCGGAGCATTCGACAAGCAACCCCTCCTCCAATTGTGTCGTACAGCCAAGCAGAGTCAAATACGCCAAAACAAAGCCCAGCCGGACTGCCACGCAGTCCAAGGCCCCACGCCCCACCAACACACCATACCATCCACAGCCAGAAGCCGCGGTCGAACCTGAAAAACCGCAGCTTCCGCCAGCGGCTACAACAGGCCCCACAACTTCGCAATTTTTCTGAGAGTAAAAGCGAGCCAACCCACACACCATTGACAGTCGACAACCAACGCCAGAGAATGCGCCGACTTTGCCGACTATAACGGCTGCGTAATTTATACTGCTTAGCAACTGACCCACTGAGGCCTCCACGACCATGAATTCACGCAACGCAGTAAAGCTGCTCTTAGCATCGGTGCTAGGACTGCCTATCATGCAAGCCATGTTCGCCTGGGTCGGCGGCTTGCTAGGCGCAATGGGCGATTCGGCGACGGCTACCGTACTCTCCTACATCAACACCGCCACCGGCGTAGCATGGCTGCTCAGCGTAGTAGCACTAGTAATAGCCATAGCCATCCGATCAATCGACGACGAATCGCAAGAAAAATAAAGTAGCCATTCACGGAGAAAAGATCAGAGAAAACCACGAATCTTACGAATTGTACGAATAACCTGACGCGGCTCTGGCCGTAACCAAATAGGTAGGAATTTCTCGCAAAGGCGCTAAGACGCAAAAAAATCGACGCAAAAAAATCGCAACGGTTGTCAATTTAGGTCGGAACACTAATTTTCACTAATCAGATTAGCGCCGATTAGCGAAGATTAGTGTTCTTTCAATCAAGTTAGTGATAGCCCGGATGTCTCTCATCTGGCTTTATCTTGTTTATCCTGTCAAATATTACTTGTTAGGTTGCGGCTTTGCCTCACTAGGTTATTCGTACTATTCGCGGTTCCTTTTTTCTAACCTGTGAACGGTTACAAATAAAAAAAACGCCACCCTCACCATTCCGCAATCCGAATTCCGCCCTCCGCATTCCATCATGCCGGATCTACTACGCGAAAGTTTGTGCCACGACCCCATTCATGGCTATATCCCCTTCATCTCGAAGGTTGACCCCGGCGAAACCTCCGAACGCGACCTGCTAGACCACCCCTGGCTGCAACGCCTCCGCCAGATTCACCAACTGCAAACCGCCTGGTGGGTCTATCCCTCAGCTGAGCACACTCGCTTTCAACACGTCGTCGGCTCGATGCACATGGCCAGTCGCGCAATCGAGCGACTCTACTCCAGCCTGACCGAAGTTTGCCCCGAAGTGCCCAGCCGAGGGTACGTCGAGTGTTTAACTCGCTTGGCCGCATTGCTACACGACGTAGGCCACGGCCCGTTCGGCCATTTCTTCGACGAGCACTACCTAAAACAGTTCGGCCTTACCCACGAAATACTCGGCGCCCATATTATTCGCGAAGAACTTGGCCCACTGCTTACCAAAGTCCGCTCTTGCCCGAACAGCCAATTGGCCGCCGACGAAACCATCGACCCCGAACAAATCGCCTGGCTCATCACACGCCCCACCAGCGGAGATACCGACGACGCCCCCCGTTGGCTCGTCATGTTGCGTAGCCTGTTCTGCGGCTTGTACACCGTCGACAACATGGATTTCGTGCTTCGCGATGCCTACATGTCAGGCTACAGCACCCGCTCGTACGACCTCGACCGCCTATTGCGATACAGCTTTTTCAGCGAGCGGGGATTCACCATTCACGAACGCGGCATGAACGCCCTGGTCCGATTCCGCCAAGCCCGTAGCGAGCTATTTCGCGCAGTCTATTTCCATCGCACCGTACGATCGATCGACATGACCCTCAAAGGGTTGTTTCGAGACAGCCAAGGGCTACTCTTCCCCGGCAACCCGCTTGAGCACCTCGATGCGTATCAGCGTTTTACTGAGTGGTCGTTGTTGGTGGATGTTGCCCAATGGCACGAAAGCGACGACCCGAAAAAACGCGAGTTAGCCCCGCGTTGGCAGTCGCTCTTAAAACGTCAAGTCGATTGGGTAATGGCTGTCGAGCGAGCGCGTGTCGAACCCTCGTCAACCGATATGTTTAGTAAAAGCGAAACCGCCGAATTCGCTATTCGCCAACATCTACCCGACGAGTACCGCCAAATCGAAATGATCGTCGATCTTCCCCATCACATCGATCGCCCCGACCCCAAAACCGCCGCCGCCGGCCAGAACTTTCTATACCGAAGCGCCACCAGCCAAATCCGCGCCCTCACCGACGACGAACTCTACAAACACCTCCCCGTAAGCCAACTAGTCTGCCGAGTCTATCTACCCGCCGGCGCTCCCCCCGACCACGCCACCGCAATCGCCGAAGCCCTAGACGCCCTACTAGGCAACACCCGCGAAGACGACCTAACCAACATGTAAAACCAAACGCCTCGCCTTGCGGTTGCCCCCCCCATAGCCCGACCATCCTGGTCGGATACCAAGCAAACAAGCAAGAAAAACTGGCCCAAAAATAACAATGGAAATCACCCAACAAAAATGAGATAATCGCCAAAGCAAATAACAACCCGAGGAGAACGGCAAAGTCATAGTTCCCGTTGCAGCTGCGGGCGGAAGCCGCAGTCGAGTCTGGAGAAACCGCGGCTTCCGCTCGCGGCTAGCATGGCGATGCAATCCTCAACCCACCAACCGAGCGCCCAGCGCCCAACAACAACACAAAAAGGACAAAACCCCAGCCCCCAACCCCTATTTTCCCAGCCCCAACCCAATCATATTGTCCACCTCAATGGGGTTACCCAGTAATTCGTGCCAAAATTAACCCACCAAACACTACAATAGCAGCACCAACCACCGTAATATTGTCCACATTCGACGCTCAACTCGGACAAATCTTTAATCGTAAATCTTAAATCAAAACATCCCCTCCCGCTCCCGGAGAAACCTCGATGCCCAACAAAATCTCACGACGTGGATTCCTAGAAAAATCGGCCTTCGCCGGTGCAGCGGCAACCGCCTGGTATATCAATCCACGACCAGCACTAGCATCGAAATCCGCTCTCGAAAAACTCAACATCGGGGCGATCGGCACCGCAAATCGAGCCGGCGCGAACATCAGCGGCTGTGCAAGCCAAAACATTGTGGCTTTGGTCGATGTCGACACCAACTTTCTCGACGCAGCCGTAGCGAAGTATCAAGGGGCACGCAAGTACCAAGACTTCCGGGTCATGCTCGAAAAAGAGGCCGAGAACCTCGACGCCGTCATCGTCGCCTCGCCCGACCACACACACGCCCCCGCAGCCGCCATGGCCATGCGGCTGGGTAAGCATACCTATTGCGAAAAACCGTTGACCCACACCGTCTCCGAAGCCCGAAAGTTGGCCGAGTTGGCTGCCGAGAATAAGCTCGTCACCCAGATGGGCAACCAGATCCACGCCGGCGACAACTATCGCCGAGTGGTCGAGATTGTCGAGAGCGGCGTGATCGGCCCAGTTCACGAAGTACACGTATGGGCTGTTGCCAACTACACAGGCGGCAAGCTAACGACCGACAAACCCAAGCCGGCCAATGTCGATTGGGACCTCTGGCTTGGCCCAGCGCCCAAACGCGAATATGTCGAGTGTACGATCAGCGGCGAGCAGAAGACCGTCCACCCTTTCAGTTGGCGCTGGTTCTGGGATTACGGCAACGGCGGACTGGGCGATTTTGGTTGCCACTTCATGGACCTTGCCCATTGGGCCTTGAACCTAAAACACCCAACACAAATCACCGCGACCGGTCCCGCCCCACTCGCCGAAGCGACCACCGGCGGCATCGAAGTCGTCTACAAGTACCCAGCCCGTGGCGACCGGCCACCAGTCACCATGACCTGGCACGACGGTGGCAAGAAACCTGCCGAACTGGCAAACTACAAAGACAAAAACGGCAAGCCGCTCGACTGGGGCAGTGGCCAACTCTTCATCGGCGAGAAGGGTGCGATCCTCTCCGACTACGGTAAGTATCTCCTGCTGCCGACCAGCAAAGCCGAGGAATTTGAAATCCCCGAGCCGTACATTGCCAAATCGATTGGCCACCACAACGAATGGATCGAAGCCATTAAAACGGGCGGCACAACCACCTGCAACTTCGACTACGCCGGCGCGCTAACCGAAGCCGTATTGCTAGCCGTCGCTTCGTACCGAAGCGGCGAAACCATCCATTGGGATGCCGCCAACCTAAAAGTAACCAATTCGCCCAAAGCCCAAGCGTTGATTTCCAAGGAGTACCGCAAAGGCTGGGCAATATAAAAGAACGCCGCTCGTGGCTTAGCAACCCCCGGTTACCGCTCCCAATTTGCACTTTAGTGCTTCCTCACCAACAAGAAACCGCAACTCAATCCCCAACGCCCAAACCGGCACGTCGCCCATAGCAACATCGCGAAGTTTCACCAAATCCTTACGCGTACAAAGCACCAAGTCGGCCTCGGCGGCCCAACGGGTCAGCGACTCAAGGTCTTCCGGCGTGTAGCGATAGTGGTCGGGGAATTCACGCCAAGCAACTAATTCGCACCCAAGACTCTCAAGCGTATGCCGAAAACCGGCCGGATTGCCAATCCCACAAAACGCCCCCACCCGCTCGCGGCTTAGCAAATCAAGCGACAGCGTTTCCCCCGCCGAGTTAACCAACCCCGACGCCCCATGCACCACCTCACACCAAACCGCGTCAGGAGCCAACTGTAAAACACGACGTCGCACCTCCTTACGAGCCTCTTCGTCGAGCATGTCGGCACGGCTCAAAATCACCACGTCAGCACGCGCAAGGCCAGCTAAAGGTTCGCGCAGTGTGCCACGAGGGAAAACATGCTCGTAGCCGAACGGCTCGGTGGCGTCCAACAGCACAATATCCAAGTCACGCCCCAGCCGCCGATGCTGGAACCCATCGTCAAGAATGATCCGTTGCGAATCATGTTGCTCGACAACCGCTCGGGCGGCAGCCACCCGGTCGCGATTTTGCTGATGCGGAACCCCGGGAAGTGCCAGTTGCAGTTCCAACGCCTCGTCGTTCATCCCGTCCTCGCCAGCACCGTAGCCCCGGCTGACAAGCCCCACACGCAAACCCTGCTCTCCGTAGTAGCGAGCAATCCACTCGACCAACGGCGTCTTGCCGGTGCCGCCAAGCGACAAGTTGCCAACGCTAATCACCGGCACCCCAACCCGGTGGACCTCCGCCCGCCCGCGGTCGTAACGACGATTCCGCAGCCGCATCGCCCAACCATAGGGGCTTTCACCAAGGCGCAGCAGACCTCGGGTCGCGCCGGCCAGTAGGCCTCGCCGTTGTCCGCTGACGAGTTCGCGAAATGTCGTTGGGTTAAGCACAGTGGTCCCAGGCTAGCAGATTGCTAAATCTGCCTGTAGTTCGGGTAGAACGGTTACAACCGCACGATTTTCCGGAAAATGCTGTCAACCACCACCCCAGGTGGCACAAAATTGGGCCGAAGAGCGTCTTACTTCTGGGCGACGACTCCTATAATGGAACATGTCGACTGAGTTGCCCGACCTCTGGTAGCATTCCCAACTGATCCACCCAAGTCATCAACAAGAACCTATGGCCAGCGCCACCGAGCCAAAACGACCTGCCCCGCAAGCCGCGACTCCCGCTGAGGAGCAGCTAGTCAATGCGCAGATCGAACGCACCCGACGTGCATTAAAGTGGGTCGATCTGGCCTCCGGGTTGATTACCTTGGTGATCGGCGTGTTGGCCTTTGTTCTCGTCGTAGCCATCCTCGAACATTGGGTGATTCCCGGCGGATGGAGCGGCGGCGCCCGAGTCGTACTCTTCGCTTCGTTGCTATTGAGCATCCTCTGGTATAGCTGGCGAACCTTCTGGCCGCTTGTACGAAAGCCAATCAACCCCGCCTTCGCCGCTCAGACGATCGAGCAAAGCAGCCCCTCGCTGAAAAACAGCCTCCTAAACCTGCTGCTGTTACGGAACCGAAAGCGTCAGCTCTCTCGCCAAGTGTACCAAGCCATCGAACAACAAGCGGCCCAACGGCTATCAGAAATCCCGTTAGACACGACCGTCGATCGCACCGCCGTTTTGCGACTGGGTTATATCTTGGTCGCAATTGTTGCGCTCTGTGCGTTGTATCGAATTTTCTCGCCCAAAGATTTTATGGCCTCGGCAACTCGTGTCTTAATGCCCTGGGCAGACGTGACCGTGCCGAGTCGGGTCCAGATACTCGACCTCACGCCCGGCAATACCTCCGCAGCGCGAGGCGACCAGGTGGTTGTCTCTGCCGAGGTAATGGGCCTGGACGAGGACGAGCAGGTTCGCGTGCTTTATTCCACCGAGGACAAGCAGATCGTTGGGCAAGAGATTTTCATGTCGCCCCTAGAAGGCGGTTTGCGTTTCGAGTGTCGATTGCCAAGCGGAATCGCTCAACGCGGTAGCGGGTTACAGCAGAACCTCACCTATTGGGTCGAGGCGGGTGATGCTCGTTCGCCTCGCTACAAGGTTACCGTCTTCTCGCGTCCCACGCTGGTCGTACAGCGTATTCAGTACGACTACCCCAACTACACCGGCTATCCAGACCGCGAAGAGGCCCACACAGGCGACCTTCATGCCATCGAAGGCACAGTCGTTACCCTTACCGCCATTGCCAACCAACCAATTAGCTCGGCACATGTCGATTTCGAAGCCGACGGCCGGTTGGACAACTTGATGAAGGCCGAAGGCCAACAAGCCTCGATAAGTTTTCCGTTAGAACTCCGCGACGACCGCCGCACACCCCGCCATCAAAGCTATGTGCTGCGATATACCACTGAGAAAGGCCGCAAGAACGAGTTGCCGCCGAAATACGAGATCGAAGTAACGCCCGACTACTCGCCCGAAGTCCAAGTGCTTTTGCCTGAAGAAGAGTCGGTCGATGTTGCTTTGGACAGCCAGGTAACCATCGAGATTTTCGCTCGCGATCCTGATTTTGAAGTTCGCGACGTGGCGCTGCTCGGCGAAGTCGACGGCCAACAGGTGCTCAAGCAAGTCTTGCTCAAGAAAAACCATACCGGCCGCTTTGTAAAACAGTATCAGCTTGCCCCGAGTGAATTGGGACTAAAGGTGGGCGACGTGATCGAGTACTGGGCCATAGCCGCCGACAACCGTCGACCGACTGCCAACCAAGCCTCGACCAAGCGTCGCAAGATTCGCATTGTTGGTCCTGGAGAAAGCGGAGACAACGAGGGAGAGAAACAGCCAGGCGAAGCTGGTGCGGATCAGCAATCGGAAGAGGATTCGCAACAAGGCGAAGACGGTAAGGAGGGAACGGAGGAAGGGGCCGAATCAGCGGACTCTGGGGACCAACAAGACGAGCAAGGGCAAGAGGGTGAAGGCGAAGGGGGTGTCGGTCAGGACGCCGAAGGCATGCAGGGCGAAGATGCGGAGCAGCAGCAAGGGCAGGGCGGCGGCCAAAATCAATCTTCGGAGGGGCAAGATAACTCGGAGCAGAATTCAGAGGACGCAGCGGGTGGCGAGTCTTCTGGCGATCAAAACAACGAAAACCCTTCGCAAGACAACGCCAGCGATCAGCCCGGCGATTCGCAGTCTAGCGAAGGTGGCGGCAACCAAGAAAAGGTTTCGCCAGATGGCGACGACGATGGCGAAGCATTTGATCGCATGGCCGAGCATTTCGAGGAGCAGCAAGACGAGTCGGGGCAAGAAGGAGAGGCCGCCGAGCAGCAACAAGGGCAGGGCGAATCGGCTGACGACAACCAGCAATCGCAAAAAGGCAACAATGGGGCCGAGGGAAAGCCCGATGCGGATCAAAGTGGAGATGCTGACGGAGACGATGCCGAGCAGGGCGACACCAAGGGGGCTGAAGGCCAACAGCAGGACGAGAACTCGGAGGGAGAGGGAGCCGAGGGCGACCCAGCCCCCGGCCAAGAAGGCGCTGGCGAAGAGCAAGGCGAACAGTCACAAGGGCAAGAGGATGAATCTGCCGGTGGCGAAATGTCGCCAGAGCAAGGCGAGGCCGGAGCGGGCGAAAACCCGGGCGAGAACGAAGGTTCTCCCGATGTTCAGGGGGACAAGAAACCTCATGACCGCGAGGGAGATGAAGCGGCTGGAGAAAAGATGAACGATCAAGAAGCTCCTGCTCCAGCCGAAGGCCAAACAGAATCGGACTCTGAGGGGGGCCAAGGTGGCGATAGGTCAGGCGGCGGCCAAGAGGGCGGCGGTCAGCAGGCAGACGCCAAAGGCACCGGCGGGGCAGGAGAGAATCAGGCCGCTGACGAGGGCGGTGGGCAGTCGGAGCAGCCCGGTGAAGGAGATACCTCAAACAAGCCCGGCGGCGACCAAGAAGCCGAAGGCGAAACAGGCGAGTCGAGCGGAAACCAGCCCGGCAAAGGCAGCGAGCAAGGGGAGGGCGGCGCAGAAGGCGAGCAGCAAGGGGACCAATCGGCGGATCAAACGGGCAATTCCGAAGGCATGGATCCCTCGACCGAACAGCAACCCGATCAACAAAACGCTAACAACCCAGATTCCTCGAACCCTCAAGGCGGGCAGCCTTCAGGCGGCGGCACCGGCAGCGACTCGATGCCGCCACCAGCAGGAGAAACCCAGCCCGGCGACGAGGCCAATCTCGACTACGCCCAAAAACAAACCGATCTGATTCTCGACAAGCTCGACGATCAAATGAAGAAAAAGCAGGTAGACGAGGGCTTGCTTGAAAAGCTTGGCTGGAGCCAGGACGAGCTACGCCGATTTGTAGATCGCTGGAAGAATCTCAAGTCAGAAGCCGACGGCAAAGGCGCAGACGCCGAGGAAGCTCAGCAGGAGCTAAGCGATACTCTGCGAAGTTTGGGGCTTGGGCGAAAACGTCGGACAGGCTTCCAAGCCAAGACGGCCAAAGACTTGTTCAGAGACCTACAGGATGCTCCCCGAGTTCGCACCCCGCTAGAGTATCAAGATCGGTTGCGAGGCTACATCAAAGGGACAGCTACGGCTGAAGAGGAGAAGTAAGCGGTCATCGCAAAAAAAGTTCCCACAGCCACACCCTGGCGAATTTCTCAAACTTGGGCGACAATCGATCGATGCAATCACTTGTCCCCCGTTATCTGGCTGCTTTTCATCCCAAGCGCATTCCGCACCAGTTCGTCGACGTCTTGATCGTCGGGGGTGGGATTGCCGGCATGAGGGCAGCCATGGCGGTCGACCCTCGCATGTCGGTGTTGGTGGTTACCAAAGACCAACTCAACGAATCGAGCAGCACCTATGCGCAAGGCGGCATTGCGGGAGTGCTGACTCCCGAAGATCGACTCGAAAGCCATGTATCCGACACGCTAATTGCCGGAGCCGAGCTATGCGATCGCGATGTTGTCGAGATGGTTGTCCGAGAAGCGCCAGGCCACATTCACCAATTGATCGATTGGGGAACCGTTTTCGATCGTGAAGAAGGCGAGCTAACTCTAGGACGCGAAGGGGGGCATAGCCACAACCGGATTGTTCACGCCCTGGGGGACGCCACCGGCAAAGAAATCATGCGGGCAATGATCCAACGTGCCCGACATGAACTTGGTGCGCAGATTTGGCAAGACACGTTCACGATCGATCTGCTGACCCACGAAGGGCAATGCCGTGGAGCGTTGGTCTGGAATAAGTACCATGGCAGGACTTACGTGTGGGCAAAGCAGACGATTCTCTGCACGGGGGGGGCGGGGCAACTCTATCGAGAAACAACCAATCCGCCAGTTGCCACCGGAGACGGGCACGCGATCGCCTACCGGGCTGGTGCCGAGTTGTTGGACATGGAATTCATGCAGTTTCATCCCACGGTGCTCTACATTGCCGGTAGTAGCCGAACGTTGATTACCGAAGCAGTTCGAGGCGAAGGGGCGTTGTTGATCGACGCCAACGGCCATCGTTTTATGCCAGAGTACGACGAACGGGCCGAACTGGCGCCACGCGATGTGGTTAGCCAAGCCATCGTCGACCAGATGTTGCGAACGCGGCACCCGTGCGTCTACCTCGACCTGAGTCCGTTGAACCCCGTGTATGCACGGCATCGCTTTCCTGGAATTGCCAAGAGCTGCGCGGAGTTTGGTATCGATATTAGCCACGATCGCATTCCCATCCGACCTGGGGCGCATTACATGATTGGCGGCGTGGGGGTGGATACCCATGGCGGGACGTCCTTGCCAGGCCTCTGGGCCTCAGGCGAGGTAACCAGCAGCGGGTTGCATGGGGCGAACCGGCTCGCTTCGAACAGCCTGCTGGAAGGTTTGGTCTATGGTGCTCGTGCGGGAGAAGCCGCTTCGGCGGCAGCTCTCGAGATCGCAGACACCTATCAAGCAATTCCGCTCAAAAATTCGGCGGTCGTTGGCCGCGAGGAGCCCCTCGATTTGGATGATATTCGTAATTCGCTCAAAAGCCTCATGTGGCGAGCCGCCGGGGTCCGGCGCGAAGGCCAGCAACTGCTCGAAGCGGGGCAGACGATCGATCAATGGTGTCAGTACGCTCTGTCGCGGCAATTTCAAAGCCCTGAAGGATGGGAATTGCAGAATATGCTCACCGTTTCTAGGGTGATCATTGAGGCTGCTCTACGCAGGGAAGAGTCGCGGGGCGTCCATCTACGCACAGATTTCCCCGACCGGGACAATGCGAAGTGGCAAAGACGCCTTGCCGTATCATCTCACTCGGTCGAGTGAAAGACATCTGTCCCGGTATCAGGGCGGTTTTCCGTCGATTTTTTAGGCAAAAATTTTAGCGAACCCGGACCCGACCTGAGCCGTAGCAGACGAAGTGGCTAGAAGAGGCGTGGGAACGGTCGTAGCGGGTATGGACAGGACGGTCTCCAAGCGGTTACCTTCTAGCACTATAGGTGGCTGGTTTGCCGGGCCTGTGGGTTCCGGTCGTGCCGCCTCTGGCAGGGTGTACCACGTGGATTTGGTCTACTTGGGTCTCTTGCCGAGATCATGCAGCCCCGTTTGCGGGGGCATGGGTTTGATTATTTGTCGAACTTCCCGCCTGTTACGGTACGCTACCTCGTAGCCGTGTACGCATCAAAAGACGGACTTGTCGCGGTTTGCGTTAAGCGGATACCGTGTTTATCACACAATAGAGAGCAAATTTTCTGATGAGCCAAACCTCAGACAAATCGCAAACAGATGGCGCGGCTAGCAAACCGATGATCGAGGCCGTAGGGCTGTCGAAGTTCTATGGCAGTTTTGCCGCCTCGCGAGACGTCAGCTTTACCATCAACCAAGGCGAGGTCGCAGCGTTTCTCGGTCCGAATGGGGCGGGTAAAAGCACAACGATGAAGCTGCTGACCGGTTATCTCGCACCCTCCGAGGGAACGGCACGGATAGCGGGTTACGATATGGCGACCGATCGCCTGCAGGGCGCTCGTCGACTGGGGTATCTGCCCGAGAATGGCCCGCTGTACGCCGATATGACGCCCCGTAGTTTGCTAACATTTTTTGGCCAAATGCGGCAACTCTCGGGTGCAGACCTCGATCGACGTATGGAATCGGTGATCCGAACCTGCAATTTGGAATCGGTCATCGGCAAACCGATCAGCAAACTATCCAAAGGTTTTCGCCAACGTGTCGGCATGGCTCAGGCGTTGTTGCATGACCCTGATGTTTTGATTCTTGACGAGCCTACCGCTGGGCTCGACCCCAACCAAATTCGAGAAGTGCGGAAGATGATTCGCGAGTTAGGGAAATCGAAGACTATTCTGCTCTCGACCCACATTTTGCAAGAAGTCGAAGCAATGTGTAATCGGGTCGTGTTCATCAACGAAGGCCGCCTCGTGTTCGATGGCACGCCAGCAGAACTTAGCGAGCAACAACATAACCTAGACGAGCGGTTCCACGAACTGACCGTAGCCGAGAACCAGAGCTAACAATGTAGGGTGCGTGCAGCGAAGCACAACGCACCATGTGTCACGGAAAACGAAAAGGTGCGTTACGCTTCGCTACACGCACCCTACGGTTACAGCCGAATTTATAAACAGGATAGAAGACTACTATGAACTGGAACGTTCTCAGATCGATTTTCAAACGCGATTTCGTGAGCTACTTTTCCAGCCCGACCGGTTACGTGTTTATCTGCGTGTTTGTGGTGCTTAGCGCACTCGCCACGTTTTGGCCACCGGAATTTTTCTCTAGCAATCTGGCGAATCTCGACCAACTAAGTCGTTGGTTGCCGTTCATCATGCTGGTGTTTATTCCAGCCATCACGATGAGCATTTGGGCTGAAGAACGACAACAGGGCACCGACGAATTGCTGCTCACCATCCCTGCCACCGACCTCGATGTGGTGTTAGGGAAATATCTAGCCGGCGTGGCAATCTTCACCGTGTCATTGATGTTCTCGGCATTCTCCATCTTTCTTGTTTTCAAGTGGGGCTTGGGCGATCCCGATGCGGGGCTCTTTGCCAGTACCTATATCGGTTACTGGTTTATTGGTGCTGCGATGATCGCCATCGGCATGGTGGCTTCGTTTCTGACCGACAACCTAACGGTCGGGTTCATCCTTGGCATGTTGTTCAACTTGCCCCTGGCCATGGCAGGCGTTGCCGATTGGTTTATTAAAGATCCGGCCGTTGCCCAAGTTGTGCGAAAATGGGGTGCCTTAGAGCAATTTCGAGATTTTGAGCGGGGCGTCGTTAGCTTAGGCGGGGCCACCTACTTTGTGATGATTTCGATAGTCATGCTCTACATCAGCATGGTGCTGATTGGACGACGCCATTGGCAAGCACGCGACAACGGCGGCGCCCTGCTTGGGCACTACACCGTCAGGGCGATCGCCCTGTTGTGCTTGGCCGTGGGAGTTACGCAGTTTGTACAAAGCCACAACTTGCTGCGAGCTGACATTAGTAGCGAACAGCTTAGCTCGCTTTCTGCCGATACCCGAAAGTTGTTGCAAGATTTGCGAAACGATCCAGAGGTTAAGACGATTAAGATCGACGCGTACGTTAGCCCGCAAGTGCCGGCTGAGTATGTGTCGACCAAGCTGGATTTCCTGACAACGCTTGCTGAGTTGCAAGCCCTTAGTGGCAAGAAGGTTCAGGTCACCAAGCACGAAATCGAAAACCACGGCCCCGAGGCGGTGCTCGCAGAATCGACCTACGGCATCACTCCACGCGAAGTGATGATCGTCAAAGGTCAAGAACGATCGCAAGAAGAGTTTTTCCTGGCGGCTGCGGTCACGGCGGGGCTAAAGAAGGTCGTCATTCCGTTCATCGACAAAGGTATTCCGGTTGAGTACGAACTAGTACGCTCGATTACCACGGTCTCGAAGAACAAAACCTACAAGATTGGAATTATCGACACGGGCCTGCCCTTCATGAATCCATCGAGCGATCGCAGTCGTGAGTGGCCTCTGATTACTGAACTCCGTAAACAATACGATATCGACGATCGGCCTGTCGATCCTTCGCAACCGATCAAGGATTCGTACGATGTGCTTATCGCCGTACAGCCGTCGATGCTAGGGCCGCAGGAACTCGACCATCTGGTTGATGCCATCCGTAGCGGAATCCCGACAGCGATACTCGAAGACCCACACCCTCATTTTTATCCAGCATCGATTGCTAGTACCGCGGAGCCCCGGCAACCGCCGGGAGGGATGATGGGCATGTTTAATCGAAGCGGACCAATTCCTAAGGGTGATATCAGTCAGCTTTGGCGTACGCTAGGGGTGAACTTTAATCCCATGGAGGTGGTTTGGCAGGTTTACGATCCAGAGCAATCGATCCGAGTTGCCACCGACGACCAATGGATTTTCGTCGACGAGGGAAATGGCGCCCATGATCCACTTAGTTCTGATTCGCCAATCACCTCGGGCTTGAATCAACTGCTGCTGATTTATCCTGGGGCGATATCCAAGGCCGAAGATTCTAAACTGGACTTTGAACAATTGGTGGTGACGGGGAGCGACAACTCGGGAACGATCGCAACGCCTGGAATGCGTCGGGGAGGGGCAAACATGCGAGCTTTCGACAATCGCACCAGTAGCTCATTCATTCTCGCAGCGTATATCCACGGTACGTTGCCGGACGACGACATGTTGCTCACTGGCGATGCCTTAGAAAACGAAGCAGAAGAGACCGACGAGTCTAAAGATGCTGATGCTGAAGAAGCAGCCAGCCCAGAGCAAGATGAGCCTGCGGGGCAAGAGATCAATGCGGTTGTGGTGGCAGACATCGATTGGATTATCCCCGACTTCTTTATGATTCGCCAAAGCGGTGGTGGTGAAGTTTTGCCTGCCACACAGAATGTTACTTTTATCTTAAATATCATCGACACCCTGGCTGGCGACGATCGATTCATCGAGATTCGTAAACGAACCCGTAAGCATCGTACGCTCGCAAAAATCGACGAGGCCACCAAAGCGTATCGAGATACGCGGATCGACCAAGAGAACGAATTTGTTCAGGAATTTAAGACGGAGCTGGAAGAGGTCCAGAAGCGTTTTGAAGAGCAGGTAGCTGCCGTCGATAAGATCGAGGGTTTGAGTCGTACCGCGAGGGAGCAACGGAAAGAAGCCGTGCAGCTACGTGAACAGGCGAAATTGGAAGCGGCGATGAAAAGTATCGATTCAAAACGCAAACGTAAACTTAAGCAGATTCAATATCAGATGGAGCAGGAAGTCCGGGGCGTACAAGATCGTTACAAACTCTACGCGATCATGATCCCGCCTATTCCTCCGCTTCTTCTTGCTCTTTACGTTTTCTTCCAACGTCGAAAGTCTGAGCGTGAAGGTATCGCCAAGACGCGGTTACGCTAATTGTAATTACTCAAAGTGAAATGAGAATAACCACAGAGCCACGGAGAACACCGAGAAAACAGTCACAAAGCCCTTTTGTATTAGGGTATGATTCGGTGTTCTTTTGAGTCAAAAAATACTCCGTGGTGAAGTACCGTTCTTGTTTTCAGTTTGAGTAATTATTCATGAGTATGTATAGATAGAATTTAGGACGGAAAGCACGAAACTATGAGTGAAATGGCCAAGACAATTGCTTTTGTCGCCGCGGCAGCAGGCTCGCTGCTATTGGCCTTCGTGGTCAACACGAACTTAGATCAATTCGATGTTGAAAGCCTGGTCGGCAAACGGCTCAACGAATTTGAGGTCGATGCGGCGAAGCGATTGAAGATTGTCAAATTCGACGCCGATACCGCGAGTGTCCGAGAGTTCGAAGTTGCCTCTACCGAAGGCCTTTGGACAATTCCCTCGAAGCAAGGCTACCCAGCGGATGCTGCCCAGCAGATGGCAGAGGCTGCCACCTGTCTGATCGACCGAGAGGTGCTTCGTGTCGCTGCAATCGATGCCAGCCGACACAAAGAGCTGGGCGTGATTGCTCCCACCTCGTCAAATCTCGACTCCCAGGCCGAAGGGGTCGGTATTCGTGTAACGATGACGGACAACAACGACGAGACGCTCACGGATATGATCATCGGCAAGCCGGTCAAAGATGCCGAGGGGCAATACTACGTTCGCAAAATCGATCAAGATGCCGTCTTTGTGGTGGCGATGAATCCCGAAAAACTTTCAACCCGCTTTGAGGACTGGATCGAAGAGGATCTCTTAAAGCTCGACCCGGCGGATCTTCGAATCGTTGATATCAAAGATTACTCTGTAGAAATGCAGCAAGTTCTCACGCCCAATGGCTTCCAGACGCAAGTGGGTTGGGACCGGCGCGGCGAGATCTCTCTTCGCTACGACGAGGCCGAATCAAAGTGGCTGCCTAAGCAATTACAAGAGTTTGATGCTGAAAAAAAGGAAATGGCCGACTATACCCTGGCTGAGGATGAAGAGCTTAACAGCGAGGTGCTCGACGAGCTTCGCAAGGGTTTGGATGAATTGCTGCTCGTGGATGTCGAACGAAAACCTGCTGGCTTGAGCGCCGATTTGAAAGCAGGCGAAGGCTTTCTTAAGAATGATGAAGCGATTCGCAATTTAGTGAATCGAGGATTTGCTCCCATTTCAGCCGGCCCAGATGGCGAGGCAGAAATACTTTCTAGCGAAGGCGAAATCATCTGCACACTGAAGGACGGTGTTGAATATGTCTTGCGATTCGGAAATCTCAAAGTCGACGGCGAGGCGGCTTCAGAAGACAACGCTGCAGAGGAGAAAGCTGCGGAAGACTCAGAGACGGGCATCAATCGTTACCTCTTTGTGATGGCCCGTTTCAACGAGTCGATGATCGAGAAGCCTGAATTAGAAGGCTTGCCCGCTCTACCCGAAGAGCCTTCGAAGGAAAAACCGGAAGAAAAAACCGAAGAGACGCCGGCAGAAGAAGCTGCTGAGAACACAGCAGAAGAAAAACCAACAGACGAAACGCCTGAAGCCTCTGGCGATACCGAGGAGACTCCGGCAGACGAGGGTGATGCGAAGGAGACTGAAAAGACAGAAGACACTGCCGATCAGCCCGAGGGCGAAGCGACTGAAGAGGAGAAACCCGAAGAACAACCGAAAGATTTAGAAACCATCATTGCCGAGCGCAAGTCGATCGAGCAAGAAAACCAACGTCGCCTCGACGAGTACCAAGATAAAATCAAAGCGGCTCAAGAACGTGTGCAAGAGCTCAACGAGCGTTTTGGCGATTGGTACTACGTGATTTCCAACGACGTCTATAAGAAGCTTCATCTAGACCGTGAAAAACTGGTCACCAAAAAGAAACAGGAAGAGGCGGAGAAGCAACCTGCGGCCCTTCCTGGAAATACGCCCTTTCCTGGAAGCTAGCGTATATCACAGTTGTGTGTGCCGGCATTCCCGACCCAGAGGGCCGGACTATATAGTTCCACCGTCCCGGTGGAGCGGAACGCTCAAGCGTTACGTGTCCTAGTACTACAGTTGCGTTTTGCTAAGGGAGTGGGTCTCCGCGTGCTTTGTAGTGACATTTTCTTGCATTGGCTTGGTGGTTTCTTCGCCA
>JAADGV010000044.1 GCA_013152205.1 Planctomycetota bacterium
CGAGGTATCACATCCGATGATGCCAGCCCGTATGGTTTCACCGCCGATCGCAAAACTCGCCCAACAGACGGTTACCATGAGAACCATGCAGGCGGTGAAAACACCGACCGTCATTTGCCGACGATTTTCGTTTGAAGGAGTCATGCTGCTTTCACTATTGTTACTATTGCATTGAGAATCAGGTCGAGAATCAGTGGGAAGCTTCTAGTCGGCCCCACGGTCTTTCTGGACATTGCAACCCTTACTCGTCGTGCAGCGCCAGGCGATTGATTTCCTCGATTCGATAACCAAAACCAGGACCAGAAATTGTCGACAGGTCGATTTGCCCTTTCCGCCGTCGGTAGAGGCCTGGGTGAACTCTTTCTTCAGTCACTGACGCGTCTGGGTAAAACTGCATGGCGTTGGTTTCGACACCGCAAATCGTGCCTGCATGGGCCGCCAAACGAACATGCGGAATTTGTGACAGCATCGGGTTGGTCAGGTCTTGCACCATCAGTGGCATGCCGTGGGCCTTCGCCCAGCAAAGACTCAAAATCGCACCGGTTTGCGTCTTGCATGTTTTGAGCGCTACGCCGGTCCAACCCAGCTCGCGACCCAGCCGAATGTGCTGCCAGTCGTGGGCACTTTCATCAAGAAAAATCGGCTTGCGCTCGGAGATCGAACGCACGTCGATCGGATGGTCTTTCAACTCATACGGAAAGGGCTGCTCGACGTAGAGCAACATACCGTCGATCGCCGGATGCTCTGAGCGGAGTCGGTCGAGGATTTCGTTGACGTAGGCAGGCTGATCGACGCAACAATTAAAATCGGCCGAGAGCGATTGTACGCCCATTTCCAGGGCACATTTCCCCACTCGAACGAGTCGGTCGTAGTCCCACGAGGCGTCGTTGCCTCGAAGCTTTATTTTCAGGCATTTCAAGCCATCGCGTGCAATCCAATCGCGCAAGTGGGTCGGATGATCGTCCTGCGGCTCGTTGCCGCTAAGTTCTTCGGGCGAGAGAGGATCAAGCCCACCGACTAAATGCCAAGCAGTTAATTGCCGAGGCGGGCTGGAGACAAAATAGTCGTCCGGAGTTTGACCTTGAAATGAAACCTTGTCCTCCTCGGCCGGCTCCAAAAAATCCGCCAGATCGCGACTCATAAAATCGCGATTGTATGTATCGTAGATGTCGACTTGGTGCAAGTTGCCAAAGGCATCGTGCAAGGCGATGTCGAAAGCGCTGGCACAGATGATCGCCGCTAAGTAGGGCATCGGCTCAACGTCGGTTTGCATCCCGCTAGCTAAAGCGTTGTGTTCAGCCAGCAGGTCAGGCAGACGCTCTCGAATAAAATCGTATCCGAGTTCCAACGGGTGGCCGCTGGACGAAAAACAGGGCCAAGCATGGACAAGACGGCGGCAGAAATCAGTCATCGACGCCAGTCGCGACTCATGACTGCTTGTGCTGGGCCACGCCCACTGGACCGACAGAGGGGTTTCGCCCCATCCCTCCGCTTGGCGGCCTTTTGCGTCGCACACGGTTAAACAAACACGCGCACAGAGAATCTCGGTGAGTACCTCAGAGCCGAACTTGAGTGGCACACGAGTTGCCAGCGGCAGCAAGGTTATCGCTGCGGCCGTGACTTGCACATCGGTCGGTTTTCCTTGGGCTAATGCGGCTGAAGACCCCGTTGCCCAAGTGATATGTGCTGCCGGAACCGCAGACCCAGCCGCTGGTACGACCACCGAACCATTTTTCAATGGGGGGCGAGCAGTGGTTCCGGCCTGAGGCCCAACGGGGGACTTCGTGCCTTCCGTTTCGGCGGGGGCGGTGCGTTGTGTCATAGGGTTGGATCAACCGTTTCATGCAGTTTATAGACTTCTTGTCCTCTTATCCTCTCAAGGTAACCTGCCGCCACTATTCACACAAACAACATTCATACCATATTAATACAAACTATAGGTCACATGCTATTATGTTCCTTCATGCCGCCCCTGCTTCTTGCGATACGCCCCCGGCGTCATCCCCGTTTGTTTGCGAAAGACCGAGATAAAATACCAAGCCTCATGAAAACCACACTGCTCGGCGATCGATTGAAGCGGACATGAAGAACGGAGAAGCAAGCGTTTTGCCGTTTCGATTTGTACACGCACAATTTCTTGTTTAGGCGTATGCCCGATGTGCTTCTTGAATCGCCGATTGAGCAGCGACCGGGAAAGGCGAATCTGAAGCTGAACATCGTTGACCGTCAGATAATTGCAAGCGTTCTGCCGGATATATCGGAGAGCCCGAGCGATTTCTGGATCGTCGCAGGCGATGAGGTCTGTCGATTGCCGCACGATCACACCCGCCGCATCGAACAGTACCGACTTGTCAAATTTCGTCTTGCCGCTCATCATCTGGTCGAGCAACAGGGCCGCTTGATAGCCGATTTGTTCCGCACCTACGTCGACGCTGGTAAGCGGCGGGATCGATAGCTGGCACAAGAATTCGTCGTTGTCAACACCGATGACGGCCACTTCGTCGGGCACACCCAGCTCGGCCCGCTGGCAGGCATCGAGCACTTGCTGTCCGCGATCATCATGACAGCACATCACGCCCAGCGGTTTGGGCAACTTCGAAAGCCAGCTCGCCAATTGTTGTTGGTACTCTTCCCAACTCTTGGTCGTCCGACGACCTGAGCGATTGGTGAATCGATGGCAATCTGCCCCTCGTTCTTGGACTAGTTCGACAAACGTGTTGCGTCGGTCATCGTCGTACTGGTGTTGTCCAGGAGGCTCACCAACGAAAGCAAAATGCTTCAGACCACAGGCTGCCAAATGCTCAAAAGCAAGCTTGGCAACGTTCTTGCTACATATTCCAAATTGGGGAACCCCAAACGGCCGTGTCGCGCCGCGCAGGTCGACGAGCGGAACTTTCATCGCGACCAGCCCCTCTGCAGTTTTCAGATCGGTCACACGAGCCAGAACCCCATCGCCCTGCCACGATTTCATCCACCGCGGCAAGGGCGCTCCGAGATCTTGCTGCTGGAAATAGACCGACCACTGCGGATTTTCTTGGTGAAAACGAGTGACTCCGCGAAGCAAGCCTCGGCCGTATTCCCGTGAGGTTTCAATCAGAACGGCGACATGACGAATCGGTTGCATGGCATGAATCGAGCAAGGTGAGGCAGTTAAGCAGGACGACCAGTAGTTTGTACTGTAAAATAAAAAGTTTGTTTGTGCAAATTAAAAATGGTGCTTAGGATGCGGTTAGTGGGTGTTGTAGGAAGCGAACCCCATTGTTCGGACAGCATCGGTTGCTACGACTTCTCCTGGGAGTGACAAACTCGCTGCCCAGCAGGTGGCCAGAATGCTTATCAACTAATTGCTCTGCTAACTGCTCCTTCCTAGGTTAGCCAAATCCATAGTGAGCGTTGAGGAAACACGAAAACGGGCGAGTGGGAGCAAATAACAGTCTTTTATCCAGCATCCTCGATGAAACCGACCATTACGATTTTTAACAGCGACCCCGCGAAACAAACCTCGACCGTATTCCCGCAAGCTTTCGATCAGAACGGCAACATGGCGGATCGGTTGCACAGCGTGAATAGAGTGCGGTGAGGCGGTTAAACAGGTTGACCATTAGTTTGTACTGAAAAATCAAAAATTTGCTTGTGCCGTTAGTAGCGGCTGGTTAGCTTGGATTTGTGGGGGCTGGCCTTGCAGGTAGGTGACCGACAAGGTGGCAGTATTGCGAGGTGGGCTCGGAAGGACAGCCAAGGCCCTTTTTATTTAGCTGACAACGGCGAAGTGAGAGCCTTGGGGCTTCGCCCCCAAGTAACCTATCAGGATAGCTTATCGACCGTTCTCTTTCCCTGTGTTACTTCATGCCTATTGAGGCCTGAGCCGCAACCATTAAAAAACATAACGACGAAACAGCAGGAAGTAGAGGTAACTGAGAGCGAACAGCCTTTTTGTTTTCTGTTTAAGAATTTGCGCATGTGTCAAATCGATTGGAATCGTTAGTAACCCGAAGCGTAAAGGCAGGCTGTGAATCATCTAGTGCATGCTTTTCAGTGATCGCCATATGTCTGTTTGTAAGAATTCGCTGTGTCCTTCGCGAAAGGAGTGATGCTACATACGAAACGTGTGATGAGTTTGCGTCGCCCGTTACAGTGCGAGGCCGCTATCGTGGGGAGTGTTGTCCTCGCTTTGTTTATTTTTTGCGTATTGAGATTATTCTAATGAAATTCAACCAGAAGATAAGGGGGATTCAGATGATTGCAAGATGGCAAGTGGCAGCTGTAACAGGCTTGATGACTGGCGTTTTGGGAATGTCTGCTGCCGTTGAGGCAGCGACCGTAGCCTACTGGCGGGCTGAGAACACCGCCGCGAGTGAAACCAATTCGCCGCTATTGGATTACACCGCAGGTTCGACAGCCGGGTTTTCGACGAACGTGGCGGACGTAAATATTTTCGATCCGGTGGCTAACACCACCGTGGCCAACACCGCTTCCTACGATCATGGTGCCGGTACAGCCTCGACCGTTGCCTTCGCCGACATAAACGCAGCAGTTACAGGTAACAGCGGCTTTACTGTCGAGGCATTTGTTCGACTCAATTCCGGAGGCACATTTTCTTTTGACAATATTATCAAAAACTGGACTGGTTCTGGTAATGATGCGGGATGGGGCTTCGGCCTTGACGCGCTCGGCGACGCGGGCGGCAGGTTGAGCTTCTTTGGCGCACTTACAACAGGCGGTACTCTCACGAAGGTATCACCCAACGTGCTTCCTCAAGATACTTGGATTCATGTCGCAGCCGTAGGTACGGTTACCGCTGTTGATCGTGTCAGCGTTCAGCTCTTTGAAAACTACGTCGCAGCGGGTACTCCTCAGGTATTTATCGGTTCTGTTGGAGGCCCCTTACTGGATGCTAACGCGGCGGCTTATAGCATTGGTGCAACCAATCCCTTTACCGGTTTAATTGACGAGCTTCGGATCAGCGATCTGGCGCTGGATTCCAGCCAGTTCCTCCAGGCGACGGCGATTCCTGAGCCGGCGTCGATAGCGTTGCTGAGCATGGGTTTGGTATTGATTGGCGGTCGCAGGCGGTCGATTTGCTAAAGCCTTTTCGCCGCCCTTGGCTATCAAGCCAAGGGCGGTTTTTTGTGTTCATCGTAATGAGAATACGTGCCACTACCGCGATCGATTTGAAACTCAACTGGGGCTGAGGGAGAGGGAATTTCCTGTCCACAATCGCGGGGCTTGCTCTTCCGAACAGAGGGGCTTGTTGGGGCAGGAAAAGACAATCGCTCATGAGACAACGCATGTTGAATTTTCTACCGAAACCGTGCAACTCGCTTGGGTTTTTGTTGGGAACTGTAGGACTATTAGTCCACTCCTTTCCCAATGCTCAGGCACAGGTTGACTGGAGCAGCAAGCCTCACGTCCAGCTCAGTGGGCCGAACCTTGTTTCCAACCCTGATTTCAATGGAAGCGACGGTTGGTCTTTGATCGGGGCAACTTACGATAGCGACGTATCGCGAACCACTGGTTCGGGTTCGATGCGGCTTTTCAATACATCTCCCAGCGACAAATTCGAGACCAATCTTCCCACGCAGATTCAAGTCACACCCGGAAAAACCTATACCCTCTCAGCCTATTTCCTAAGCAATACTACCAACGGTTGGCCGTCGCCCGTGATCCAAATGACTTACAACTATCGCTCTGCCACGGGCACCCTCCTAGGCAGCCAGATTCATAGCGATCGGTGGGGGAATTCCAAAACAGGCGAGTGGGAGGAAATGACCGCCTTTATCTTGGTCCCCGACCAAATCGATGGCTCGCCGGTTGAGCGGCTTGAATTAGAATTCCTTGTGCCCGATCAGGTCGATGGCATCGACAGAGAGGTGTGGATCGACGACCTCAATGTGAGTCTCGGTCGCGGATTCGATCAGCCCGCTTCGCCGAAAAAATCTTTTGACGGCAAGCGGACACGCGTTGACGAACTGGGCAACGTTGAAGTGCTGCGGAACGGAACTACTTGGGAGCCATTTTTCCCGTTGGCCATGTATGGCGATCTCTCCCGACCTGACTGGTCGGACTATTCCAAACAGGGTTTCAACATGGAAATGCGAGCCACGGCTAGCAGTTCTGTAAAGAAAGCCGCAGCTGCTGGGATGATGTCGGGCATCGATATCACCACGTTCGTAAGCCCGAGATTTTCTGACTACAATAACGTGCAACTCCTTCGAGATCGCATTGCTACACTCAAAGCGAGCGGTGCCTTAGACGATGTTCTTCTCTTTTACTGGGATAACGAGATTGCCAACGGCGAGTGGGATGTTCCCATCGCGATTACAAATGTAATCAAATCAGACGTTGTCGACGCCAATGGCGACAGGACGCTCCCCATCTACACGCTCAACGGCAACGTGGGCTTCGCACGGCGACACATGAACAATCAGGTGCAGATTTCGGATATCACTGGCGCCTATATCGGTCTCGGCCATGGCAACCCTGGCGGTCGCACGAACGAATTTCGGATTCTCGATAATAACGAAAATCAGAGACAGCCAAGCGTCTTTGCACAGATTAACCGGGGTATGGGCGACGAATTGAGACCGCGTTTGTTCGGTGCGATCGCCCACGGCGCGCGAGGCTTCGGGATGTGGCGAGATTACTACAATCATTCGACAAATGCTCCCGTCGAAGACTTGCCTTGGTGGGACGACTTTCCAAATATCGTGAGCGAAATTGCTCAGATGATGGAAGCGGGCTTGATTCAAGTGCCGCACTGGACCAAGTGGTCAATTAACACGGACGAAGACCTGATCGACTTTGGGACTCGGGATCTCAATGGCGAAGGCCATCTTATCACCGCCAATTACAACGACGTACCGACGACAACGACCTTCACGCTTTCCGACTTGGGATTCCTGGGTTACACGCCGGTCAAAATTCGCGATTTCTTTACCGATGCTCTGGTCGCCAGTCTTATGGGAAATCAGTTTGAAATTGCAATGGATGCCAACAGCAGCGGCGTTTATCGATTGGTTGCACCCACAAAATTGGGCGATTTTGACGGAGATTAATGACGCGGATGGGAACGATTTCCTTGCTTGGCAATGCGATACGAGTCTCAGTGATTACAAAGCGGACTGCGAGCCTCATGGGCCTTCGGATAGCGACGAGTTTTTTTGTGCAAGCGACTTCATTTTTTTAAGTAGAGGATGAGAGATATAATGAATATCAAGACAACATTACTGTTGGCATCGCTTTTCGTTGCTGCGAGCGTCGTGGGCTTGAGCCCATCCGCGCAAGGCCAAGAGGTTGCCTATTGGCGAATGGAAGATTCCACAGCCAGCGAGGCCAATAGCCCGACGCTCGACTTTACACTCGGGGCGGAGGCTGGATTCGAGTCTTACGATTTGCCGGGTGTTCTAATTTCGGACGGCGTCAGCACCTATGCAAACACCTCGGTTTATGACAATGGCAGAAGTGCGGCGGCTTCAGCGTCTACCATCTCCGACTTCGCTACCATAAACACAGCTGTCACAGGTACCACCGGCTTTACCATCGAGGCGTTTGTTAAACTCGACGCGGGCGGCTCATTCGCTTTTGATAATATTATCAAAAGCTACAGTTTTGCTGGTAATGACTCTGGATGGGGATTCGGCCTTGACGCGCTCGGTGACGCAGGCGGCAGGTTGAGCTTCTTTGGCGCACTTACAACAGGCGGTACTCTCACGAAAGTATCACC
>JAADGV010000111.1 GCA_013152205.1 Planctomycetota bacterium
CCGTTCGATAGTTTTCCATCCCCCCAGTATAAGATCCTAAAGGTTTCGCCTAAAGGCGAGGGTTTTATACCCATCGCAAGGACAATAAAGTATCTCACTGCCGGATGCTTTTGTTTTAAGCCGCATTTTTGAAATTGGCTGAAAATGCTGGGCAGGCCTATCTTGCCGTTGTGAAATACAAGAGTTAGGATGCTTTTGATCTCCTGTCGACGCACCTCTGGGTGTTCGCCTCCCACACCGCTTGCCCCCTGTTGACTATGCCCACGATCAGCGATATTGCAGATACTCTCGAACAGTTTGCTCCCACGGCTCTTGCTGAAGAATGGGACAACGTAGGACTGTTGGTCGGCGACCCTTCTTGGCCTGTCGAACGGGTAATGACCTGCCTCACCATCACACCGACTACCGTACAAGAAGCGATTCAAGAACGCGTAAATCTGATCGTCTCGCACCACCCATTGCCCTTTCAGCCACTTAGGGCGATCACAACCGAAACAACGACTGGGCAACTGCTGCTGCAATTGATTGCCGCCAAAATTGGTGTCTACAGCCCTCACACGGCTTTCGATTCTGCTCAAGCTGGAATTAACCAGCACATGGCGATTGGCCTAGGTCTACGACAAATCCAGCCGCTCATTCCCGCTACGGGTGATTCTGAATCCGATACCGGGGCCGGACGATTCGGGTTTGTAGGAGAGGAGCTTACCCTCGGCGAGTTGGCCGCACGATTAAAGACGTTCCTGGGTCTCGACGAGGTACAAGGCAACACTCAAATCGTTGGTTGCGACAACCAAACGGTCTCTCGCATCGCAATTGCCTGTGGTAGCGGAGGTTCACTTCTTGCAAGTGCCGTTGCCAAAGAGTGCGACTGTCTGGTCACGGGAGAAGCCAACTTTCACACATGTCTCGAAGCTGAAGCACGCGGCATCGGCCTGATATTACCTGGACACTTCGCCAGCGAAAGTTTTGCTCTGCTGTCCCTCGCAGACTATGTGAGCGACCAAATATCGGGCGTCGAAGTTTGGCCCAGCCGAACTGAACGTAACCCTTTGCACAGTATTTAGTGTGCGATAGCCAACTTAACAGGCACCCTGGGAATGTTATGCTCAGGACGATTGCGAAATCACTGTGGGAGGCGTCTCTGACGCCGATCGTGAGTCAAAATAAGCACTTTCGGCGTCGGGAGACGCCTCCCACAATCACAGATCGTCGACTTTGCAATCGTCCTGATGTTATGCTGAGTTGACCTCGGCCATCAACGATCTAAAATAGTAGGCTCCCGGTCCATCTTGCCTGTAGTCGGAATACCTCGCTGATGCCTTCAAATCTTGTTGTGCCAACTTGTTTATCAAACATGCCTCGTTTTCTTACGGTGTTGCCCGTCTACAACGAAGCGCAGCATGTTACCTCGGTGCTAGACCAAGTTGTCCACTACGCCACCGATGTGCTGGTCGTCGATGATGGTTCGAATGATGGCTCGACCGAAATATTGGCTAAGCGTGACGACATCAACCTGTTGCTCCACTCGACAAATCGCGGCTATGGAGCGGCATTGAAAACCGCTTTCGATTACGCGATCATTCAGCGCTACGATGTCGTGGTAACGATCGATTGCGATGGCCAACATGAGCCGCAACGGATTTTGAAACTGGCAGCCGGTTGTCGCGATGCTGATATTGTTTCTGGCAGCCGCTATCTTCAGCAGGAGCAATCGATCGAGCAGGTGCCCGCCGAGCGGCTGCATATCAACCGGCAAATCACCGCTGAACTGAATGATCTACTGGGCCTCCAGCTAACGGATGCTTTTTGTGGCTTCAAAGCATACCGCACCCATTCTTTGGCACAGCTGAACTTGACTGAAACGGGTTACGCCATGCCGTTGGAGCTTTGGGTGCAAGCAGCTTGGCATAAGCTACGAGTAACGGAAGTTCCGGTACCTTTGATCTATCTTGACGAAGAGCGGAGTTTCGGAGGCTCGCTCGACGCGGCTGAGGTACGCCTGGAATACTACCGCGAAGTCATCAACCGCGCTGTCCAAGCCTGCAAAGAGCCGACCATCAGTAGCACCCCTGATCAACGATGCGACAGCCAGCTATGCCCATGTCTATAAGAGCCGATTCTAAAACTGCGTTGGAGGCATCTAGCGACCAGGAAAGTTTGAACCACCAAGCGGTTTTGGGACGTACAGAAAATCTTGCGAAGCGGTACGTACAGTATCGGGCTCCCGCTGAAAGTGGGCAGATTTTTTGTGATCCAGCATGGGGCACTCTCGACGAGCGGTTAGCTGCTAATAGTAAACTTCGTGCAAATGCTTCGCATGAGATTTTCGGTCGCTCTCTCGTTGATTTAGCCAAGGAAGCACGAAAGTCTGTATTACAGTCAGCCCTAGCCTATACGCGGTCGTATGCAGATGTCGACGACCCTCCCTCTAGCTCAACTCCACTGGTAATCGCAGGCCATCAGCCGGAGTTGGTACACACGGGCGTATGGCTAAAAAACTTTGCCGCGGCTAAGTTGGCAAGCCGTTCTGGTGGCATTGCCATTAATTTGGTTATCGACAACGACCTATGCCGTTCGCCCTCCATTCGTATTCCAACAGGAACCATTGAACACCCGCGTGTCGAAACCGTTGCCTATGACCAAATCTCGGAGGAACTGCCTTTCGAAGAACGCCAGATCGAAGATCGATCATTATGGAAATCGTTCGGCAAACGGGCAGCCGACACTCTCAAACCACTGATTGCTGATCCTTTGATTGCAAGCTGGTGGCGAGAAACGGTACTCTCTCACAACTCTTCGCACCTTGGGACTGCCATCGCACAAGCCCGACATCGCACCGAACTTGACTGGGGCTGCAAGAGCTTAGAGATTCCCCAAAGTCTCGTTTGTCAAACAACGCCATTTCGTTGGTTTGCGGTTCACTTACTTGCCAATGCTGCGAAGGTACGCAGCTCGTACAACGATGCCTTGGCAGAATATCGCCACGCACATCACCTGCGAAATCACGCCCAGCCGCTTCCCGATCTTACTGAAGTCGATCGCTGGATTGAGACGCCTTTCTGGATCTGGACGGCAGACAATCCGCAGCGTCGAATTTTGTTTGTTCAGTGCAAGAATAGTGAATTGTTACTGACTGACCTGTCCGACTTTGCAGCTACATTGCCTATTTCCTCCGAGAGTGACCCAATGCGGGCCATCGAACAATTGGCAACTTGGGAAGGGCAGGGTATCAAACTGCGTACTCGGGCATTGGCCACCACGATGTACGCCCGTCTGCTGTTGGCCGATCTGTTTATCCACGGCATAGGTGGCGCCAAATACGATCAAGTCACCGACGCGATCTGTAACCGCCTATTCGGTTTTGCACCCTCTCCTTACGCAACGCTATCCGGAACGCTTCGCCTACCCATCAACCACCAACCTTTCTCAATACGATCTCAATCCGAATTACGAACAGAATTACGAGAAATTGCCTACCACCCCGAAGTAGAAATCGCGAAGCTCTCTCTGGATAAATCGGATCAATCAAAAGTAGATGCTCTCAAGAGAAAAAAGAGCGATTGGGTGCATACCACCCAAACCCCGAAGAATGCCGCAGAACGTCATCAAAACATCGTTACGGCAAATCGCGATTTACAACACTGGTTAGCGCCTCGTCGCATGAAACTAGAGCATGAACTAACCACGTCGGAGCAAAGAATTCGTGCCAATCGGCTGCTAGAGTCGCGAGAATATCCCTTTTGCCTATTTCCTCGTGAAACTCTTCAAAACTTTTTACTGGATTTCTCGAGCCATATGCCTTAGTCTCATTGGCAAGGAACAGGCGCAGCTTTGTAGAAGTTGTGTTAGGTTCGTTGCGCTCTGGCCTACTCATCTTCAGCCGAGCTATTTTTGAGTTGCTTCGAACCCTTGCGATCGCAAAACACGGTAGAACTACTCCCAAAGGTGGGAACGGATGGCCGCCATGCAGCACTCCTCAAAATTGGTTTCGCAACAGCCGCCATCGCCGGACACCGCAGGCAAGCCTCGGTCTACTTCTTTTCAGACGTTTCGCCCTAGCATTGCAGCACCGCGCGATCAAAACTGCTTACAGGAATTGAATTCTGACACTCGAATCGTTGCAGCAAATGCTGGCGATCACTCACTTATTTTGCAACTGTTGATCCAGGCTTATCAATACGATTTAGCCGAAGATTTTCAAAGTCGCCTCGACGCCCCTGGCTACAAACCGAGTGATCGGCTACTGCTGCAACGCAATGAACAGATAATCGGTCATATCCATCTATCGAGACAGATCGGCTGGTTCCAGGGGCAACGCTATCCGCACGTCAAACTTCAAGACTTTTTTGTCTTGCCAGAATACCGTGCCACTGGATACGACGAAGCACTTCTGGAAGCAGCAGAAACGGTTGCGGCTAACGAAGGGTCTGCCCTGGCTCTCAAGCATACCGATCAACCCGAGTGGCTTGAACAACATGGTTGGAGTTACTGCCACGGGCAAGGCTACTCTAGGGCAAATACTAGGGAGATTCTCTCACATTTAGATGCTAAGCGAACTGATTCTCGTAGCCGTACTTCGTTAGAAATACGCAGTTGGCGGCATTTTGAGATCGATAGTTTGGAACAAATTTATAGCCAACTTTCAACCAATCGGTGGGGCATGCTCCACCGGTCCGACGAAACTTGGCAATGGCTGGTTGGCCGTAAAGCACACGATCAAATCCTTATTGCGGTCGAGAAAAACAAACGAAAATCGCGAGACTGCGCCACCGGCCTAAATGTCGTCGGATACGCGGTAGTCCGAGACTCGTGTTTAGTTGAGATGCTTACGCTCCCCGGTTATTCGTCGGCACGCGCCATGCTAGTTGCACGCGTTTGTCGAGATGCGATTGATCGCGACCATCATTTTGTCTCATTACACACCCCTGCAGCCGATCCGATGCACGAGTTGCTCATCACCGCCGGTGGCAGCTGGGTCGGCGATTGCGCAGCCAGTGGCGGCAAAGCGATGTTCAAGCTGCTTTCGCCAAGTCGTTGGGTTGAACGGCTCTATCCTATCCTGCACGAGCGGGCGCGAGAGGCCGGTATTAGTATGCCTTTGCAGATCGACTTCGAGGTCGACGGGACCCCGCAGCGTTTGGTCTTGACCCGCCGTAGCGCCCGACTTGAACAACCGACTAAGCCCTCAGTCCAAGCAAGTTGCAACTGGCTCACGTTCCAAAATATGCTGGCGAGCAATTTGACATTTCGTGACGCAAAAAAAATAGCTCAATTAAAAACGACTCACGACGACATTACGCACACACTGGCTGCATTATTCCCAGCAAAGCTTTTCTGGCAGTCGCCGTTTCCACTATTGCGACTTTAAGCAACCGTGGCAGAGCAGCGGGGTTGAGACCCCACGGCTTGAAGAGAAGTTAATCGTCCGCAGACAGATAGCCTGCACTCGACTGAAAGTACTTTGTGCGCCGCGACTCGCGTGCTTCGGCGTCAGCAGCCGCATGTTGGTGGCTGAGGTCTCCTAGGCTCGCGTTGCAGTATCGACAGCCGATCGTTTTCAGGTGGAACTCGATATAGTCGACTTCGCCGGGGTCGAGTACCTTCAGCAGATAGCTTCCCAACTTCTCTCGCGATGGACAGCTCAGGCGATTTTGCCGCCAAATCGACCCCAGCGCATGAACCCCGGCGTCAATCTTGCTAACAACTTCAGCCAAGCGCTCGCCAAGCACGGGATCGGCTCGCAAGGCATTTTCGATCTCAACCATTTGTTCTCGTGGCAGAGCTTCTTCGAGATAGCCTTCAAGTTCTACGCTAGAAAAATTGCTTGGCATGATGGTCTTTTACTCGTGCAGTTCCGGGAAAATATCTTCGTTGAGTTGCTGGGCTCGTACGCACTTGCGCAGTCGTTCAAGAAAATCAAACTTGAAATTGGCAACTTGCTGCTCGGAAACGCCAAGCTCGGTGGCTACACGCTTGTTCGCCATGCCAGCCACATACAACAACTCCATGCACTTGATCTTCTGCCAGTCGCCCGCCTTGCGCCAACGGTCAATCTGCTGAGCGATTGCCTCGGTCACGGCTTCGCCTTCAAGACCGCGGCGCTCTCCGCTACGAGCGATGGTGCTTGCACCGCGAGCTTTTCCAGCCAGTTCCCATTTTCCGCTGGTCCCGTCGCCGGTTGATAGGGGGACGGCAGGTCGGCGCCCTTCGCGACGCAGATAGTCGGTCAACTTATGGGCGGCAATCGAAAACAGCCAGCTTTCCAACGGTCGGCGTGCATCGTAATTGGGCAAGCTCGTAAGAAAGCCAATGAAGGTCTCCTGCACCACATCTTCGCTTGCTGCCCGCTTGCGCAGGCGGCTCTCGACGAACGAGAGTAATCGCCCCTCGTATTGGGCGATGAGATTATTCCACGCCTGGGGTTTTCCTTGGCGGATTTCTTTGACAAGCAGCGTGTCGGGGTTGGAAGACTCGGCCATACGTACAACGACAAATCAGAGGTAGTAGCGGTTGGGATTAGTCTCCATCGCAACTGGGGCTACGTAGCAAAAACAACTTCCCACTTTGGATTCACCACGGAGGCACGGGGGACACAGAGTATTTTGAATCGAAAAAACGTCGTATCATACGGTTTTCTTAGTGTTCTCCGTGCCTCCGTGGTTATTCTCTTTTCATTTTGAATTACAATACTCGCCGAGTTATGCCTTCTTTCATGAGTGGTACGTTGAAGTTTAGTAGCAATCCAACTTTCTTTTGGCTTAGTTTCAAATAAGTAAGCAACTGCGCCTCATGGATCGGGAGGATCGATTCAACACTCTTCAACTCCAAGACAACCTTATCCTCGACAAGGATATCCATTTGATAGCCACAGTCTAGCCGCACTCCCTTGTAAGTAACCGGCAAAGGAACTTGTCTTTGAAATGCAACCCCGCGCTGGCGTAATTCGTGACACAAGCATTCTTCGTAGGCCGACTCTAGCAAACCGGGGCCGAGGTGCTTGTGGACTTCAATGGCCGCAGAACAAATCGCGCCAGTCAATTCTTCCTCGATCAGCATCAATTGACTCTCAGTGTTCCCCGTGTCTCCGTGGTATATCTCGCGTGCTGCCTACGAGATTATCCTCTAATCGTAACCAAAAGCAAGACAATCGCGATTATCGCTGATGGCACGCCGATGAGCAACCGCTTTGTGTAATAACCTCGAGTCCAGGTGTCGAATTTTAGTAGACCAAACACGGTAGCGAGTCCCGCCAAGACCAACCCTGCAATTCCGCCAACCGACGATAGTCGATCTAACCGTTCGTATCGTTGCCATGCCGCACGCAAATGGTTGTCGATGGCTGAATCGAATTCCATCAGCACATGCACTCGTTTCATATCGCCGACCGACGAGGAGACCGTCTCGGTATATTCTTCCCGGCAAATTTCGCTCATGATGTAGTCTAGGCCGATGCCCATTTTGGTAGGCCGGGGAATCGCAAACGGACTTCCTGGCAGTCCTGCAAATAGGCTTTGCATTCGTACTTGGACGACCCCTTGAAAACGATCTTCTAAATCCAAAAAACATTCGTCGACGGTGCTATAGCGATCTGAAACAATCACTTGCCGATAAACGTTACCCACGCGTTTCGGTGGCCAATCGACCCAGGCAGGCCGTGGTGGCTCTGCTGGCTCATCGGTTTCGGACGCGTCCTGGTCGGCTGCTTCGATAGCCTCTTCCTCCTCTTCAGGAGCCGCCGCCTTTTCGTCCGTCGCAACATCGTCTAACAGAATTCTCGCTCTTGTCAGCTTGTCCCACTGCTCTGCGATCGTTTTTGAACTTGGTGACCTTGCCTCTACCGCAACCGTGGTAACTTGGCTTGGTGCAACTTCTTGGTAGGAGACTCGAACTGTGAACCACGATAAAAGTAGCGCAACAAACCCGCCGCCCAAGATGATTGCCAGCGTGCGGCCTGAAAGCTTTGTGGCTACGTAAATTGCGAACAAGACTACTGCGATCGTTACGATAACAGGCATGATCGCTATGACCGGTGCTTGGTGCATCATGCTAAACCTCCTGCTCGGCTAGTTTTTGGCGGCGGGTTGGGGGTAGCCAGGAGCTGGAAAGTTGGAGTGTGAACGCAATCACCGCAGCCAACAGGATGCCGGCGGGTTGGGGGAACCACCAGACTAAGTGCAATAGCCAAGCCACGAATCCGCACCACACGACGGCCCAGAGGCTTACTCGCCGGTTGCGAGAAGACTCCGCTTGTCGCCACCAAGCCAGTATCACGAAGAGGAACGCAAAGTAGGCGACGCACCCTTGCAGAGATATTTCTATGGCTCCAGAGTGGAATCCTCGCCACAGCACATTGCTTTCCATCAGTCGAAATACGTTGCTGCTGAGTGCCTCACCCGGGGTGATTCCCCAATCGTTATTGTGAGGCAAATCGAGCAGCAATACTTCGCCGATCCCCCAGACAACCATGCCTACAAGGGCACCTAAAACAAGTTGAATAAATCGCATTGGTGATTGGTCTTCGACTTTTCCTTCGAGCAACTTCGCTGGCACCATGATCGCCCAAACCGAGATAGTTACGGTTAGTGCTGCCCAAACGAATAATTCTAACGATGCAGGCCCTACCAGGATCGAGCAAACAACAAACGTCGAGACGGTTGCGATCGCCGCTGCTAGAAGCATGCCGCCGACCAGTTCGGTAACCCGTTCGCGCAGAGGCTTGGCAGCCAGATGTTCGTGCAGTTGCTGCTGCCAACTTCGCCGCCGCTGCCGACGGAAAGAGCGATTCGGTTTAGGCTTTTTCTTTTCGGCAGACCCAGGAGAGGTTTTGGCCACAAATACGGCGGCGGCTGCGTACGGAGCTGAGTGTTTAGCGTACGGTTTTGCTTTTTTGGGCCTGGGCGGACCTACAACCACGGCCCACAGGGCACGGTACACCAGATAGATCAGCCCCATCCAAATAAGTACGGGCAGCCAAGCTCCTGTTGTTACAAACAATCCACTCACAATCAGAAAGAGTACCATTGCTTTGATCAGCGGGTGCCGTCGACTTTCGTGGAAACGGCGGTCCAACTCTCGCCATCCTTCGCGGATGCCCGCGAGAATAGGCTCTTCTTCGTATTCGTTGTCTGTTTCGCCTTGGTCTGCATGCGAAGCTGCGTTTGCCGCCGCGCCGACATTTGGGCTTGGGCCGGCAGCGGCATTGACAGGATGACCATTCGCCGCTGCCGAAGCAGATACTCCGGCAACTCCTGCTGCGCCAGGCAAACGCTCGATCATTTCGCTGACATTTTTTATGCGCATGTCAGGGTCTTTGGCCATCGTCCCGCGTACGATGCCCCGGTAAGGCTCTTCCAGGGCGTCTAAATCAGGCTCGGCGGTGAGATGCTTCATCAGCACTTCGCCTACGCTTTCGCCTTCAAACGGCACATGGCCGGTTAGCATTTCGTAGAGAATGATCCCCAGGGCGTAGGTGTCGATCTCTTTGCCGTAGCGTCCGTTGGCAATCTCGGGCGCCATGTAGTGAACGGTGCCAACGCTCTCGGTTTGTCCGCTACGTCGGCTGCAAGAAATAAATTTCGAGAGGCCGTAATCGCCAATCTTGACGGTACTTTCATCCAGAAAAATGTTTGCCGGCTTGAGATCGCGGTGAACAATGCCATGATCGTGAAGATAGGCGACGCCTGTGGCAATCCCGACAAACCACTGCGTGGCCAATTCGACCGGCATTCCGTTAGGATGGCGATCGATGGCGTCTTCGAGCGACTCGCCTGCGACATATTCCATGACCACCCAACGGTCTTCATATTCGTCGGTGCGGATATCGTACAAGGCGATGAGGTTCTGGTGTTTGAGATTCAAACACTGGGTAACGCCACGAAGTTCGACCTCAAGGTTTCGCCGAATGAGCTTGAGCGCGACTTCTTTGCCCGCGTCGCTGACAGCAAAATAGACTTCGCCAAAGCCACCGCGACCGACTCCCCGTTTGATCGTATACCCCGGCAGCGGCGTTGAACCACTGGCGTAGGTGTAGCGCATTGCCGACTTGGGTCGTTCGTCAGACTCAGGTTCAGCAGGCGGAATGGTCATCGGTTTTTCAGTATCGAGTGTGAACACGGTATTTGCTTACCCAATTCAATTCTAACTTCTCAAATGAGAATAACCACGGAGACATGGCGAGCATTGGAAAAACAGCGAAATCATTGTTTCTTCAAATCCTCCTAATCCAGCGCTGCTGCCCTTTTTCTACGCCAAACAACCCTCATTCTCTGTATTCCCTAAATCTCTTCAAAACTCAGTGCAAAGCTCTCGCCTTCGACGCGGCAGTTGCCTGCGATCTCGCTTTCGGAGACGCAAGCCTCGCCGTCGACTTGGATCTCGTCTGCCGTGCGCAGAAGGAGTTTGTCGCCACGCCGAAAGACCAGCAGATCCTCTTCCCAGCGTCGGCAGTGTATATGGCTATGTGACTGTGGACCAACGATGCAGCTTTCTGCCATCAGCACGATGCCGTCTACCGCAGGTTCAGTTTTGTGATGTGATTCGATTTTCAGTACGGCCGTTGCGCTGAGTGCGTGGGGACGGTCGAATTTCATGCGAACCGAATCCCCCAACTCGATCATTGCTCCTGGGGTCAAGACGGTTGGCCCTGTCAGGGGTTGGCCATCGACGCTCACCTGGTGGATTGGTGTTAGTACATAAGCCTCCCCTTCGCGGCGGAGGGAAGCGTGCCGCCGCGAAAGGTCGGCTAACAAGGGGATATCTGCACCGCCGGCAGACGGTTGGCCCAGCAGGATTTCTTCGCCGAGGCAGATTAAAAAACCACCTACCCCGTCGATCCATGCGACTACTCGTCGGCCTGATTCTCGCTTGATTGTCATCGTGTCCACGTCAACAGAAGAACTCCACGCGTGTGTGCTTGCCGAGGCTTGCTGATGGTTGCGACGTTGCGGCCCAGACGATTTTCTCGGATTCAGCCCCACCTGTAATTTAGTAGCATCCAAACCAACGGCCTTCCAGGCTTGCCGTCGTGCTCGACGGGCCGCTTGATGCTCCGGTGCTAATTCTAACATAGTTTCTGCGGTGCGGAGTACTTGAGTCCACGCTTGGTCGGCCACTTCTTGGTGGAGATTGGTCGACAGATCGCGTAGTTTGATAGTTTGTTCTTGCAGCAAGGCGATTCGGGAAAGTAATTCTTCGTGAAGCGACTCCTGCTGATCGGGCAATAACTTGGCCGCTCGTTCGAGTAATTCGACCGCGGATGCCATATTGCCTTGGTGTGCGTATTCTTTCGCTTGGGTGATAAGATGAACGATGAGCTTCCATGCTCGGCGTTCGTCTCCACCAAGTCGTCGTTTTTCGAGTCGGGCGATTTGCTGTTTCGCCAACATGGTTTCTCCAAACTTGAGAAGATGCTGAACCTGATCGAGCCCACGGCGGGCGTGATTTTCTCTGAGCTGAGTGATCTGCTCGTCGCAGCCGCCCAGTTGTGTTGCTTGCTGGAGGTCGTTCCAACCAGCAACGCTGTCGCCATGTTCCAACCGCTGTTCCGCTCGCTTTACTAGGTGCGATGCGACTTCAACCGAGAGTCGTTTGGCAGGCAGGAAATCACGCACCGATTTCTCGCCTAATAGGGCTGATGCTTCCTCCCAGCGTCCCTGCTGGAGTGCAATGCGGGCTTCGCGAATTTTTAGACGCCAAGTGGGAAACATGATCGATTAGCCGTAATCGAAAGGACAGAGAAACCAGCGACGGCCGCTGCTACGACCGTCGCACAACCAAACAACTCAATCTTCAATCAAGCTAGCCACCTCGATGGTTCCCAACTCGCTAGCTTTACCAAGAAAATATTCGGCCACTTGGGCGGAGATGTCTTCTGGAGCAGGCTCGTCAAGTTGGATTTCGTCGTGGAAGCTGGTGTCGGCATTGGCCAGCTTGGCAGCGACGTCGAGCTTGGCGCGGATGTCAGCCATCAGCCCCTTGGCACGAGCTAGTTGGCTGTCGTCAAGTTGCAAGTCGCTGGAGGTTTGGGCGACTTCTACCAATTTCAATTTGGCTTCGAGATTCTCTACTTCGACGAGCAGTTGCCGTTGCGAACTCATCATGGCAGCCAGCTTCTGACGGGCCGCATCAAGATTGCGTTGGCGAGCATCTCGCATATCGCAGAGGCTGCCTCGCGTAGCATCGGAGGTCTTGAAGCGAATAAAGCGACGCGACAAGTCTTGCTTCACTTGGTTTGCCGTGTATTGGTGGCCCGCATAGCGGAAAACCGATTTGCCAGTCTGCAAGTCTGCTTGGAGACGCATGATCTCTGACTTGTCTTTGTCGGCGTTGGCTTCGCTGGCTCGGATTCGCTTGTCGAGTTGCTCGACTTCAACTTCTTCCTTGGCGATGACATGCATCGAACGGCGAACTTCGGGTTCCAAGTCGCGGACCATTTTGCGAGCACGGTCGATCTGGAACTCCAGCGGCACGCTGTCTTCAACGGATTGCGAAACCCGATCATAGGAAGTGGTCAGGTAACTCAGCGCATTGCTACCCAGCAAGACACCACCCAACAAGGCTGCTGCAACGACACTTAGGATCATTTTCTTGAACATGGCTTTCGCCCTCCAACTCGGGACTGTTGGCCCGACAGGCCGTCGGGCACCAAAAAATTGAGTGAAATCACGCTGGATCGCCTATTCTTGCAACCTTGGTGAGGTCGGCAGACTAGGCTTCCAAGAGGGACTTCGCCGTCGGATTGGGCATATTGGTGCGGAGAAGCAAAAAATCTTCCTAAATAAATTGAAGTGAACCAATACCCGCTGATTTACGTAGACTCGGGGGGGAGGGGTATTGCAAAGTCATGCTAGCCGCAGGCGGAAGCCGCAGTTTTCCAGGCTCGACCGCAGCTTCCGCTTGCGGCTACAACGGAACCAATCCAGGGGGGCCGGCCTTTACAGTTGCCTCTGAATCCCCAAAATATGGCTCTGCTGGGGCGTTGTACGCCCTTAGAGTGGCAACACGAGCGTTTGCCTCCCGCCACGACCTTACCTACCCAAGGAATTCTCATGTCGCGTACTATCTGCCTGCTTTGCTCTGTTGTTGGCATCGTGGTGATCGCTAGCCTCGCTGGCTGTGGCAAATCGGGGCCTACCGTCGATCCTGAGCTGGTTGCCAAGTACCGTTCTCAATTGACCCTGGCTGACGAGCCGGACGGGGCAAACTTGGTTTCAGAGGTTCGGGCAACATTATTGGGTAAAACGGAAACCGAGGAAGAGCATACCGCTGAAGAAAGTCATGCCGAAGAATCTGAAGCGGAACACAAGGAACACGCAGGCCATGACGACCATGCTGGGCACGACCATGCCCATGAAGCTGCCAAAGCAACCGACGCGATGGATGTGGTGCTGACCGGTCAGGTTGGAGGGTTGGCGAACCCTTGGCTAGAAACACAGCCCGACTTTCCGTTTGCCAAGAATAAGGCCGTCTTTTTCTTGGCCGATTCTCAGACGGTGGTCGCGAGCAAAGCAGATGGGCACAACCATGCTTCTGGCGAAGAGTGTTCTTTCTGCGAGGCCCATGCCGAAGACCGTTCAGACATGCTCGCGATGGTACGTTTTGTTGACGAGAAGGGTAAGGTTTTGCAAATGGATGTCCGCGAATTGTTCGATGTGAAAGCAACGGATAGGGTCGTCGTGCGAGGCTCGGCTCGAATTGTCGAGGGCGGCATGATGGTTGTCGACGCCACCGGGCTGCATCTTCGCCGTTAGTGTGCTTTGCCGTTTTCCATTCATGGTGCCGTGGCCGCCAACGCTAACGGCATCGTGTCTTGTGCGAACGCAAATTTCGATCAATATCCGTAGCGTTCAGGGTGTTCGAGAAGAGTGTCGACCGACCGTTCGGGTGACTCGACTTCAACTCGCTGCGGCGTATTTTTCAAATGCTGCTTTAGGATTTTTTCATGCATCGGTTGTTGATCGGGATTATTGCCTTGGGACTGCTGGCAACTGCGGGGGTGCTCTACGCACAAGGGCTTGCCCAAGAGTACGTGATTGTGCTCAGCGGTTGCCTGCGCATGGGGATGGTGCTGGGGGCCATCTGGCTGGCCTATGATCAGGTGCATGAGATCATTCGCCGGACGCCGCCTTGGTTGATCGGGGCGATTGGCCTCAGCCTAGTCGTGGTTGTGGTACGGCCACGGGCGATATTAGCTTTGGGCCCGCTGCTGGCAGGGGCTGTGGCGCTGCACTATTTGGGGCGGTTGCTGAAGCCTTAACCGTGGCCCATGTGCCGGAGGACTGCAAAACAGTAATATGGCCCTGATGACTGAACCACTCCCTAGGATTGCGCGGCACCGTTTCCGCTTCTCTATAAAATCGTTACTCCTCGCGACGACCCTGCTTAGCGTCGTAATGGCGTTATTGGCACAACCGTTGATGGAAGCTCGACACAATCAGCGGCGATTAGACCATGCAGTGTCATTGGGGGCTGAGGTACATGTTAGAGGCACGGTAAACCGAGATTTTTCAGTGGGGCGGTTTGTTCTCACTACGTTCAGTACGTCTTACGACCGACACAGGCTGTACGCCCTTAACTTTTCGAATGCCAAGTTGAGTGACGACGACCTAGAAGAGTTGACAAAACTCGAACATATCCAGGAACTCGACCTGCGAGGCACACAAATCACTGACCAAGGATTGCTTCATCTACAGAAGTTAAAATATTTGCGAAAACTCAACTTGAGCGGAACGCAAGTGACCGACCTCGGCATGAAGCACTTGAGTAAAATTGAAACACTACTCTCACTCCAACTGGAACGTACTCAGGTAACCTATGCAGCCTTGGAAGAACTCGACTCAACGCTTCGCTTTGCCCACTTTTGTGAAGAAAAAGCCATCGAGGATCTAAAAGCCTTGGGAGTCCAGGTTATAGATCTCCCGCGATTCGTGGAAAATATTGAGAGGGGAGGACTTGTCTTGTATTTCCAAGCCGGCGGAGAGGCTGTCCATGTTATCGTCGGCATGAATCGCAAACTTTCGTTTACGGACGAGGAAGTGGCCCTCCTGGGCTACCTTCCCTCGTTAGAAACCATCAACTTTCACAGTGTCACAATTGGGCCAGGCGGCTTTACCGCGATGAACCGTTTGCCGAAGCTAACAGACCTAACCATCAGTTCCACAAACATAACCGATGGTGATCTAGAATGGATTAGCCGACAAACACAAATCAAAAGACTCTCGATCTACAATTGCAATGCGATTGCGGATGAAGGGTTAGCGCATCTCAGGGCACTGACGAATTTAAGGGAACTCAAAATCCATTCATGCAGCGGCATAAGCCAAGAGGCGTTTTCCAAGCTTATCCAGGAGTTGCCAGACTGCCAATCAGAGCTTACTGGGCACTAGCAAAGTCCACGTCAAGCCGTTTGTTTTTCTTTCTTTTTGAGATACTCGCCCCGAATCCAATCGTAGGTTTTTTGCATGCCGTCGCGGAGCCGGATGCCTGGCGCCCAATCGAGATGTTTTTGGATGAGCGAATTGTCGCTATTGCGACCGTTGACGCCTTTGGGGGCCGAGAGATTGTGATTGTGCTGAAACTTGACGCCCGCGATCTCTTCGACCATGTCGACCAAGCCGTTGATCGTGGTTAGCTCGTCGGAGCCTAAGTTGATGGGTTCGAGGATGTCGCTGTCCATGATGGCCAGGATGCCGTGGATGCAGTCGTCGATGTACATGAAGCTGCGGGTTTGCTTGCCGTCGCCCCAGATTTCGATTTCGGTCTCGCCGGTTTCCACGGCGTTGATAATCTTGCGGCAGATGGCGGCAGGTGCTTTTTCTCGACCGCCGTCCCATGTGCCATCGGGGCCGTAGACGTTGTGGAAGCGTGCGACGCGGGTGCGAAGGCCGTAGTCTTCGCGGAAGTGGCGACACATGCGTTCGGAAAAGAGTTTTTCCCAGCCGTAGCCGTCTTCGGGCATGGCGGGGTAGGCATCTTCTTCTTTCAGCGCGACAACGTCTTCGTCGACCTGCTTGTCGGCGTTGTAAACGCAAGCCGAGCTGGCGTAAAAGAATCGCTTCGCGCTGTTATCCACTGCCGCTTGGAGTAGATGGGTATTGATCAACACCGACAACATGCAAAGTGCCTTGTTGTTCTCAATAAAACCCATGCCGCCCATGTCGGCGGCCAAGTTGTAGACATCGTCGACCCCCTGGCAGGCTGCTTGACATGCAGTGTGGTCTTTGAGGTCGGCGACCACATTTTCTATACCGTCATGAACTTGATACCAGTCGCTGATTGGCTTGATGTCGACGCTGCGGATTTTGTGTCCGTCTTGGAGGAGTCGAGCTACTAAATGCCCACCGATAAATCCGCCGCCACCGGCAACCAAAATTGTTTTTTCGCTCATTTCGTCTTCTCACACAGTAGGTTGTATTCTAGGAATAAAAGCAGAAAAGCCCTCGGCGCAAAGCCTTGGAATGAGATAGTTCAAGAGAATATGATTCAATCCGTCCGGCTAGGAGAGGATCCATTGCTGGCGTCATGCCCAACGGAGAAGCAAGCTAAAACAGCGTGTATATGAACGGCGCAGAAATTTGGGCGGCGGCAATGACCAAACCGATAGCCAGTAGGAACAGTACGCTCAGGCTCATGGCTAAGGAGCGATTAACAAAGCCGAACTGCACTATATCTACCAGCAATCGCAAAGTCCATCGAACGAATAGCATAGAAACCTCCTCTTACTTGATATATTGCGATAGCCCAAGATTGGCGCAACCCTCAATAGGATCAGTCAATCGCAAAGTTTTCGCGCCAGTCTTCCTCTTCTTGCCACTCGGGCTGCTCAGGTTTTAGCAGCACAAAGTTATCCAAGATGAGCATGTCGATCCCGGTACGCATGAAGCAGACGTAAGCATCCTCGGGCGTGCAAACAATCGGCTCGCTTCGTACGTTGAAGCTTGTGTTTACCAAAACGGAAGAGCCGGTCAGGCCTTTGAACTGTTTCAAAATATCGTATAAATCGGGTGAGCGTTCCTCGTCGACGGTTTGGATGCGAGCAGAATAGTCGACGTGTGTAATGGCAGGCACATCCGACCGAGGCTCGTTGACCCACTCTCGCATGTCAGCTGCGCTGCGGTCGAGCGAAGACTTGATACACCGTTCGGGTCGGACCTGATCTACCATCAACATGTAGGGTGATTTGGTGATTGCCTCGAAGTATTCGTGGGCATCTTCTTCAAGCACAATTGGGGCAAACGGTCGAAAACTTTCTCGGAACTTCGTGGCTAAATTCAAAAACGATTGCATTTTCGGGCTGCGGGCGTCGGCTAAGATAGATCGGTTGCCGAGCGCTCGAGGCCCAAACTCCATCCGGCCTTGGCAGAGACCGATAACTTTTTCGTCGACTATCGCTTCGGCGATTCGTCGATTGCGATCGGGGATTTCCAGTTCCTCGTAGGGCAGGTTATTTTCGTCTAAGAAAGTTCGGATCTGGTCGCGTGGGAACGAGGGTCCCAACTGCGAACCGCGGACGAAATCATGCTTATTGTCGGCCTTTCGAGGATTCTTTAGGATGTGATACCAGCTATAGAGGGCGGCACCTTGGGCTCCACCGGCGTCGCCTGCCGCTGGTTGGATCCAAATGTCGTCGAAGATACCCGAGCGAAGCAGCTTGCCGTTAGACACGCAATTCAGTGCCACACCACCAGCCATGCAGAGATACCGCTTGCCGGTGACCGCCCGAGCATACCGGGCGATTTTCATCATGATCTCTTCAGTAACCGTTTGGATCGATCGGGCCAAGTCCATCTCGCGTTGAGTGATGTCAGCCTCAGGGTGTCGTCGTGGCCCGCCAAACAGATCGCCAAACCGGTCGTTGGTCATGGTCAAGCCGTCTAAGTAACCGAAGTAGTCGAGATTCAGGCGAAAAGAACCATCCTCGCGGATAGAAATGAGATTCTCTTTGATCTGGTCAACATACGTTGGCTCGCCGTAGGGCGCCAAACCCATCAGCTTGTATTCACCCGAGTTGACTCTGAAGCCGGTGAAATAAGTGAATGCGCTATACAGCATCCCTAGCGAGTGGGGGAATTTATGCTCGAACAACAGCCGCATCTGGTTGCCTTCGCCGACACCAATAGCGGTGGTAGTCCATTCGCCGACACCATCGACGGTGATGATTGCAGCCTCTTCGTAGGGCGATGGAAAGAAGGCACTTGCCGCATGTGAGTGATGATGTTCGGCCAGTTGAAAGTCTTTGGGCCTGTCATAGCCTAGCCCGGCAAGGTGTCGCTCGATCTCGTAGGCCACCCAGCCTTTTTCTTTTAGCCAGACCGGTATTGCCATGAGAAAGGATTTTAGCCCTCGCGGAGCGACCTGGGTATACGTGCTTAGTAGTCTTGTGAGTTTGGTCAGCGGTTTGTCGTAAAAAACAACGAGGTCGAGGTCGCTTTTGCCAACTTCGCCCGCTTCTAAACAGTAGCCAATCGCATGTCGCGGTAATCGCGCATCACCTTTTCTTCGCGAGAATCGCTCCTCTTGCGCAGCCGCAATGATCTCGCCATCTCGAATGAGGCAGGCGGCCGAATCATGATAGAGTGCGCTGATGCCAAGGATATTCATTTGGATTCTTCTCCCTCCTCTTCCGACGTGACAAGCGACCGACTTGTCCACTCACGAAATACATCGCTCTGATGTTTGATCCGCTCTTCTAAATACTTGGAATAGATTTGATGCCCCAGAATGTGTAGATGACATACATCGTGGTAAAGTTTGTCTGTATCGCCTTGCCCTTGGAATAACCCGGCGGAATATCCGACTGCAAAGCCCTGCTGTTCGAGCGCGGCGCGGAGTCTCTCCAGATCCTGCTCTTCTTTTTGTGGGATAGTTTCGGTTATTCCGGCGACGCGGCTCGGAAGGATTTCTACGAGTACGTCGCACCCCGCATCGCGGAGTTTCTCAGCCAGTCTTACGTAGGCGGCAATGCCCTCGACGCCCTGTTCCTGCCGTTGATCGTCCGGCATCCGTTTTCGACTTGTGCTACTTCGCCAAATTAGATGTTGGAGAACCTCATCGAGTGCCATTCGCGGAGGGGCATCGACGGTGAAGTAGGGAAGGCCCGTTAGCTTGGCTAAACCGCGGTAGATATCGCCGATGGGAAGGCAAATGACCGCAATGTCGGCATCGAACGTGCCGAATCGTTCGATGTAACCTAGCTCATTGAAAGGGCCCCAGGCGTTCACCCCGATGTTTAGCACCTCGACCTTGTTCTCGCCGTACTGTTCGTCGAAACTCTGAGCCATGCGCCGAGCATAGAGTTTTGACTGATCGACGTAGCTGCCACCCCATAGTGTCGAATCGCCTATCATCAGGATGCGAAAAACGCCCGCAGCTTTTTCGGGCTCGATTTTTGGAGCGCGCATCCCATACTGGTTGGTTTCGACAAGTCCCCCGCTACGATAGACGGATTGATTCGGGCCAGGGTAGTAGCCTGCTCGCATATCTTGCACGTAAAGGATTGGGGTTCCGTAGCCGAGTATGCGAAGCAAAATTTCTGCCGAGACCAGCATCGCCGCCAGCAAGACAGCAATCCCTACCCAACTTCGCCCTCCCTTGGCATCGATGGTTTCAGTTGCAAACAGGGCACGGATGTGGCGAACCTTACGTCGGTCGTGGTCTACGGGCAGCCAAAAGGTTTGTGAGTCGCCATCGCGTAGATGAAGCTTATCTCGTCCAGTGATCCAAGAAACCAGGTGGGCTATGGTGAATCCAATCAGATAGACAGGGACCAGTAGCACAATTCCCAGCCCCCAGCCAATGCTTCGCCCCAAAGCAGCAAAAAACTGGCCAACGCCAGTACGCCCCCTCTGCGAACCTAACGTGACCACGCCAATGATCGTGGTAATTGTCCAGATAACGATTCCTAGAGTGTGCCACCCCAAGGCGAACACAACACCACCCGCTATCACGCCAACTAGCGTCTTGATTGCAGCACCTAACAGACTGTGCTCAGCAGTCTCGGTTTCATAGTGAAACCATTTGGTGTCCTTGACTAGATTGGCCAAACTTCGTCCCTTTCCTCAAAAAGGCAGGTCAAAAAATTGAATCGTGTGCCTACGAGAAACGTGTTGAAAATATTAACGAACCGCAACTTGGCTTGAGAAAAGTCTGCTTGCCGATTGGATGGAAAAATCCAAGGTGGATATTGGCAAGACGTATGTCAAACTGGCTCCGCACAAGTAACTAAATTGACACGGGCGAACATTCGAGTGCTTGAGCGTATGATCGTAAACAGTCTACCCACCAAAGGTGGTGATAAGCTCTTCAGTGTACTCAAGCAAACTTTGAATCGTCAAGCAAACGCAGGAGGACAGGGCCTTTCTGTGGGGTGCTATAAGGGGTTGTAGCGATTAGAGGAATCGTGCGTCATGATCGCAAATTTTGAACCCTGCTAGACTCGCGGTAGCCAAAGAATTGGCGGATAGCGGTTCAAGGCATTTGTTCGCATCAAAGGGGAAACAGCCACAAATACTACAAAAAAGTCGTCGAAAGACGCCTTCCGCAATCGCAGATCACCGACTTTGCAATCGTCCTGCCTCATCACGTAGGCATGCGAATCACATCGCAAAAAACGACAGTAAGCAATCCAGTAGCTTCGAAATACTCGTAAACTGTTTCAATCAAAGTGTTTATCGCAATTTCCAGGTGCATATTCGTCGTTGCCGCAAAGGTGGATTGGCGGAGAGTACCGATCTGGCAAAGACATGTAGGTTGGCGCAGGAGTAGATTATCGGTTCTGGGAAAAGTTCTTTATCTTGGTCTCTTCAGAAAAATTAGTGACTGATTTTTTTCTTTAGGGGAATTGGAATTGTGGTGATAAAAATTATCGACGAGGGGATCCTGTCTTTCGACAAAAGGCACGGTGCTTTCATGCCATCAATCACCCAGTTGAGCGATGGTTTGCTCATTGGCTGTCAGAACGTCGGTAGCGATCTGGCATCTGGCGATCATCGTATTGAGATATTGAGAACCACTGATCATGGTAAGACCTGGCAGAACCAAGGCAGCATCCACTCGGACGATGATCCACGTTGGGCTTATCGAATAGCCGACATTGCGGAGTCGGCTGATGGGCGGTTGTTGTTGACGGCGTCGAGATTCGAAAACACCGACAAGTTGCTGTTCGACCCTGAGACCGAATCGCTTCAACGCCCCGAGCTGCTACTGTTTTGGTCGGAGGATCGCGGCAACACGTGGTTAGATCCCGTAGTGGTTCCCGTCGACTTGCCGGCAGAAAAATACACTTGGAACAAAGCGGGGCGACTGCTTCAGTTTTCTGAAATTCGTTGGATGTATACGTTTGAAACCTGGAAACCAGAAGGCTACTTGGGGCCACCCGACCAGAAAGCAGCAGCGGTGTTTTCTAGTGACCAAGGACAAACTTGGGGCGAGCTGACCACGATTGCCGACGACCCGACCGGCGAATTGCTCTGGTGGGATCTAGCGAATACTCGGCTGGTGGATGGACGTGCCTACGTCATGTTGTGGACACACCGTTATGGGACAAAAGAAGATCTGGCCGTTCATTGGGTAGTATCCGACGACGAAGGACGCAGTTGGTCGGAGCCTCAACCAACAAATTTGATGGGGCAAGTCTGCTGCCCTATTGCTCTGCCCGATGGACGAGTTGCAGCGATTTACAACGACCGTCACGAACCCCAAGGCATTCGTTTTGCCATTAGCGAAGATCTTGCGACATTCGACTTGGAGCATCAAGTCACGGTATTCGATGCCAAGCAGGAAGCTTCGCTTGGCCAGGCGAAGCACGAGAACTTTCTAGCCGAACATCAGTTGATAGGCTTTGGCAAACCCCAAGGTATCTTGCTCGACAACGGCGACCTATTGGGCTGCTACTGGTGTACGGCATCTGGGGTGACCCACACCCGTTGGGTGCGGATACGAATTTGATCACTCCCGACCCAGAGGACCGGGCATATATTCCGACCAGGATGGTCGGGCTATATGGCCCCACCGTTTCGGTGGGGCGAAACACCCAAGTTCCGGTTACCTGTCTTGTGGCGATTATGCGAGCCACTCTCGAAGCATGCAGGCGTCACCCGAATATACAATTAGGGCTAACACATCGTATGCAATATCGTTATTAGACGCACGGTTTCTAGCGTCCTATACTTTGCTGAGGCTATTGATAAGAACGTTGATTCATGCAAAGCAAAGGGGCAAAATTATGACATTGGACACGAGTGAGAATGGGGCCATCTATTCCAATCTCGCAGCCGACCCAGATTTTGGGGAATTGGTGGAAATGTATGTGGAGGAGATGGACGACCGCATTACGGTGTTGCAGGAATCGCATGATTGCGGCGACCAAGAAAAATTGAGAACCGCAGCCCACCAGATGAAAGGTGCCGCCGGTAGCTATGGCTTTGAACAATTGACACCGTTGGCAGCGACCCTAGAGTATTCGGTGCGAGACAATAAGCCCGAGGAAACGATCCTCGAATCGTTGCGGGCATTAATCAGTGCTTGTCGCCAAGTACGTGCTGGAACCCCCGATTGATTTTCCTGGTTCCTCTTTTCACGTTGCAGAACGTGGTGAATTCACTAGCCCGACGCGCTAGCGAGGGATTTCTCGTAAAATCTCTTGCTAGCGCGTCGGGCTAGTGTTATATGTCGGACTTACGTTGCGCTTTTTCTGAACGCACCATGGGTATGCGCCTCGTGCTAATCCAGGAGATGAAGATGAAATCGTTGCTTGTTCTTTTTGTCGTCGGGCTTCTTATCGCTTGTCGGCCAGCAGGCGCCGAAGTCACGGTCGACGACTTCGATAGTGTTCAGCTATTCACGCTGACCAACGATCAAGGGATGACCGTCAAAGTGACCAACTTTGGAGCGATCATAACTACGATAATGGTGCCGGATCGCAATGGCAAAATGGCCGACATCGCTTTGGGGTACGATACGGTCGAGGGATATATCAACGCCATCGATAGACCCTATTTTGGCGCCATTGTCGGACGCTACGGAAATCGCATCGCCAAGGGCCAATTTACGCTTGAAGGCGAAACCTACACGCTTGCAACCAACAATGGAGAAAACCATCTTCACGGCGGCAATTTTGGGTTTGATAAAGTTGTGTGGGATGCCAAGCCGGTTTCTGCCGTCGGCTGGAGCGGCGTCGAACTAAACTACCTCGCTAGAGACGGCGAAGAAGGGTATCCGGGCAACTTGAAAGTCAGAGTGCTCTACAAGCTTGCTGACAACAACAAACTGACCGTCGAATACCACGCCACCACCGACAAGGCAACGCCGATCAACCTGACTCAACACACCTATTTTAATCTGAAGGGTGAAGGAGAAGGCTCGATCCTCGATCACGAGCTATTTCTGAATGCGAAAGAATATACGCCGGTCGATGCAGGCGCCATCCCGACCGGCGAACTAGCACCAGTCGAAGGCACCCCATTTGACTTCACTACCCCTAAGACCATCGGTCGAGACATCGGGCAAGACCATCAGCAGCTTGAACTTGGTTTGGGATACGATCACAATTTTGTGTTGCAAGGCGACAAGGGTACCATGAAATTAGCGGCTCGCGTTTACGAGCCGACCAGTGGTCGCGTCATGGAAGTCCATACCGAAGAGCCCGGCATTCAGTTTTATTGCGGCAACTTTCTAGATGGAACCTTGAAGGGGAAATCGGGCAAACCTTACGTCCACCGTGGCGGCTTTTGTCTGGAAACGCAACACTACCCCGATAGCCCCAATCAACCGAAGTTCCCCTCAACCATTCTTCGCCCTGGCAAGCAATACAAAACAAAAACCGTGTTTACATTCTCGACTAAAAAATAGTCTTCTTAACTTTTCCCTCGGTGTGGCTCTGCAAAACAAACCCATAAAAGCTTGCTTTCTTGACACGCTTTTTTGTTGCGGCCAAAGAACGCGCTGTGTCCTCGGTGGTATCCTCATTTCACCTTGACTTCTATTGCTGGCTTCTTTCTATGTGTCTGTCGCACGTTGTGATCCAAGCTTTTTTTGTCGAAAGCATCTGACGTATCTGTGTTCATCCGTGTCCATCTGTGGTTTCTTTTTTATTTGGCAAAACGTCCTCGGTTGAATTTGCTTTGTCCGGTCGCTGTTCGATTTGCATGAGTTGCACGACCTTCGCCGCGCAGGCGTCAGTCAACCGTTCCAGGCAGCCAGGCTGAAAGGGGGAAATTCTTGACTGGTAGGAACCGCCGTCATAGGTGTCCGCAGGCGGCACATAGCCGACGTAGCCGTTGGCGACGTTGGTCACCGCCACGGCGAATTTTGTGAACTTTCGGCGCAACTCGGTTTGAAAGCCGCTATTTGCCTCGGTCGGCGTGAAAACCAAGAAAGCGTCGCCCAATTGCCACAGCCAAACCGGTATGTGCGCCTTGCGACCGTGGTCGAACCGTCGACAAAGGGCCGCCATCCGCTCAAGCCGCTCTAGTTCGACCCGATCGCTGCACGTATCAAGTTGGCTAAGGAGATTTTCGGGCAGGAGTTCGTCTTTGAGGGGCAGATCGACCGCAAACTGCTCGACGCGTAAAACGGTTGAAACATCGTGCGGCACACGACGCCAGCTAGCCAGCGGTGCGCCCGAATCTTCGACCCCTTCGAATCGCAAGGCAGTGCCAGCCGGCAACATGCCCTCCAACGCCGAGAGTGCCGCGTAGCCCAGTTGGCGACCATTGCGGTCGGCCACGTCGGTATCGGCTACATACTGCTCGCGCGGTGCTAGTTCGGCTGAAGCCCCATGAAGAAAAAGACAGGGCGCGTCGCAGGTGACCGTCTCGACCGTCTCGCGCATCGCGCCAACGTAGTCGGGCGAAATGAGTCGGTTGCGACCGCCGAGAGTGGTCGGGTGGCATGCGTAGTTGACAATCGTGGCCAAAATGGTTCCCTGCATGTCCGTGACGCGACCAAACAAGAGTGTATCGTCTGCCACAACATGCGGATTGTAGCCACAGGCGATTCCGCTTCCATCGGGAGAAAGGAAGTCGCGGTTGCGTGCCAAGTCGCAGCGACCGGTTGTCCACGTCAAGCGGGCCGGCGCAACGCTTGCCAGAGCCCGGCGAGCCACGTCAATCGTCGCCTCGCGCAATTGCAATAGGTACGGCTCGATTTTCTCTCCGCCCGGTCGGTCGGCTTGCTCCCTCGACGTCGAGGGGCCCGAGTGCGTGTGAGACAGGGTGATCACCAGTCTCGCCTCGTCGAGCCCGAGCGTCTCGAGAACTGCGGAACGTACGAATAGTTCGTCTTCAGCCAACCGCCACCAGCCCAGATCGAGCTGAATGAGCACCAGTGGCTCACCATCGCATGTTGGTTCTAGCGCCAATGCCGTAGCCATCAAGTTGCGATGTACGCCTTCGGCCCTATCGTGCTGCGCACAGCCCCACATCCTCGAGTAGATACCCACAGGCGGTGTAATATCGGATCGGGCGACGCCAATGCGGCCTTCAAAACTGGGGTGATGCTCCTGGTGCTCGGGCGTCTGCGTCATGGTTGTTTCTCTTGGTGACAGAGATATAGCTGTTAGCGGTTAGCCATTAGCAGTTGGGCAGAGGGAAATTGGTTCCATGCCGCTGCTTAACTTGCCCACTACCAATCTCCTACACTACCATCCGAATAAAAGACTTGCTGCGGAATCTCCTGCTCAAACGGATGTCGGCGGACTTCCTCCTCGTTGATTTCGATCCCCAGGCCCGGTCGAGTATTGGGACGTACGATGCGACCATTCGGATCGATCGTAAAACCTTCATCGACAACCTCTTGACGCCACGGCACGTCTGCATGGACCGATTCACAGATAATATAGCTTGGCTGCGAAAAGCCAAATTCCAATGACGCGGCGGTGCTGACAGGGCCTTGCGGATTGTGGGGAGCGAGCGAGATACGGTACGCCTCGGCGAGTGCCGCGATTCGCCTCGCCTCGCTCAACCCGCCACAATGGGTGATATCCATCTGAACGACGTCACAACCACGCTGGGCAAACAGATCGCGAAACTGTGCCAAGTGAGTCATCCGCTCGCCCGTGGCGATGGGCGTCGTAACTGCTGCATTGATCCGGGCGAGCCCCTCGATCGACTCGGGCCAGCACGGCTCTTCGAAAAAGTAGAGACCATAGGGATCTAACGCTCGAGCGAACTTCAATCCCATGGCAGGAGAAGGCCTCGCGTGGCAGTCAACCATTAGGTCGATGTCTTCTCCTACCGCTTCCCGCATTGCTACGACGCACGCTTCAGCCGCTCGTACTGGCCGATTGCCTTCGAGCGGCATGGTCGGCGGCACAGCCATGGTCTTCATAGCGGTAAAACCTTCTTCTACGGCCTGGGTAGCCAACTCGCCAAACTGTTTGGCATTGTCTACCGACGTCTCGTAAAAATCCTCCATACGACCACCGCCCAGGTGGCAATAAGTCCGAATAGAATCTCGAACAGGCCCACCCCACAGTCGGTGGCAAGGCATTCCGGCAACCTTGCCAGCGATGTCCCACAGGGCAATGTCGATCCCAGCGATAGCTGTCGACCGGACAATCCCATTGCCGTGCCAAAAATGCTGGCGATACATCATTTGCCAAAGGTGCTCGATCCGAGCCGGATCGGCTCCGACGACCAATTGCGACAGGTCTTCGATCGCCCCCACGACCCCGCGGGTATGCCACTCGAGGGTTGCTTCGCCCCAGCCGATTAGCCCCGGCTGATCGGTCACCACCTTGACGAAGATCCAATTCCTCATCCGGGCATTGCAAACGTGCGTCTCTATTGCGGTGATTTTCACTGGGAAAGGATCCTGGAGGGAAGGATAGATAGCTATTATTACAGCAATATTGCAGTATCATAGCTAGCGGGGAAAAATTTTACAATGAACACAAAATAAAATAAATGCCAGCAACTAAGCTCAATTTATGGATCTAATAAGCAATAAATCGCGTCAAAAATATTTGACATTGATAACAATGATATTTACACTGCGACATAAAAAATAGGAATGATACCATCCTCGTAGCACCCTTACACGCACCATGACAATTACCAAATTCATCAAGGACGACTTGATTGCCCGTATATTCTCCAGCAGCGAGCAAGACGAATCGCTCACCTTGGGGGGGATTGCCTCGCATTACTCGGTCAGCATCACTCCTGTCAGAGCGGCCGTTCAGGAGTTGGTTGCCGAAGGTATTTTGCAAAAAGGCGAGAATCGTCGTTTAGGAGTGAATCGAGACCGCTTGAACGAACGAGTGGCCACGTCGCCTGAGATCAAGAACCCAAAAGCAAAGAACGTCGATCCACTCCAAAGCCATATCCAAGAAATCTCCGATTACACTGTTCGATTAAGTATCGAGGGCGAACCGGTCTTTCTGCGAGAAGAGTCGACAGCAAAACGATTCGGCATCAGTCGTTCTGCAGTACGGCAGATTTTTTCGGGCTTAGCCGGGCATGGCATGCTCCAGCACATCCCACGGCGTGGGTGGCAGATACGGCCGTTGCGTGAGAAAGACCTCGACGAATATATCGAGGTGCGCATTGCAATGGAGCTACAAGCACTCAAACTGGCTCGCCCTCATCTCGTAGACAAGGACATCCGCAATCTCCTCGACCGAAATCGCTTGCCGGCGACTCCCACGGACGAGCCATTGTGCGACGACAGTCTTCACCAATACATCAGCCAGAAGGCGGACAATCGTTATATTGCCAATTTCTTTGAGCAGAACAGTAAATACTTTAGCCTTCTGTTTGACTGGGAAGCGCTGGATCGGGAAACGAAAATTCAAACCGTCCGACAGCATCGCGATATCCTCGAAGCCATCCTTTGCAAGGATTGGTCGTTGGCCGAATCGGCGCTCCAGTTTCATATCCGACACAATCATCCACTACTCCGAAAGCGAATGCGTGAGCGATTCTCTTCCGGATCGCAGGCCGTCGAGCATTGAATACCCGTAACTTGTGGAGCAATTGTATACCCCCGTATGTAATCCATGACTTAACTTCCAAATCCACTTCGTGAGATTCTCAGGCCCTCTATCATGAAAAAACCCATCCCCACAAAGTTGGCTGACTCCACTCGACCAAACCCAACACTTGGCATCCAGCGTCGGCAGTTTATCAAGGCGTCTGGCGGCGCGCTGGCAGCGGCCGCACTGGCCACCCGTGGCATTTATGCAGCCGATACCGCGCCGAAAAAGCTCCGTCTGGGCATCGTCGGCGGACGGTTCGGGCTGCAATTCCAGTTCCATGAGCACCCCGATTGTATTGTCGAAGCAGTCAGCGACTTGCGCCCCGAGCGGCGTAAAGCCCTGATGAAAACCTACAAGTGCGAAAAATCCTACGACTCGCTGGAAGAACTCGTACTCGATAAAAACATCGACGCTGTGGCTGTGTTCACCGACGGGCCACTGCACGTCGACCACACCATCAAGGCGATGAAAAACGGCAAGCACGTGATGACGGCCGTACCGGCGGCTTGGGGCACACTCGAGCAGGCCGACCAATTGCGCGACATCGTCGAGTCGACCGGCTTGACCTACATGATGGCTGAAACGAGCTACTACCAGCAGTTCACCATCTCTGCTCGCAAGATGCACGAGCAGGGAAAATTCGGCGACCTTTTCTACTTCGAATCGGTTTATCAACACGACGGGCTAGAAAGCTACTTTTTTGACAATGGAAAACGCACTTGGCGATACGGCGTAGCGCCAATGCACTATCCGACTCACTGCACTGCCCATCTGGTGGGAGTCACCGGCGAGCGTCTAACTGAAGTCGTCTGCCACGGCTGGGGCGACGACGATCCTGTGCTCAAGGATAATGTTTACGACAATCCCTTCTGGAACGAATCGGCCATGTTCAAAACCGATCGTGGCCATGCCTTCGACTGCCGCGTTTGGTGGATGGGTGCACACCGTGGCGGAGAAACGGCCAAATGGGTCGGCACGAAGTCAAGCTTCTATGGCCCCGACCCCAACGGCCAAGGCCCCGTAATCGTTCGCAAAGGCAAGCAAACCGAAAAGGACGACGCTGGCTTCGTCCGCAATTTGCAAAACTTCGAGAAGTACAAGCAACCCCTATGGTGGGAAACCGACATGCTGCCCGAGCCGTTGCGTCACAACAGCGGCCACCAAGGATCGCACACGTTTTTGACCCACGAGTTTGTCGACGCGCTGGTGCATGACCGTCGCCCGGCAATCGACGTTTACGAAGCACTGGCCTATACAGTGCCAGGCATCGTCGCCCACCAGTCAGCCTTACGCGGCGGCGAGTTGTTGAAGATTCCCCAATACGAACGGCCCAGTGGTGGATAAGGCAACTCGATGTGGAAAGAAGAATATCCGCTGGGCTGTCTCTTTAGAGGCCGGTTTTGTCTGTCGAGGAATCGCCGTTCGTCGGTTGTTGCTGACTTGAAAGTCGCCAGACTGAACTACTGAGTGAGGAGATCTCACCAAACTGGGAAGAAACCATTCCGCTGATGCTGGAGTTTTTGAAAGCAACCACCTCGCACTGACAAAAATATTGGCGCCAATTGGAATGGGTATCGCCTTAGATGGGCAACCTTCTTGCCAAAAAAGATGAGTTTACCGAACTCCAAAGAACAACCAGTCGGTTTGCTTGTGACCGACGAGCGTGTTGACAGTTTCAATAGGCTCTACATGCACTTGCTTAAACGTACTTCGCAAGGCATCGGAAAAGCGACTACTTTCGGCGTACGACCACACGGCTAAGATGCCCCCTTCGTGAAGGTGCGCCTTTGCACTCAGGAGTCCCTCGGCAGTGTAGAAGGCTTGATTCGACTCACCCAGTTGATCGCTGGGAGAATGATCGACATCGATCACGATCAAGTCGAATTGATCGCGAGGCTGATCCAGTAACCGACGATAGACGTCGCCCGCAGTGATCTGCAAGTGCGCAGCCGCATTCAATTCAGCCGACAGCGGAACAAGACCACTGCGGAGCCAATCGATCACCGGCGGCAAAAACTCGACGACCTCGACGGAAGCAACATTTCTGTGGCTCAGCAACTCGCGCGCAGTGTAACCGAGGCCGAGGCCTCCGACGAGGGCCTTGAGATTGCTGCCGCCATGGATTTCGATCGACCGATTCGAAATCGCGCGTTCCGAATCTGTGTTGTAGCTACTCATCAAAAATTCATGATCGAGCGTTACTTCTGTCACAAAAGTTCCAGGCTCCGAGAGCAACTCACGGCGTCGGAGACACAATGGCCCAAGCGACGTATCTTCGTAAGCCAGGATTTCAAGTTTTGATGGATTCATCCCTATCTGAATATCTCTTTCCGATCGTCTTGGGGCAATTCACTCCAACTCTGCGGTCTCTTCCGATTCGCTTAGCACTGCCCAGGCGGGATAGGTGTCGTCGCGACCGCGTACTGAGTGCCACAGAATCCGATTGAGTGTGTCTTCGTCCGCCTCGTCGACATCGTCCAACGGTAACTCAAGAGAAGCTAACGCCCAGTGACGTTGGCGGGGGTCGGTGATCGATTGGACTTCAGGATTCATTCGATCCAGTGGAATGTTATTTGGCACCGCGTCGTACGGTGTGAAATCAGGCTCCTCGGTAAAACAGCTGGCCATTGCCGTAGCCGAGGCGTCGAATTGGTTCATCGGCGGTAGACCCAGGATTAGTTCCATCGTGCGGATCATGCTGGTCTGGTTGTAGTTGGTGCTGTCGACCACCCGACGGCGAGTGTACGGGCTGACGACCATGGCAAGCGTGCGATGGCCATCAATGTGATCGAACCCAGCTTGGGGGTCGTCTTGCACGACAAAGATGCATGTCTTCGGCCAAAACTTACTTTTAGAAACAGCTTCGATGACTCGGCCCAACGCCAAATCGTTGTCGGCCACAGCCGCTTCGGGCGTTGGCATGCCAGGCCTTGTGCCTGCCGTGTGGTCGTTGGGTAACAGCATGATCATGAAGTTGGGCAGGTTGTCATTCTTTTCAAACTCTTTCAGCTCACGGGTAAACTGCTCTGCCCGATGGATGTCTGGCACGATGCTGGGGAAGCCAATCGCGGTCTGGCAGAGGTAGGGCTCGAGGGTTTTGATCGCTGCTGTTGCCTTGACTTCGATTTCATTCTTATTTTCCATGAAGTCGCGATAGCATTCGAGGAAGTTGGGACGCTTGGTCTTCGCTGGATCTTTCCAGCGAATCGTGGCAGCAACAAACTCGCCGTAAACCCGTAGCGACTTTTTGTTGGCAAGTACGTTGTCCCAAATGAATCCGCTTGGAGCATAGGCCATCGCATCGCCGCCTTCGTAAGGGTAGCTACGCGGCCAACCGCCGTACGCCTTTTCGAGGTAATCGGTCACATACGCTTCGTTAGTCCATTGGTGGCCGTCCGCGCTAAGAGTACCGCTACAGTAAAAGTTGTCGAGCAGCACAAACTCGTCGACCAGCTTGTGGCAGTTGGGCGTCACCTCTTGGCCGAAAATGCAGAGCGACGGATCGCCTTCGCCACGTTCGATGTCGCCAAATACTTGGTCGTACGTACGATTTTCTTTAATGATGTAGAGCACATGTTCGAAGCGCGAAGGCTCGCCATGCCTCTCTGGCAAGGGACGCGCAGCAACATTCTTTCGAGGAGGCGCCATGGCATTAACAGATTCGGTGAGTCGATTGTTTTCCAAAACCGTTTTTGTGTGTGCCGAAAGTTGTTCACTCTCGGGAATCGGCATTAGCGAAACCGTACCCAGGTAATCATGCGAGTTGAAGCCAGCAATGGCTTTTCCCTTCACTTTGCGTTTGCCTTGCCAGTCGCGATTTCGGGAACCGACGCCTTTGACATTGGCGACGTAGATTGCGTTGCGGCTTTCATCCAACACTAGGCCGGCCGGATACCAACCGGTCGGCAAACAGCCGAGGAGGTGACTCTGGGGCGGATTGAACTGATAAACGGCGACGCAATTGTTCGTGGCATTGGTGACGTAAAGCATTTTGCCGTCAGCGCTTATGGCTAAATCATTCGGGGTACTGCCGAACAGCAACTGCTCGTCGGGTCGTGTGTCAATTGTTTCGACCACGGTGTCGCTAGCCGTGTCTATCACCGACACCGTATCGCTATTTGCATTGGCCACGCAGACATAGCGACCATCCGCTGTCGCCGCCAGACCCGAAGGGTGTAGCCCCACTTTAATCTGTTTGATTTCTTTCCCTGCATTGAGGTCCACCACCGAGACCGAACCGTCCGACGCGATATGGCGACGCGAATCTACCCGCACCGGCGTACCCTTTCCAGAAGGGCCTGTGGTACTACCCGAGTCCGGATGTTGGCCGGCCCAGTTGCTAACGTACGCCTTCGAGCCAACGACAACCACATCATAGGGAGCGCTGCCCACTTCGATTTCGCGTCCGATCAATCCGTCAGGCAATTGGATCTCGGCGAGTGTGTTATTTAGATTCAGCACTGCCCATAGCGAGAGGCCTTCTTTTTTGTTTAGCGACGGGGTGATGGCAAGGCCAACCGGCAAAGCATTGTCGGCCCGAGTGGCAGGCAATTCGATCGGTTTCTGCTTCCCCAGTTTTCCCTCGTCGCTGACGGTATACGATTCGATCGTGCCTCGAATGCACGAGACATAGAGATGCTGGCCATCGGGCGTAAAAGCGATGCCCTTGTAACTACCTCCGCGGTGTTTGCTTTGCGAAACAATTTTGCCATTTTCTACGTCGATAAGAAGCGTGTCGTGGCGGTTTAGCACAGCAAGCCAACGACCATTGGGGCTAAGTGCAACGTCAGTCGGTCGACCCGTAAAAGCAACTTGCTTGCCGAGCGGCGAGAGAACTTGATTCGTCGGAACAACTATCCGTCCGTCAACATTGCCGCCAACATGCGCAGCATCATAGTTCGCCGCCGTTTTTTCTTGCGAGAAAGAGGGGCTAGGAAGAAGGATCGCGACGCAGAACCAACTGCAACACGCAGCGGCAGCTACTCGCAGCCAACACGGAGGATGGATCTTGGCGTCGCAAAAAAGAACTTGAAATGATTGCATGGGACGGATATCCGTTGGTGTTTATTTGTTGTGCCCGATGCGCAAAAGTGACTTGCGCAGGTCTTTTACAGACCTTGTAATACAGAAATCCCAATGAGGATACCACCCCCTACGGCTTGGATGGCCTAGAACTTGGCGACCCAGTTTGCGGTCTGCCGCGGGCGAGCCTGGAAAACCACGGCTTCCGCCTGCGGCTATAACGGGACCGGCGGCTTTGTGTTTCGTCTGACGTCCGCCTGAAACTGTTATTACGATAATCGCTCAGCAGTGGTAGTGGAGACTCTCGCTTAGCAGCGGATCGCCCGTTGGTACTGGGGGTGCCTTCGCGAAGGACTGGAAGAACAGTCTGCCAAACACGCCAATCAATAACGCCATCCCTGCAATTTCTAGGAAGCCAAACAGGGGTGAGCCGCCAACGGTTGAGGGAAAGATCATCAGGTAGAGGTCGACCCAACGTCCGATCAGCACCACAAAAGCAATTCTAACCATGATGGTTTCGTTGCGTTTGCTAGGCCGTGGCAGAAGAACAAAGAATGGGACAACCCAGTTGAGAACGATATTGACCACCATAAGCGGTCCCCAAGACCCTTGCGTCCTTGCCATGTAGTAGAACGTTTCTTCTGGAATATTGGTGTACCAAATCAGCATGTACTGGCTGAACCAGATGTACATCCAAAAGCAACTGAACCCCAAGAGCAACTTGCCCAGGTCGTGCAGATGCTCGTCTGTTACGACGTTACGCAAGGGCCCACGCTTTCGCAGAAAAATTGTCAGCACGATCATTGCGGCAAGCGTTGCCTGTACCATGCCTGCAAAATTGTAAACGCCCCAAATGGTACTGAACCACATCGGTTCGAGCAGCAAAATCCAGTCGTAGCTTGCCAGCGAAAAAGTTATCGCATAGGCAATAAGAAAAATGGCTGACAATCGTCTGCTCAGGATGCTCAAGCCTACGCCTCCCGACTTGTCTTGGCGACGTGATACGGCGACGAGCGCCCGAGACAGCAGAATCCAAACCACAACGTAGGCAACGGAACGTATCATCCAGGACGATGGAGTTGCCCACAGCTCCTTGAACCAGAACGTGCCGGCGTCTCCTTCGCCGTGATGATGCCAACCGTATTGCTGGTATCGCAATGCGAGTACACCCAGCAGAGCCAATCCGGTAGGCACAAGCAGACCAGAAAACGCTTCGGGGATTCGCCGGAAGCAGATATTCCAAGAGGCACCGCAGACGTTATTCAAGGAGATGAACAGCGCACCGCCAAGCCCTAATGTGACCAGATAGAAACCAACTAAAAGTAGATTACTCCAAGTGCGCTCTGGCGCCACCAGCGCACCGATCGCAAGGACAAAAGCCCCGACAATTGCAAGCTTTGTCAGTTGGCGATAGATGGTCGGGGATGAAAGTGATTCTGGCGTCATGGTTGTGTTTCCGTATCGACTTGCGTAGGCGAATCCGAGTCTGGCTGGGTGCTTTTGCTAGTCTCTGGGACTGAAGTAGCTTCTTTCTCCGCTTCGGGCGCAGGTTTCTTCTCACCCTCTGGAGCTGGTTTTTTCTTTTCCTCGGGAACCGCCTTTTCTTTCACTTCGGGGGCAGATTTCGGCTTCGCCTTAGGAGCGGTTTTTTGTTTTTCTTCGGGTGCCGCTTTTTGTTCTGTCTTGGGAGCTTCTTCTTGCTTGGCTTCGGAATCAGGCGCCGTTGCAGCCGATTCAGCTGCCGACTTTGCCTTTTGCTGTGCTTTTTGTTGAAGGCGGCGAATATGGTTGATGACGTCCCATCGGCGGTCAGGTGGCAGCTGTGCTGCGAACTGCGGCATGCTGTTCTGCCCGTAGGTGAGGATGTGGAACAATTGCCCATCCTTCATCTCCCGCGACTTACCTACTAGTAAGGAGGGCGGGGGTGGAAATCCCCGTTTCGCTACCGGACCATTCCCGGTGCCATCCGCCCCGTGGCAGGCAATGCAAAAACTTCGGAATGCCACGGTTCCGCGGTCGGCGGAAGCAACGCCTTCTTTCGTGCTTAGATCGAAAGGATTCGCCAATTCCTCACCAGCGCGAAGAGCATCTTGTGGCGTCGGCCCAAAGTGAAAAAGTTGAGTGTCCCGTGCGATTGTGCCGGGGACCGGATCTTGCAGGGTTCGACCGTTGGCGAAATTGCTGTTTTTAGAAAACGTAGTGTAGGCGGGGGTATAGGTCATGTCGTCCCCGATGATGACCTGGTAGTTCGGCTGCGAATTGTCGACGCGAAACAGCACCAACATCGCCATGATCATCACAAGAACAAATGCCAAGAGTAGGTTGAACCGATAAAGCATCAATGAGTTCCTCCTGCTGAAACAACCCGTTCTTCCAGCTCTACCAGATTGAACGGCATCAGCATGGCTTTGACCTGAGACACGTCAAACTGTGCATCTGCTTCGTCGAGTACGAGTACAAAGCGATCGTCGGTCACACGCTCTATTACTGGATGAGCTTGTTTGCCTGGAAAGAGACGTGAGACCGCCAGCAGGGCGAACACGCTCCCGAATCCAGCGAGCAACACGGCAGACTCGAAGGCTACTGGGACATTGGATGGCAGCGAGTTCCAGGGTTTACCGCCAACGTCGATTGGCCAAGTAACCGAACCGACCCAGTGTTCAAACCACAGCATTCCCAAGGCCCCTATCATGCCACAGATAAAGCAGACCCAGGTGAGTCGCGAGGCCTTGAGGCCCATGGCACGGTCGAGCCCGTGTACTGCGTAGGGCGTGTACACATCAACGATCTTGTGTCCCCGACGGCGAACTTCGCTGGTAGCGGCCAACAAGTCGTCCTCTTGCTCGAAGGTAGCCAATAGTAGTCGGTCGCTCATGCTGCGTCTCCTTGTGCTGAATCATGCTTCAGGTCACGCCGTGGCTTTTCAAGCACCCCCTTCACCTCTGCGATCGCAATGACGGGAATAAAGCGGCAGAACAGAAGGAACAAAGTAAAGAACAGTCCAAAACTACCCAATAACGTGGCAACTTCGACGGTGGTAGGCGTATAGTCGGCCCAGCTCGAGGGTAGAAAATCTCGATGCAAACTGGTAACGATAATCACAAACCGCTCAAACCACATGCCGATGTTGACGAAAATACTGACCACAAAAACGAGAACAATGTTTCTGCGAATCGGTCGAAACCAAAGCACCTGCGGAACCAGGACGTTGCAAGACACCATCGTCCAATAAGCCCAACTAAATGGTCCCAACGCTCGATTGAAAAATACAAACTGCTCGTAAGGATTGCCGCTAAAAGCAGCGATGAAGAACTCGGTGCCGTAGGCCAACCCCACAATACAGCCCATCGACAGCATGAGTTTGCACATCCTTTCGATATGGAGCACCGTGATGTAGTTTTCTAGTTGCATCACTTTTCGGGCAATGATCATCAGCGTAAGCACCATGGCCAAACCGCTGAAAATTGCTCCAGCTACAAAATAGGGCGGGAAAATCGTGGTGTGCCAACCGGGAATTACCGCTGTGGCGAAATCCATGCTGACGATCGTATGCACAGAAAAAACAAGCGGCGTGGCGATACCCGCTAGTAGCAAGTAGACGGTTTCGTAACGATGCCAAGTGCGTGCCGACCCATTCCAGCCTAGGCTAAATAGTCCCGAAAGGCGTTTGCGCAAACCGGGTTTCGACCGATCACGGATGGTGGCCAAATCGGGAATCAACCCGACGTACCAAAAGACGGCGGAAATCAGCAAGTAGGTCGAGATAGCGAACACATCCCACAGCAACGGCGACTTGAAATTTACCCAAAGCGAGCCGCGCATATTGGGGTAAGGGGCCATCCAAAACGCAAGCCAGGGGCGTCCCATGTGAATAACAGGAAACAGGCCGGCACAAACGACCGCAAAGAGCGTCATTGCCTCAGCAGCTCGATTTACTGAAGTCCGCCACTTTTGACGGAACAGAAATAGCACGGCCGAGATCAACGTCCCTGCATGGCCGATGCCGACCCAAAAAACGAAATTCGTAATATCAAACGCCCAGCCAACCGTACGATTCAATCCCCAGGTGCCGATTCCCATGGCGATTTGGTAGGTGACCGCTACAACGCCAATAGTAAGAACGGTAAGCGAGAGCGAGAAAGCCCCCCACCATAACCCGGTGGGGCCACGCTCCAGGGGAGTGCAAATATCGCGTGTGACATCCGCCGGAACCTTCCCTCCGGTAATCAACGTGGGGCGCAATTTTGCCATCTCGTCCGGACTCGGAGCAGGCACGGCAGGAGTCTGTAAATCTTTCTCTGATTCAACCACTATGAGACTCCTCGTCGCGATTCTTCACTACTCTTAAATAGGACACCGAAGGGCGTACGTTGAGTTCTTCAAGTACTCGATAGCGCCGCGGGTTCTCCAATGCTTCGTAAATCTTACTTTCCTGATCATTGATGTCGCCAAAAACGATCGCATTGGCAGGGCACGACTGCTGACAAGCCGTTTGGATGGCTCCGTCCGCGACCGGCAGGCCTTGGCTTCGAGCCTCGACTTTTCCTGCCTCGATCCGCTGAACACACATCGAGCACTTTTCCATCACGCCTCGCGAGCGGACGGTTACTTCGGGGTTCAACACAAGGTTTTGCAACGTGTCGTCGTGTTCGTACTTGAACCAGTTAAATCGTCGGACTTTGTAAGGACAGTTATTCGCACAGTAGCGTGTTCCTACACAGCGATTGTAAACTTGCTCGTTGAGCCCTTCACTACTATGGACGGTTGCCAAAACTGGGCACACTGTTTCGCAGGGGGCGTTGTCGCAGTGCTGACACATCATCGGTTGATGGTCAACATCCATGTCCTCGCCCTCTCCGGTATAGTAACGATCAATGCGCATCCAGTGCATTTCGCGTTGACGGCGCACTTCGTCGTACCCAACCACCGGCACGTTGTTTTCGGACTGACAGGCGATGACGCAAGCTGAGCATCCGGTGCATTTATTAAGATCGATGACCATGCCCCAGGCGTGACCTGTCTTGGGATGATCCTCGGGCCACAGTTGGGTGTCTCCGTCGAAGTGATGTTCGACAGCGCCTGCATGCGTGTCTTTGGCGAAGGCGTTGAGTGTCGTGTGCTGGACGATATCGCGGCGTTCTGCGCCGTGGGGCGCTACCTCAGCAGGAACCTCCAGCGAATTGTATAACTGAGTGGTCGCAAGATCGCGCCGCTTGCTGGTCTTGCTCAGAGTAACACCAGAACGCAAGTACTGCTGTGCCCCGTCACGAAACTCCACGAACGCAGCAGCATTTTTTCCAAGCAATTCGTTCTCGAGGACGGTCGGTCGGGCTTCAAACCATTGCGGCCCGATCTTCGCAAATCGATCGGTCCCTTTGCAGCCGTAGGCCAGGGCGATTGCCAACACTCCATCATGTTGTCCTGTTTGGACCAGGGCAGGCAACTCAAGTTGCGGCCCCTCATCGCCGGCAGAGACTTTAACGATATCGCCGTCCACTAGGCCGAGTTCTTTGGCATCGCTCGGAGAAACACAAACATAGTTGCCCCAAGTGACTTTCGAAATTGGGTCGGGAAGCTCATGCAGCCAGGGATTGTGCGAGTGCCGGCTGTCAGGCATCGACACTTTGGTATACAGGATCAAAGAAAAGTCGCCCGTCGCGGTTTGCTGGGCTAGGGGTTTAACCTCGCCAGCCTTAAAATCTCCAACAACACTCTTCGCGGCCTCGACTTCGACGAAGCCCTCTCGCAAAGATTGTTCCCAGAACTTAACGAACTGTGCAGATGCTTCTTTCTGCCGGCGAGGAAAGATGGTTTTTTTCCAATGAGATTGAAGAGCTTCGTAGGCCGTAGTAGGTCGATCCGACCAGACGGCTAGGCTTTCCAATACTGCTCGTGTCTCGCGAAGCGGTCGTATTGTTGGTTGCGCTAAACTTATCAGGCCACCGATTGGTTCGGCATCAGACCACGATTCGAGTACGTGATGATCGGGGCAGACAAACTTAGCAAGCGAGGCAAACTCGTCTTCACGCTGCGAAAAACTAATGGTGAGTGGTATTCGACCTACTGCGTCAGCCAATGTTTGGCAACTGGCAAGGTCATGCAGCAAATCGACATCGGCGACCAACAACGCACCCACTTGATCGGCTTCCAGTTCCTCTACCAATTGTTGAACATCGCGGTCGCTGCCCTGACGTTGGTTGCTGGGACGCTTTACGTCGAGCGTCTTGCCATAGCCCTCTAGATGGTGGTTGATCAAGTTGACCGCAACCTGCGTCGCCTTATCCTGACTATCACACAGCACGAGCGACTCGCCACGGGCTTCCCACAGTTTTCGGGCGAGGCTGGCAATTTCAGTATCTGCCAAAGAACCTTCGAGCGGAGGAGAATTCTCCAACGGTTTACCGGCAAGCGATGCCACTTCGTGTGCAAGGCGGCTTAGCACCAGATGCTGCTCGTTCGGGGCAATGGTGACCCGCCTGTCCGCATTGCTTCCGGTAAGCGACATGCGGCTCTCTATCTGTACATGATACGACATCTCGGGATATTCTTCGGTCGGCGCACGACGGCTACTCCACGCCGCAGTGAATTCGACGGGAGAAATCCAAGTGCCCAAGAAGTCTGCACCGAAGGAAATCAGCACTTTGGCTTTGTCTAGCAGATAGTGCGGCAGAACTCTAACGCCATGGGTTTGCTCGTGAGCATCAAGGATGGCCGAAGAGCTGATCGCGTCGAAAACTACGTGTTTGGCGTTCTCGAATTGGGCGAGAAAGGCATCGATGTTGGCTTGAAGCGTAGGGCTTGTGATGGTGGGCGTAACAAACCGGACGGCCTTTTTTTGCTCCTTGATCTGACTGAAAGCTTGAATGATTTCTTGATCAACCGAGGCCCACTCCGAGGACTTGCCTGCGCTGAGCGGGCCAGTTAAACGGTGACTGTCGTACAAACCGATTGGTAGTGCCTGACCAACTGCGCAAAGTCCGCCACGCGAAAGAGGGTGTTCTGGCAACCCTTCCATCTTCAACGGTCGACCGTCACGTGTTCCAACAAGCAGCCCGCAAGCGGTAGGGCAGCCTGCACAGGTCGACGCATAGTCTTGGAATCGTCCCGGGATAGCCCCCACGGGCTGAATGGGAAATGGCAAAGCGGTTTCAACCGGCGCACGTCCACAACCGGTCAGTGCGGCAAGCGATATCGAGAACCCTGCTGCTTCTAAGAATCGTCGTCGGTTAATCGTCGACGATTCATCCCCAAAAACGCCCCCCGTCTCCAGCACGGCTGGTTGACCGTGGGAGTCGGCATTGTTCGTTCGAGAGTTGTCCGGAATCTGAGTCATTGTATTTGTTTCGCAAAACTACTAGTGATGGCATACCGAGCAGTTGGTCGACGCATGGACTTTGCGACCGTTGATGCCTTCGCGTGTTGCATCGCGATGGCAATTGACGCACCAACCCATCGACAGAGTGGCGTGCTGTCTCACCCGCTCCATCGTTTCAACGGGTCCATGGCACTTTTGGCACGACACCCCAACGGTGACGTGAGCCTGATGATTGAAGCGAGCATAGTCGGGAAGATTGTGCACCCGTACCCAAGGGATTGATTGTGGCGTAGCGCCCTCAATCGGCTGAAAGTTTTCGTCTAGCGCCAAGGCATCGTAGAGTTTTTGGAGTTCCTCAGAAACGATCATCTCGGGCTTGCGTTTCTCTTTGTCAGCCAACTTCATTTCCTGTTGCATCACGTCAAACGGAGCCGTGACGTACCGGTGGCATTTCATGCAAACGTCCGCCGAAGGAATCCCCGCATGGCGGCTCGATTCCGACGCCGAATGGCAAAATTTACAGTCGATTTGCAGCTCGCCCGCATGAAGCCGATGCGAGTAGGCAATCGGCTGCTTCGGAGCATAGCCCTGTTGATTATCGGGTAGCCGCCACGTCCCCATGGCAGACACGAGTAGCGAGAGGCCAAAGCATAGCCCTATCAGCAGAACGATCGTGGTGACTCGTTGTTGCATTGCTTGTTAGTCCGTACTTACCTTTTGCCTAGAGTAACTTTACAAAACTGTATGGCCGGGATTTACCAGAAAACTGTTAAAAACGATGAAACGCAACCTTTGGATAAGCACCTTGTACTAGCACTTGATCTCCGCACCTTTGCGAGCGTAAAACCACCAGTTCACAGCCAGGCAACTGGAATAGTAAACGGCGAATCCGTACAACGCATATTCTGGAGTGCCTGCTTTAATTTGTGTGGCAAATATCTTGGGGATCAGGAAAGCGCCGTACGCCGCGATAGCAGAAGTCCACGCTAAAACGGGCCCTGCCTGGTCTTTGGAAAAAATGAACGGAATCATTCGGAATGTCGAACCGTTTCCAATTCCTGTCGTTGCAAAGAGTACAATGAAGGTCAGCAGAAACGGGATAAAGTACTTCTCAGGATGGCCTACGATGGCTCCGGTATCGTCTAAAATTGCCGCTTCTTGTCCGGCGAGCGAAACGAAATACCCGGCAAGGATCGTCGACCCGACCATGATCCAAGTATCCCACTGTGTGACTCTCGATCCACCCAGCTTATCAGAAAGCCAGCCGCCAATAGGACGAACGAGCGCACCAACAGCGACCCCAATCCAGATGTAGTTCGAGGTGACCAAGCCATTGGTCGACGTGACAAAGATGTCATCCAGCAACTTTGGAAAAGCCGCAGCATATCCAATGAACGAGCCAAAGGTCATCGTGTAGAGCCAAGTCATCACCCAAGTGTGTTTATTGCTGAAGATTGCGAATTGGTTTCTCAGTGGCTTCTGAATCGTCTGCGGCGTCATGAATTGCATCATCAGCAACGTAGAAATTACCGCTGCTGCAACAACGAAAAAAATGCGAACCAACTCCGGAATCGGCACCTTCACAAAAACTAGAAGCAAGACTCCAACACCAGCGCCTAGGAATCCAATCATCTGCAGCCATAGGTATTTGCCTATAGCAACCGGCGTCGACCCACAGTCGTGCTGCGGCAAGTTATTCATGAAGAACCACGCCAATACTGCAAGTACAATCATGACAGGAACCCAAACCAGCGCTGCGTTCTGAACCCACAATAAGTTCTCGGCGTTAAGCGAATCCGCTCCAAGAGATTGGGGTTCACCCCCAAGTCCTCCGAACATACTAAATGTGATCACCCAAGGGATTAGGAACTGCATCACACTCACGCCCAAATTTCCAAGCCCAGCGTTGAGCCCAAGCGCAAGCCCTTGCATTTTCTTTGGGTAGAAGAACGAGATGTTCGACATGCTCGAAGCGAATGCACCACCGCCAACGCCCGACATTGCCGCGAGAAGGATGTAGACGGAGAATGGGGTGTCAGGAGCACGAAGCGCGAGGCCTGTAAGGAAAGCGGGAATGATCAGCAGTACCGTTGTCATGAACTTCACGTTCCGACCACCGCAAATCGCAATCATGAAGGAGTTAGGAATCCGCAAGGTGGCACCAGCCAAGCCAGCAACGGCCGGCAGTGTGTACATCAGCGTCTTGTATCCTTTCACATCGAACGGGGCGCCGTCGTTCATGAAAGTGAAATTGAATAGGTCAGAATTCGCAAAATGGACTTTCTGAATAATCTTGGCCAACATGCCCCAATAGAGCCACACAGAAAACCCACAGAGCAGATTAGGGATCGAGACCCATAAATTGCGGTTAGCAATCGATTTTCCGGTCGACTCCCAAAAGGCTTGGTCTTCGACATCCCAATGTTCAGGTGTTCTGGCCATGTTTTTTTCGTTTCTAGTTCATGAAAGCTTTTAGGGCCATCATGTTGACGTTTTATGTTTTCAGACCATTGACTGATGGTCGAAAACGAACCGGGATAAAGCACACCCTTCGTTTGAGTCAATGGTTCTCATAGTATTTCAGGTTCCTTTTCTGCGTCGAGACGTATCAGGTGGTCCAGCGAAAGTGGGCCGGAGCCGCGCCATACGAACAAAACAAGCGAAAAGAAAACAAACGAGGTGAATTGGAAATCCACATTAGTGCCGAGTAGGCTTCCCTCGCCCGTGGCGGTCGTCAAAGCGGTAACCACCGCGCCAAGGAGAACCAAGGCATTTGCTGCGGAAGCCACACGTGTAACGAACCCGAGGAAAAGACACGCGCCTCCGATCACGTGGGCAAATACGACCGACCAAGCGATCATCGTTTGCGCTTCTCCGAGGCCATCGCCCAACGTGGCTTCGAGTTCATTCATGTTCATGATGAAATAAATGCCCTTGATGACCAGCGCGACGCCGAGATAGATTCGCAAGGCATCCATCGGGCGAAGATGTCGAATACCCGGGATGAGGGCTCGAACGGGTGGCCGATCTTTCAACTCTTCGTGACGCCTAGCCATGGCGGTTTCAAATTCTTTAGCTGCTGTTTTCTCGTCCGCAGGACTAAACCGCACTAGAAAAACTAAAAAGGAACATGCCGAAACCGCAAAGCCTAGAATCAAGAGAGCTTGCTGGTAGGACATATCCTCTGAACGGATGAGGAATCCGGCAGCTACTGCTCCCATATTTCCGCCAGCGCCAACAATACCCGCGACCGCCCCGAGAGCCTTCTTATTGATAAACGGTACGATCGAATACGTGGCCCCTTCGGACATCTGTGTGAACAAACTAAAAACGATCATCGCTGGGATGGCCAACGCCAAGACTCGCATCTGCGAGAAGAAGATCAGAGCAATCCCCTCGGCCAGGATTGCGATAAATAGCCAGCGGACTCGACCTTTCAGGCCACCCGTCCGAACAAAACGATCGCTAATAAATCCGCCGAGCGTACGAGCAAAGATGTTCATCAACCCAAACAAGCCCGCCACAAGTCCGGCAGTTTTCAGGCCCAGATCGAAATTATCCATGTAATAAATGGCGGCGATGTTGTTGATCGTCAACTCGATGCCAAAACACGCGGCATAGACGAAGAAGAGCGCCCAAACTCGGTAGTCCCGGGCGGCCAGCCAAAACGAGCCCTTGCCGGTTTCGGTCTTCTTCAATTCGCCCGATGCACGAAGCTCCTTGAAATTTCCGTTCGGCAGGTCGGTGGTAAAGAAGAAGTAGGCAATGCCCGTAATAAAACAGACCGCACCCGCGGCAAGCATAGAAAGTCGCCAAGCAGTCGGCTCAAGATACCCCAACCCGACAAAGCCGGCGAGGACCAGCGGCATGACCATCTGCGTCACGCCGCCGCCCAAGTTTCCCCACCCGGCGCTGGTTGCATTGGCCGTACCGACCACATTCGGAGCAAACATCACCGAGGTGTGATACTGTGTAATGACAAATGATGCGCCTATGACACCAATGCCGAGACGAAATAGTAAAAAAGATTCGTAGCCGTCCGACAGGCCGATCGCCATGACGGGGATCGAACCGAAAATAAGCAAAAATGTATAGCTGAGTCGAGGACCAACACGATCGCATAGCCAGCCAATAAGCAGGCGGGCAACAATCGTAATCGAAACCGAGGCAATAATGGTGTTGCCAATTTGTTGCTTCGACAGATTGAGTTCTTTTGCGACTACCGCCATCAGCGGTGCGATGCCGAACCAGGCAAAGAAGCACAGAAAGAAGGCGAACCACGACATGTGGAACGCTCGCATTTGAGGGGTCTTCAGCGAGAAAAGATCAATACGGGTAGCTTTGTTGCGAACTTCCATTGGTTACCTTACCTCACTTTCGACCATACCATCGCACCACCTGCGGCTTGCGCCACAGGTAGGGGTTGGGAATCACGAGGACATGGACTAAGCGGGTGAATGGAAAGAAACCGATCGTTAGAAACGCCAACACTACATGCAATTTGATCAACCAAGGCATCGCGGCAACAAAAGAAACGTCGGGAGAGAGTTTCAAGATCGACCACAGGTAGGGGGTCATGTTTGTTGCGAACCAAGAAGAACCCCACGGATAAAACAGCGCGATACTAACACCGCTAACCGTTTGCACCAGCAACATAAGAAACAATATCCAGTCGGTGGGCGTGGTGACCATGCGAACTTTGCTACTGCTCATACGACGCACAATCACGCCCGCTAAGCCAATGATGGTCAAGATGCCGAATGCGAGAGCCGAAATCTCCAATACAAAAAGCCGCCATGGCACACTGTTCCAAGCGAGCAGTTGCCGTGGAATGAGAAACGCCAAAAAATGGCCCGCTGTGACGATCAAAATCCCATAGTGAAATGGCACTACCGCCCAGAAATGATGCTTGTTTTCTAAAAACTGGCTCGAAAGACTCGAATACGAAAACGACTGTGCCCGATAACGATAGATCGTCATCAGGAAGAACGTAAACAGGCACACATAGGGGAGTGCCACGAACAGAAACTGATCGAAAAAGTGTTGACTCACTTCAATCTCCCACCAGGTGTGCCGCTGGTCTCAATTGGTAAATTTTTTGGCTCGGAGTATTGGATCTGTAGTGGCACGAACTCAACATTGCCACAACTGGGAGCCGGCATCGGATAGGAACGCAACGGGTCGTCCTTGCCCGGAGTCCGAGGACCATTCTGCCCCGGGAAAGCATCGCTGTTGCGAAGCATTTTTTCGTCGTTCTCTCCCCACGGCTCGCTCGCGCCGTAGTAGTGTTCGAGCAAATGAACCAGGCACCAGATGAGATGTCGGTACGGCGACTGATTTTTTTCGAGCGACTTCTGCATTTTGTGAAGTGCCGGAAACACGCACGCGTGCGAGAACAGACTAGCCTCATCGACTGGCATCAAGGCGAGGACGGCCAGCACATGGGCCAAATGGTCAGGTAGCTCGGTCGATTCGGTGATCTCGTATTTAGTCAATTCGCCGCGCATTCGCACCAAAAATTGACCTCGCATGTAATCTTCGCCGAACAGATGCCAGCCAATTTCCAAGGCACAGGACGGGTTGACATCGAAAGTGCGTGTGAACACTTCCTCTAGCTCAACCCCTTCACACTGTTCGACAAACTGACCGAACTTAGAAATCTTTTTTGCAGCGTCTGGCAATTCACATTGCACGAGAATGTAGAGCAACTCAGTTAGCTGGCCGTAACTTTCGTCCGGGTAACTTAGCAGTCGACTGATTGTTCCCAGGACTCGCTCTTTTCCTGAGACGGGTTCTTCTTCTGGGGTGGTCGCTTCGACAATCGGTAAATCGGTCATCAGAGCCCCCTCTGTGGACCGCCGACAAAGCCAAAGCCGGTCTCGGCTTTGTGCTCGCCTGGCTCTTTGATCATTTCGATAGCCTGTTCGCGATACATGGGAGGAATAACAAAACGATCTTCGAAGGTGCATAATGACGTCAGCTTGTAGATCGCTTCGGCTTCTTCGAGCGAGCAGTCGGCTTCGCGAAGAAATTTATCTGCCGTAGCCCGATCGACATCGCCAACCGTCTCTGCGCGACGATGCCAACGTACGGCCAATTGCTTGCCCATCGCGTATCGCACAACGCCCTCGTGTCCGCCGCCAAACAGATTGGCAAAGTACTGCATCGGCATGCGTGATTCGTCAATGCCATGGAACAGCCCCTGCATTTTGTGACTAGCCAAGCCGTTTTCAAAATCGGCAATTACTGGCGACATTGGCGGCACATAGAAGAGCATCGGTAACGTGCGATACTCGATATGTGGCGGAAGAGCAATCTTCCAATCCATCACGAACTTGTAAACGGGTGACTGCTGGGCCGACTCGATCACACCATCGGGAATTCCTGCCGATTGAGCTTTGCGAACGACCTCGGGATCGTGGGGATCGAGGATCAGCGACCGATGTCCATTCACCAATTCTTCGTCGGGAAGATTGGCAACATCCTCCAGGCGATCAGCGTCGTACAGCAGCACGCCCAGATAGCGAATCCGGCCCACGCAAGAATGGAAGCAAGCAGGTGCCTGCCCCGTCTCGAGCCTTGGGAAGCAAAGGATGCACTTTTCGCTTTTGCCAGTAAACCAGTTGAAATAGGTCTTTTTGTAGGGACAAGCAGCCACACAACTTCGCCACGCTCGACACTTCTTTTGATCGATCAGAACGATGCCATCTTCGCCTCGCTTATACAATGCGCCGGAAGGGCAAGATGCGACGCAGCACGGGTTCAAGCAGTGGTTGCAAATACGCGGCAAGTAAAATAACACCAACCGCTCAACCGAACTAAGTTGCAGACGCTGCTGCTCTGATAGCCCTTTCAGATTGGGGTCGTTAGCAGCATAGATTTTCGATCCCCCTAAGTCGTCATCCCAGTTAGGGCCGGCTTCAATTTCGATGTCTTCGCCAGTAATCATAGAGATCGGCTTGGCGATGGGCTGGTCAGACCCTTCTTCGGCATTGAACAGATTTTGGTAGTCGTAGGTCCAAGGTTCGTAATAATCGTCCATGCTGGGCATGTGCGGATTATGAAAAATGTTGGGTACGACACGTGCCTTCCCGGTCGACTTGATGTGGATCGGCTCATCGCCGTTCTTTTCCCAGCCGCCGCGATATTGCTCTTGGTCTTCCCACTTGGTGGGGTAACCGGTCCCCGGTTTGGTCTCGACGTTATTCCACCACATGTAGTCCGCTCCCTTACGGTCGGTCCACACGTTTTTGCAGGCAACACTGCACGTGTGACACCCGATACACTTATCGAGGTGAAACACCATAGAAACTTGGGAACGGATGTTCATGTTTGGCTTTCCTTGAATCCCTCTAAAAATTCACTACAGGGCACTTACGGATGATGATGTGGGTATCGCGATTGCAGCCGATCGGGCCCCAATAGTTGAAATGATAGGTAAACTGCCCATAACCGCCGATCATAAAGTTCGGCTTCAAACGAGTCCGTGTGAGACTGTTATGCCCACCAGCACGGCGGTTTTTTCGCAGTGGAGATTTAGGCACGCTATAGGTACGCTCGGGTGAGTGGTATTGGATACTAATTCCTGGCGGAATCCGTGCGCTGACTGCCGCACGAGTGACCACGACGCCGTTGTCGTTGTAAACTTCAACCCAATCGTTGTCGTCGACCTCCAGTTGCTCGGCATCCTGCACGCTGATCCAAATCGGATCGACGCCGCGTGAGAGCGTGGTCATGCGCTGATTATCGCCGTAGGTCGAATGGATATGCCATTTGCCATGCGGCGTAAGGTAATTGAGCGTCAAGACTTTTGAATCGCTTGGCGCTTCGCCTTCGCTAAAAGTAAGGTCGGCGTACTGACTTGGCAGCGGCTTCGGTTTGTAGGTCGGAACATGCTCGCCAAATTGGATGTAGACGGGGTGATCGAGATAAAACTGTTGTCGACCGGTGAGCGTTCGCCAAGGCATGTCGGCTTCAATATTGTAGGTGAAGGCCGAATAGGTACGGCCATTCTCGATGAGCCCCGACCACATGGGGCTATTGATAAACCGTTGCGGCTGACACTGCAAATCTTCGTAGGAAGCACGGACGCTACGGCTCTTCTCGGCCAAATGCACGAGAGGCACTCCCGCTTTTTCCTCCATGTTCTTATACGACCGGTAGGCCAATTCGCCGTTGGTAACCGTGGCAAAGTTGAGGATCGCATTACACACTTCGGTGTCGCGGCGAAGCGAAGGATAGGTGTTTCCGCCCCAAGATACGGTAGGGTGCGTTTTGAGATACTCGTCGTATTCGTCCTTAATCGAGTAGCTAGTCCCATGCGCTCCTAGCCCACCCTCGCGTACATTTGGGCCGTAAGAGATATATTTATTGTAGATGTTCTTATAATCGCGAGTGACAATCTTGAAGTTGGGCATAGTCTTGCCCGGAATTGCCTCGACACCACCGTCAATCCACTGCTTCATATTCGGCTGAGCGATTTCAGCAGGCGTATCGTGGGCCAGCGGTGCTGCGACCAAATCTTCGACCGGCTCGGGGAAATGTTTTTCGGCAAGCTCGGAGAACTTCTGGGCTACAGATTCGAAAATCTGCCAATCGCTTTTCGATTCCCAGCTAGGAGGTACCGCCTTCGACAACGGATGGATAAAGCTGTGCATGTCGGTCGAGTTGAGGTCGGCCTTCTCGTACCACGTGGCTGCTGGCAGCACGATGTCTGAATACAGGGCGGAGGTGTCCATCCGGAAGTTGAGATCCACCACCAAATCCATCTTCCCTTGCGGAGCATTCTCGTGCCAAACAACCTCCTTCACCGAATCGGCTGCCATGTCTTCGTTGACGCAATTGTCGTGGGTGCCCAGATAGTGCCGCAAAAAGTATTCGTGGCCCTTGGAACTGGACATCAGCGCGTTGCCACGCCAAATGAACCAAACACGAGGCCAATTCTCTTCGGCGTCAGGATCTTCGACCGAAAATTTCATCTCGCGGTTTTTCAGGCGGTCAGCCACCCAACGGGCAACCTCCTCTGGCGACTCCGCTCCTGCCTCACGGGCGGCGGACGCTACTTCGATCGGGTTCTCGGGGAATTGTGGGTAGAAAGGCAGCCAACCGTTACGCACCGCACGGACCTGCATGTCCATCGTATGGCCTTGGGCCATATTGTCCTCGTCCCCGTCGCGTTGCTTAGGGACCGTGTGATAGTCGGTAAAATCCTTTTCATAACGCCATTGGTCGGAGTGGACATAGTGCCAGCTCGGTGCGTTCTGCAGACGGGGTGTTGATTGCCAGTCCTTACCCGACATGATCGACGCCCAGGATTCAGCCGGCGCCAGCTTTTCCTGGCCAACATAATGGGCCAAGCCGCCGCCGTTCTTGCCCACGCAACCACAGAACATCAGTGCGTGAATACCTGCACGGTACATCAAGTTCGCGTGATACCAGTGATTGATCCCTGCACCGATAATGATCGTGCATTTGCCCTCGGTAAGTTCTGCTGTTTGGCCCCATTCCCGAGCAAACCGAATCACATCTTCGCGGCCACGGCCGGTGTATTTTTCAGACCAAGCCGGTGTGAACGGGGCATTTTCGTCGTCATAATCCGCAGGGTAATCGCCTGCCAAATCGCGATTCACGCCATATTGGGCCATCATCAGGTCGTAGACCGTTGTGACCTGCACCTGCTCGCCATCGGTGGTCTTTAGCGTTCGAGTTGGAACACCCCGCTGGTAAACCGTGCCCATGCCGAAGTCGTCGAGTTCTACCTGTACCACGCTGTCGTTCTTCGACAAGAAGGTGAGTTCCGGCTGAATATCGCTGCCGTCTTTGCCGTCTTTCAGAAGAAGATTCCACTTCCCTTTGACATCGCCCCAGCGATGGCCGGAACTGCCCATAGGCATCTTGGGCGTGCCAGTTTTCTCGTCCCACATCAGGAACTTCCACTCGCCATGCTGTTCGTCGGCATATTGCTCAAGCCGACCGGCGCGAAACAACTGGCCTGGACGCATGACCCCGTCCTCGTCCTTTTTTAGTTCCACTAAATAGGGCGAGTCGGTGAATTTGCGTGTGTACTGGTCGAAGTAGGGAACAGTCCGCTGATGATGGAACTCGGTTAATAGCACATGATTGACAGCCATCCACCAAGCACCGTCCTGGCCTGCATTGACGTCGATCCACTCGTCGGCGTATTTCGAGACTTGGCTAAAGTCGGGTGAGAAAACCCACATCTTCGAGCCGTTGTGCCTCGCTTCGGCAGCAAAATGGCAATCGGGCGTACGGGTCATATTCAAATTCGAACCCATCACCGCCAACAACTTGGCGTGATACCAGTCGGCACTCTCAGCAACATCGGTTTGCTCGCCCCAGGTCTCTGGAGAAGCGGTCGGCAGGTCGCAGTACCAATCGTAGAACGAAAGCGAAATGCCGCCGAGCAACTGCAACAGCCGCGACCCCGACGCATAGCTGATCATCGACATCGCAGGGATCGGCGAGAAGCCGGCAATGCGATCTGGACCATGAGATTTGATCGTGTGTACCAACGACGCCGAGATAATCTCTAAAGCAGTCGCCCAGTCGGTGCGTCGTAGACCACCCTTGCCTCGCGCCCGCTGCCAGCGTTTACGTGACTCAGGATTCTCGACCATGCTCTTCCAAGCGTCGACCGGATCCTGGTGGTCGGCCTTGGCTTTTCGCCACAGGTCCAACAGTGCCCCACGGATATAGGGATACTTCACACGCAACGGGCTGTAGAGATACCAGCTATACGAGATGCCCCGTTGGCAGCCACGCGGTTCGTAAGGGGGAATACCCGATTCCAGCAAGGGGTAATCGAGCCCCTGCATTTCCCAAGTGACGATCCCGTCTTTCACAAAAATCTGCCAGGTACAGCCACCGGTGCAATTCACGCCGTGTGTGCTGCGGACGACCTTGTCGTGCTGCCAACGATTGCGATAGAACTCTTCCCAACTGCGACCTTTGGGATCCACTTCATCACGGATCCAAGCAATAGCATCCAGTACACTCATGATTTTCCTCGAGACGTATTCGCTTCTACGAGCGACCGGCGCACTGAATGGAAACGGCGTTTCCAAATGGCGTCGAGAAAGAAAACTCCAAAGACCGCTCCGGCCAGTCCGGACAACAAAAATGTCACTCGACCCGTGGATGGATCAGCAGGACGCTCGGCGGTAGATGATTCAAAATAGGCAACCAACGCGTGAATTTCGCCTGCCGCCAACGGGTGATTCTTGAAAATAGGCTGCATCGTCTCAGTACCAGGAGCCATCAACCACGCGCTCAACGCGGCCCGTCCTCTGAGGCGTTCATAAACATTGGTCAAATCTGGTCCTAGTTGCCCGCCGCCCAGGGCTGGTGCGTCATGCATACCATGGCAGGAAACACAGGCGGTTCCGCCGGATTCCAAGCGTTGCGGGCCGAGGAAAATACCACGACCGCGGGCCCGATCAACATCCGTGAATGGCGCTGTCGATACCTGCACGCCCTTGAACTGAGACTCTTCGAGCGCCGACTCCTTTTCGATCAATTCAAGCAGCTTTTCAGCTCGCTCGGGCGTAATCCCCGGTGGCGTGGGCATGATACTACGAGATTCTTCAAAAATTTTCTTCGCGTAGGGGTCACCGCTATCGATTACAGCTTTGGGGTTCATCAAAAATTTGACGAGCCACTCCTTGCTCTGCCTCTTGCCAACGTCCTTCAAATCTGGGCCAGTGAGCCTACCACCACCGATCGTGTGGCAGTTTTTGCAGTTCTGCGTGAAATAGTCTGGCGTGTCTTGGCCGTGTGCCAACCCCGTCAAAAGGGCAAGAGTTCCGTAAGAACACAGCACAGCCAGCAGGGCCCGCCGGCAGAAATGCCTAGCAACCGCCTTGGCGGGAATATTGCCGCTCATACAGGCTATCGGAGCTAGGAAACAACCCCGTCGGTCTGCTGAGGAAATAGGCATTGAATTCACCCTTCTCAGGCTTTTTTCTAGGTTTCCCATAGGAATTTGTTGCTTCCAAGACTCCCGGCGGGACTACCTCCGGGCGTCATTTAGGATAAGTTGATCTTGAACTCCAGTGTTGTATTCAAAATTACTAGCCGCTATAAAGGATGTCAAGGTCCGTTTATCCATTTCCCTCAACTTTCATCAGGTTTCTCAACGCCATGATTTCGCAGACACTCGAATACGCCCTGCGAGCGGTCGTCACCATTGCGCAGCACGAAGGGCACCCCTGCACCGCCAAGCAAATTGCGGAAATTACTCAGGTGCCCGCCCCTTATCTTTCAAAACTAATGCAACGACTAGTGCGTGCAGGGGTTGTCCATTCGCAGCGGGGGCTGCATGGCGGTTTTGTCTTGGCGGAAGAGCCGTGCGAGTTGACCATCTGGAAAGTAGTCGACGCGGTCGAGCCATTCCAGCGGATTCACGAATGTCCGTTGGGTATCAAGTCACACGACTCGACGCTTTGCCCGCTCCACCGGCGTCTCGATCGAGCCATGGAGATGGTCCAAGAACTGTTTTGCAGTACTACGATTGCCGACGTATTGGCCGAGCCGGGTGCTGTCACACCACTTTGCCAAGAAAAGAAGACGTTTATGATCAACGCTAATATCAAGTCGCTGAAACACTCGGCAGAAGAAAGCGGCAAGAAGAAGACCAAAAAGAAAAGAACTCCCGCAGCCGAATAATTTGGCACTGCAGAGAGGATTTTTTTAAGCTCGGTCTTAACGCTCATTCTTGTGTGGCAAACCACTAAGCCTGTTGGTGGCTGCCTGCTGTCGCTAAAAATTTTTTTCCTGGGCACTTCCCGCAACTCCGCCATTCTTCTGCCCAGAAAGTATGACTTCGACGGTTGCCCTTGCCCCGTTTCATGATCGTTAGCTTAACGGTCACGAGTCGCAAAAAATATACTTGCTTGATAATTAGTTTATGTATAAACTAATTATTCTTGCGCGGAATAAATAATAATAGCTGGCTGGAAACGATCATGGGAAAGCTTCAACAAGATCTGAAAAAACGGGGGCCGTTTGAATCGGTACAGCAAGAGGTGGTCATTAGCATCTTGCGTACGAACGGCCAGTTTCAGTACCAGTTTGCTCAGCTATTCAAAGAATTTGAGCTAACCGGCCCTCAATACAATATCTTGCGAATTCTTCGTGGCGAAGGGGCACCTTTGCCTTCGCTTGAAATTGCTAGCCGCATGATCACTGTCGCACCTGCTCTGACGAGCTTAATCGACAAACTCGAAAAGCGTGCGCTTGTTCAGCGCAAACGCTGCACAAAAGATCGCCGCGTGTGGTACGTCGAACTAACAAGCAAAGGAAAAAAACTTGTTGAGAAAATGGACCAGCCAAACTTGGAAATGCACTCGCGATTAGTCGGCCACCTTAGCAAAAAAGAATGTAGTCAATTACTGTTGCTGCTAGAAAAAGCTCGCGAGGGAATGCCCATCGAAGACGGAAAGTGTTTGTCGGCAGTCTGAAATCTATCACTATCACTGGAGTTTTCGCCCCACCGAGACGGCGGGACTATATAGCCCGACCCTCTGGGTCGAAAGTGTAGAAATACATAACAGCGATACATGCCAATAAACCTAAAAAGTAACTACCCCCAATATGGATACATATCCCATGAAAACCTTGTCAATTTGTCTTGTTTTGTTGTCTGCCTTGCTCGCAAACACTTCGGCTTTGGGAGCAAAACCAGCGTGGATTCCTCTCTTTAACGGCGTAAATCTAGACGGTTTTGATGTCTTCCTGGGAAGGTATTTCGAGGATCAATTAAACAAAGATACCGAGAACATTGTCTCGGTCCAAGACGGGATAATCCACATCTATCGAGATACTCCCCAAGGGGCCAAGGTGCCCTTTGGCTACTTCTCGACCAAAAAAGAATACTCCCATTTCCATCTTCGATTCGAGTACAAATGGGGGGAGAAAAAATTTACTCCTCGGACCGAGGTCGTACGTGATACTGGCGTTATTTACCACATGGTCGGCCCCCACGTCGTCTGGCCGCGAGGCGTGGAATGTCAGGTGCAGGAGTTTGACGTGGGCGACATGTATACTGTCATGGGGGCAAGAATCACGACAACCGTCGACCCAAAGCTACTGGCTGCTGATCCACCTGTTTTCCAGTATTTGAGCCCCGAAGAGGGGGGAGTTCCTCAAAAACGGGGAACTGCGAACATAGCACGTATTATAAAAAGCAAAACGACGGAAAGAGAGGGTTGGAACACCGTGGAAGTGATTGTTCGAGGCGCCGAAAGCTTTGTACACATCGTCAACGGCGTCGTGAACAATCGAGGGACAGACATTCGGCAGTTGGACGAGGATGGCGAAACCTGGGTACCATTAGAAAAAGGGAAAATACTATTTCAAGTGGAAGGGGCAGAAGTGTTTTACCGAAACATCGAGATTCAAGAGCTGCCCTAATACTACGGCATAGGTTTGAACCACTACGATATAAGATTGCAATAGAGGTATTCTAGCCGCAAGAACTCGGAAGAAATCTGCTCAAAGGGTTGAACCACGAATGACGCGAATTTACACGAATAGGGTCGAAATTTAACTCAAAATCCCCTCCTGAGATGCGTCTGAATTGGGTTGATTTAGGGCCTGACTAGACCCTAATTATTCGTGCTATTCGTATGATTCGTGGTTGGTTGTTTTCAGTTTGAGTAATCTGCGATCACAGATAGGAAAAAATAGCATGACTAGTTATCCAAAATACCTAGCGAAATGTTCTTTTTGCTTTTTGATTTTTGGCAATCTCTCGTCCCCAATTCTGGCTGAGGATCAACCGGCAAAGATATTCAAGGCCGGTGTCTTTGCGGTTGATATTACGCCGACTCAATTCCCGGTTATTACCAACGGTTATTTTACCGAAAGAACAGAACAACGGGCGATCGACACGCTGATGTCTCGCGCGTTGGTCTTGGACAACGGGGAGATCCGGCTGGCGATTGCTGTCGTTGATACCCTGATGATCAAAAGGGAGTTGCTGGACGAAGTTAAGCGGATGGTGACCGAGGCGACGGGCATTCCTGAAAATCGAATTTTGATTTCAGCGACCCATACCCATACAGCCCCCTCCGTGGTGGCCTGTTTGGGTAGCGGGGTGGATAGAAATTATATGCAGTTTCTACCCGCTCAAATTGCCAAAAGCATCGTGCTGGCAAACAAGAATCTTGTTCCCGCAAAAATCGGTTGGGCCGTCGTTCAAGATCACGAACACAACCACTGTCGGCGTTGGATCTTCCGTTCCGATCATATCCAAGAAGATCCTTTTGGGGTGAAAAACATCCGTGCTCACATGCATCCCGGCCATCTTAGCCCCAAACACATAGGCCCCTCGGGGCCGGTCGACCCCGATCTTTCGCTGATTGCCCTCCAATCGGCGGATGGCAGGGTTCTATCGGTGCTTGGCAACTATGCCATGCACTACTTTGGTTCTTCCGCAATATCTGCTGATGCCTGTGGGCGTTTTGGAGATAAATTTGCAGGACTGCTAGAGGCCCATGAAGTCCACCCAGATTTTGTTGGCATTCTTTCACAAGGGACTAGCGGCGATAGTCATGGAGGGAGAGATTACAGCAAACCTAGAGTAAACATGAGTTTGGATCAGTACGCAGAAGGGCTTGCCAAAGCTGCCCTCACGGGTTTTCGAACCATTCAATATCACGACTGGGTTCCACTGGCGATGGCCGAACAAACCCTGAAACTTCGCAGGCGAACCCCCGACGAAGATCGCCTGAAATGGGCCAGAGCCCGGATCGAGGCACTGGGAGAAAAAAAACTGAACTCACAAGCAGACATCTACGCTCACGAACAAATCTGCCTTCATGACGAACCCGAAGTCGAACTAAAACTTCAGGCCATCCGAATTGGAGACCTGGGCATCACCGCCCTACCCGACGAAGTCTATGGCATCACCGGCTTGAAGCTGAAGGCACAAAGCCCGCTAGAGACGACGTTCAATATCGAACTGGCCAACGGCGCGGTAGGATACATCCCCCCGCCCGAGCAGCACCACTTCGGAGGTTACACCACCTGGCCTGCTAGAACCGCTGGGCTGGAAGTTCAGGCAGAGCCTCGCATCGTCGAAACGCTCCTCACTTTGCTAGAGAAAGTTGCTGGCAAGCCACGTCGTAAAATCAAAATCCCAGAAAGCCCCTACTCCAAAGCAATCGTAGCATCGAAGCCTATTGCCTATTGGAAGTTTGAGGAAATGGAAGGTTTCAGCGCGTTCGATCAACAACAGAAACAACAGGGTGTCTACGAGCCGGGCGTCGCTCGCTATCTTCCCGGCCCTCAGGGAGCAGGGATTTCTACCGGACTGCGAGGCAACCGGGCTGCCCATTTCGCGGGGGGCCGAATGAAATCCGAAGTCCAGGGTTTGGACGACACCTATTCGGTCGAGTGCTGGTTTTGGAATGGTTTTCCTCATGATGTCCGACCCGTTACAGGATACTTTTTCTCTCGCGGAAAAGATGGCGATACGACGGCCGCAGGAGATCATTTGGGAATCGGAGGAACCTATCTAAGCGAGGCCCAAGGAAAACTGATCTTCTTTAACGGCAACAAGTCCAACCAAGTGCTGATAGGAAAAACCGAACTCCAGCTAAGAACTTGGAACCATGTCGTCTTGGTGCGAGAAGGCCGCCGAGTGGCTGTTTACCTCAACGGACAAGAGACGCCAGAAATCTCTGGCGAAGCAGAGGTGACCTATCCGTCTGGGGTTGCGGAAATCTTTGTCGGTGGCCGTAATGACAAGTTTGCGCCTTTCGAGGGAAAGGTCGACGAAGTCTCGCTCTATGGTCGGGCGCTTTCTCCACAGGAAATCGCCGCGCATTTCAAGGCTTCTGCTGCTGCCCCGCCAAAGGATGCGGCGAAGAAAAAAAAAAGCGAGCCTCAAGCTGAGTCGCAGCCCCTCTCGCCACAGCAGTCACTCGCGACCATCCATGTCCCGGAAGGGTACGAAATCGAATTGGTCGCTTCCGAGCCGTTGGTGAAAGACCCGGTTGCTATTGCCTGGGACGTCGAAGGGCGGCTTTGGGTTGCAGAAATGGCCGACTATCCGCTTGGAATGGACGGCAATGGAAAACCGGGCGGTCGCATTCGAGTATTGCAAGATACGAACCAGGATGGAAAGTACGATCAATCCACTCTGTTCCTCGATGGCCTCACTTTTCCGACTGGCCTGCTCCCCTGGAAGCAGGGAATTCTAATCACAGCCGCTCCCGAAATCATCTACGCCGAAGATACCGATGGAGATGGCAAGGCGGACAAGCGAGAAACTCTGTTTACGGGGTTTCATGAAGGGAATCAACAACTGAGGGTCAACGGGCTGCGGCTGGGGCTCGACAATTGGATCTACTGTGCAAGTGGTTCGCATACGCCCAACTACGGCGCTGATAGCCGAATTCAGTCGGTCGCGACCGGAGAGATGGTTGAAGTTGGAAGTCGAGACTTTCGCATTCGGCCAGCGACTGGCGAATTGGATCCGCAATCTGGTCCGGCTCAATATGGCAGGAACCGCGATGATTGGGGAAACTGGTTTGGGAGCATGAACAGCCACCCGCTGTGGCACTACGTGCTCCAAGACCACTACACGCGCCGCAATCCACACATCGCTCCCCCCGATCCTCGCATGCAGCTCATTCTGCCACGAAACCCCAAAGTCTATCCGGCGAAAGCGCCACAAAAACGGTTTCATAATTTCCAGCAGTCGGGGCGATTTACGTCTGCATGCTCGGCGATGATCTATCGGGATCGACTCCTCTTTCCCGAAAGCACCGATCAGCATGCTTTTACCTGCGAGCCGTTTCATAATCTTGTTCAACATTTTTATGTCAAAGACGATGGGGTGACGTTCACTGCCGAGCGATTTCCCAAAGACGCTAAATACGATTTCTTTGCCTCGACCGATCGGTGGTGCCGTCCCGTCATGGCAACGACAGGGCCCGATGGCGCATTGTGGGTGGTGGATATGTACCGCTACATGATCGAACATCCCCAATGGCTCACGCCAGAAGGAAGAGAAGAACTCAAACCGTTTTATCGCCACGGCGAAAACCAAGGGCGTATTTACCGGATCTTTCCAAAAGGAAAAAAGCCCCGGGAGATTCCAAACCTAAAAACGCTCTCTAATGAGGCGCTGGTTCAGTACCTAGAAAACCCCAACGGCACACAGCGCGACCTTATTCAAGAACTGTTAATCCAAAGAGCCGACTCCGCCGTCGATCGGCCCCTTGTCGATCTTCTAAAAAACAGCCTCCAACCGCTCGCTCGTCTACATGCCCTCTGCACGCTCGACGGACTTGGCTCGATAACGCCAGAGGTCTTGCTACTTGCCCTCAACGATAAGCATCCAGGGGTTCAAAAGCATGCCGTCCGCATCGCGGAGCCGGTTGCTCCCGGCCACCCCCAGGTACTAGAGGCTGCCATCCGGTTGGTAAAGAGCCCCAATGCAAAGGTGCGTCTTCAGCTAGCCTGCTCTTTGGGCGAATGGCCCAACGAAAAGAGTGCCACCGCTTTGGCCCAGTTGATGACCCAAGATCAGTCAGACGCTTATCTAGTTGCAGCGGCGATGAGTTCTATCTCCGATCAAAATATCGAGACAGTTCTCCAAACCGTTTTGTTGAAAAACGAAAATAGCTCCAACGCCAGCCTCACGAATCAACTCATTGAACAAACGATCGCATTTGGAAACCGGGCTGTTGCACTTAACGCTTTGCATTTCGTTCTCAAACCAGAAAACGCACAATCGGTAACGGCTCAGCTAAACTTCTTGTCTGGCTTATTCAAAGCACTGAAATTAAATCAGGTAGCGATGAAAGACTTTCTCCAGGAGAACGACCCTGATCGATCGCTGCTAAAGCAAATCAAGAAACTAACGAGCCTTGCTCACAAAACGGTGGCCGACCCAGAGGCCAATCAGTCGCTACGAATCGCTGCCATCCCAGTGCTTGCACAATTTCCCCAGCAGCAGAGCGAAGAGTTTCAGTTGTTGGCAGAAAACCTAACGCCCCAAACGGCTCCCGCAATTCAGTCGGCGACGATCACTTTTTTGTCCTCTTTTCCAAACGCAGAGGTTGCGGAACTGCTCCTTGAGAATTGGCAGAGTCATGCCCCGTCTGTCCGAGCACAAATTCTAAGCAGCCTGCTTAGTCGCTCGAATTGGCTAAGCACTCTGTTGGATCAGATCGAAGACGGAAAGATTGCTGTGACGGAAATCGATGCCGTCTCGCGCCAAAACATGCTTTCGACCAAAGACAAAAAAATCCGAGCTAGAATCGAGGCCCTTCTCAAAACGGCAGGCGATTCCGATCGAAATAAAGTGGTACAAAAATTTCGTGTGGCTCTCACTTTGCAAGGCGACCCATCCGTAGGTAAAGCAGTTTTTAAGAAAAAATGCGCCGCCTGCCATAAACTGGAAAACGAGGGCTACGATATCGGCCCCAACATTGCTTCTCTTACCGATCGAAAACCTGAAACTCTCTTAACTTCGATCCTCAACCCCAGTGCCGCCGTGGATAGCAAATACCTGACCTACACAGTGCTTACCGACGAAGGGCGCACCTTCATCGGAGTCTTAGCCTCGGAAACTGGCAGCAGCATCACGCTGGTAATGCAGGAAAACAAGAAACAAGTGATCCTGAGAAACCAAATCGAAGAAATTCAGAGCACCGGAAAATCCATGATGCCCGATGGACTTGAAGAAGAAACCACTCCCCAAGACTTCGCCGACCTCATCTCGTACCTGCGAAGCGAGCAACTCAATTGAAGTAACATTCCAGCCACCAGAAGAAATGGGACTCGGATAAATCCAGTGCGACAAAGCCGCAACCAAACAGGTTGGCAATCTCATCGTATAAGACGCTGAGTCGCAAAGGGAAGGTAAGAAAGAGGTTGTCTCGCAGAGACAGCAGAGAAAACGGGGAATGCTGTAGCTCTGTCGTCTCAGCGTCTCTGCGAGAGTCTAAATTTGCAGGTCCAATCACCCAAAACTGTGCTCGCTACATAAATTTGAACCGTTAGTAGCATGGAGGGTTGGCTACCTCTAATGAAATGACACGCCAATTTTGTTGCTATTTCAAATATCTGCGTTCATCCGCGTCCATCTGTGGTTCCTTTCGCCGTATTGATTTTTTGATTCTCCTACCTCACTGTTTTGCTTTGCCTTTCAACGGGATGAATTGATGCTACTTTGCCAGAAGTTTTTCTTTCTGATTGCGTTAATCGTTGTTGCGGTCATCTCATTTGCCAGTTCCCAAGCGGCTGCCCAACCACCGCAAGCTGGCGAATATTCGCCAGCAAAATACGATGTCGTCGACGAACGTGATCGAGATGCGCCGATGCGTGACGGTGTGAAGTTGAAGATCGATATCTTTCGGCCCAAGGCAGAAGGGCGTTTTCCAGCCATATTGCAGCAAACGCCGTACAACAAGAACGGTCAAGTAGCTCGCGGGAAGAAGTTTGCCACTCACGGCTACGTGGTCGTCAATGTCGATTCGCGGGGCCGCTTCGAGTCTGGCGGTGAATGGGATCCGTTTACTCCGAAACACAAGACCGACGGCTACGACCTAGTGCAATGGATTGCTAAACAGCCCTGGTGCAGTGGCAAGGTTGGAACGTATGGGCTTTCGTACATGGGCTGGACGCAATGGTGGACTGCCTCACAAACGCCCCCTGCACTAAAAGCCATCGTGCCTGAAGTTGCTCCGCCCGATCATTTTTACAACTGCCCTTATCAGAACGGCATCTTTGTCTGCTGGATGATGGATTGGGCAGGCTCAATGTCCGCACGCTTGCCGCATAGGGCTGGCCCCGGTCCTTACGGTGGATTTGGTGCCAACCGAGAAAAAGCGTATAGCAATCTTCCCTACATCGACTTCGATAAAACTCGAAATTTCAAACCAAATTCATGGTGGCGAAAATGGATTGAACAAAATACGGCCGAGGGTGAATATTGGCAGGCAATTTCGTATCAAACGCCAGAGAGTTATGCAAAAATCAAAGTTCCCTCGTTGGCAATTTCGGGTTGGTTCGATGCAGACTTTCCCGGTACCCCGATGAACTACTTGGCCATGAAAAAGCATGGGGGATCGCCCGAAGCGCGGCGTCCGCGGATGGTGGTTGGCCCCTGGTATCACATTATCAATACGAACCGCGTAGCTGCCGGTATCGATTTTGGCGAGCAAGCGATCATCGATTGGGACGGTTATATTCTTCGATGGTTCGATTATCACTTGAAGGGCATCGACAACGGTGTACTGAACGATCCCCCTGTCCATGTCTTCGTAATGGGTCGAAACAAATGGCGGGCCGCCGAAGACTGGCCACTGCCTCAGACACAATTCACCAAGTACTATCTACACAGTGGCGGAAAAGCAAATGCTTCCAGCGGCGATGGCTCCCTCAGCACGCAGCTTCCTGGCAAAGAACCGTCAGACAAATATACCTACGACCCGAAAGATCCTACCCCCTCGGCAGCTTTTACCAGCGGGCACATCGACGGGCCGGTTGATATCAGTAAGTCTGCCGCTCGGGGCGATGTGTTGGTCTACGACACGCCAGTGCTGACCGAGGATGTCGAATTAGTTGGCCCCATCACGGCCCAGCTCTTCGCGGCCACCAGTTGCCGCGACACCGACTGGATGATCCGGCTGGCCGATATCTATCCCGATGGCCGGGCCTTGTTCCTAGGCGAAGGCATCATGCGGGCACGCCACCGCGATCCCAAGAACCATGGCGAGTTCAACCCGTACAAACTCAGCAAAATTGAACCGAACCAACCGTACGAATACACAATCGACTTCTACCGACCGACCGGCAACGTTTTCGCTCGCGGACATCGCATCCGTATCGAGATTTCCAGCAGCTACTACCCATACTTTTTGCGTAATCCCAATTCGGGCGAAGACAACATTGGCCTAGCAAAGAGCTTCCGAACGGCAAAGCAAACCGTCTTTCACGATGCCCAACGCCCATCCCACGTGCTACTGCCCGTAATCCCCGTGGGCAAGTAACCAACCACGGCCAACGAGCATCAACGAGACTCAGCCAATCCTGTTCAGCACGATTCCAGTGCAGAACGCACACTCAAGCGGTCACGATTTGTTTCCGCTTTCTCATCGGAATACCGGGACACTCAATTGATACGCCTAAAGCGGCCTGAAGAAGAACTATAAAAAAACACGCTGGCGGAGCATATAGCTGCCGCCAGCGTGCATGTTCGTCCAAACGAAGACTCTCTTCGCTACCCTCTACCGGCGGCGGCGTCTACGCGTTGCCATGCAGGCCATGCCACCCAGCATGGCTAGTAATACCGTGCTTGGCTCGGGCACAGCAGCAACTGCAGGTCCTAGAGTGCCATCATAATTCCGCTGCCAATCAAGAAAGTCTCCACCGTCGTACGCGCCGCCAAACCCGGTTTGCCAAAGCGTCTGATCGGCGCTATCAACGTCAAGATCAGCATCGAAGTCACCAGCGAGTACAAGCGAAGTAAGAATGTAGTCATCAACTCCCACGGTGCCCGTGGTGGAAAAGAAATCACTGAAAGTCTTTCCATCGGGTCCACTAAAACCGTGAGCTCGCAGGATCCCCTCGTTCCACAAGTACTCGTACGTAACGAGGGTCGAAATGGTGCTAAAGTCGTAGTCTAATGGACCCGCTCCAATTTGGTCAACTACTAGGATTCCCGATTGGTCAACGGTAATCGACCCAGGACCAGTGAAGTTAATCGAGTAGTCCTCGTCGGCGGGAGCAGCACCTATCCACGCCCTGTGGATTAGCAAGTCAGGGTTTCCATCACCGAATGCAACACCACCGAGAAAATCAAAATTATTGCCGCCGGTCAAATCAAGGGACCCATTGTTAATCGTCATGGCCACCTTGGTATTGGCGTAAGCCTGCTGATACCAACCGAACGCGAGTATCCCGTCGTTTTCAAGGACTCCGCCGTTGGTGATATTGATCTGGGTGTCAATGTTGTCATTGCCAGAAATCCCTGCGAACGAGAACACACCACCAGACAGTACCGTTACACCCGGAAAAGCGGGGTCGGTGGGAGTAAACGTCCGGCGAAGAGTACCGTTGTCGATATTGAGTGCTTTGGTGTTAAATTGACTCCAATGACCATCGGAGTCGCCCGGAGGCGCTGTATTAACAGTTAGAGAGGCTCCGCCGGTAATTGTCAGCGTCCCCTCAGTATTGGCGCCTGTCGTATCAGTCCAACGAAAGTCATCAAGAATTTGGGCAGCAAAGGTAACATCGCCATTGTTGATGATTACATCGGTGCCGACTTCACCGCTTCCGATTCTTATTCCTCGACCGTAGTTTAGAAGAGATACTGCTGTTTGTCCTCCATTCCAGTTGGCATCATCCCAGGCACCGTTTCCGCCATCCCAAACAACATCAATCTGGGCCTGGGCTGTACCAGCAACCAAGAACGACACTGCTAACAATCCCACAAGTGCTAAGTGTTTCATTGAGTTCGGCTCCCATCGAAAAAAAGAAAAAGAGGTCAGAAATAGCTCGTGAAGAGAGCATGTACTACGCATAAAAACCGCGAAAAAAGAGGAATACAGATACGCACCGCACCACGACTGTCTGTACGACCCCTCTAGCCGTTGTAACAGGAAAGTCTTGAAAATCAAACAATTTTCGCCTCTTATGGGTAAATAAACGATAATTTATTTGACAAAAGACATCCATTTGAGATATGATCCACACGTCGTACGGCCCTTATCTCATAAGTATCTGGCTTTCTGTACCCAGGAGTCCGCGCATGTTTATTTTTCGACCACTCGGACGCAAATTACCGCAAGGTGTCCACACAAGGAGACCTTTCTCGCCAACTGCTTTCACTCTTGTCGAATTGCTGGTGGTGATTGCGATCATTGGCGTCTTGGTTGCCTTGTTGCTGCCTGCAATCCAAGCAGCTCGCGAAGCGGCTCGGAAGAGCCAATGCACGAACAACATGCGGCAGCTTGGCCTCGCCATGCAGAACTTTCATAGCGCGCGCGATACGTTTCCCAAAGGGACCATCGCCAAAACCTATGGCAATGTTTTTTCCGGAGCGCTTCCGAGGTTATTGCCGTACTTGGAACAGCAAAATCTGAAAGATCTCTACCTCCCTGAAGTAGAATGGCATAATCAGCCAGCAGACATAACGGCCACACCGGTTGCGACCTTCAATTGCCCCTCGACGTCGGAAGACAATCCTTACACGCTCGAATACCTGGGAACAATCATTGATAACTCTGTTTACGGCACCACCGATTACGTCTTGTCGAAAGGCTCCTCTGATGCGATATGCATCCTTTCTCCCTTCGGGCCGGGAGGTGGACAGGGACCGGGGGATATGGATTCTGCGCGACGGGGCGTCTTCGACTTTGAATGGGGAGTTGGGGTCCACCGAATTACCGATGGCACTAGTAACACTTTTGCTATTGGCGAAGCTAGTGGGTCTGATCGTTGGCATGTTTGCCACGGTGCAGGTTGTACAGTGGATGATCTTCAAGCAACCCATATTTTTGGTGGTGAGTATCCCACGGCTTGGATGGGGTGGATTATTGCACAACCCAGTTCCATAGCATTCCTGTCAGCGGGGCTAGTTCTTACCGGGCCTTACGGCTGCACGGTCGATCCGATGAACAAATACCCCGTGACCGACATGTTCGTCGACACGAGCACTTTTCACTCCAACGCCGGGCCCGGCGTTGGTTGTCCTGACAGTGCTTCGGGCCTTAGTGACGACTCTGTGCCCAATTTCCGAAGCGACCACCCGGGCGGTTGCAATTTCACCTACGCTGACGGGTCGGTTCATTTCTTGATCGATACGATCGATATGTTTACCTACCGCGGTTTGTCAACAATTAGCGGCGAAGAGGTTATTTCTCTACCGTAATATTGAGAAGGCCAGCAACACTGCACACCTAGCGAGCACAAAGAAGGAATCTATACGCGATGACCATGTCAAAAGTGTTCTTGGGGTTGTTGATGCTCCTCATAACAGCCGGCTGCGGCGGCAGTACCAAACCAACCGTTGAGCCCTCGCCTGAAAAAACGCCTTGGCTATTTCCCGAACCGCAGATCGAACTGCTAAAGTCAGACGATTATCGAGTGAGGGGTCTGGCTGCAAAGAATTTGGGAGGAATGGGCGCTAAAGCAGAAATCGCCATCCCTGCCCTAGAGAAACTGCTTGAGAACAAGAATGAGAAACCGAAAGTCCTCGCTGTAATAGAGGAAGCGCTGAAGCAGATTCGCGGGGAGCAAGACGAAGGAAGTTGATCGCTACACCTGTGACCAAACTTTTTCGTAGGTAGTGCTATGCCAACGTGGCTTATCAAATTCTAGAGCATCTCACTGTTGAGTGTTCCGGTTTTCCCCGGCCAGGATGGCCGGGCTATGGCCTTGCGTTGTCGTACTAACTTGCGCAACATTCGATTTCGCTACGATCCATGGAACAGTACTTTTCGACAACGGCAATCAGTTTTGGCCGATCGAGAGGCTTCGTTGCATAGTCGTCGCAGCCGGCGTCGAGACACTTTTGTCGATCTTCGGCCATGGCATGGGCGGTTAGCGCGATGATTGGGCCAGTATAGTTTTCCCGCCGTAGTTGGCGAGTCGCGTCGTAACCATCCAGTTCGGGCATTTGCATGTCCATCAAAATTACATGGTATGGAGTGTCGGCGCTGTTAATTTTTTCTACCGCAATTCGGCCGTTCTCGGCCACTTCGACTTCAGCACCTGCCTTTTTCAAGAGAAAGGATATAAGTCGCTGGTTATCAGGGCCGTCTTCGGCCAGTAGGATTCGTCGCCCTTCGAGGGGTTTGTTGTTGACATCCGCTTTGGGCTGGTTCAGCTTCGCAGCAGCCTGCTTAGCGCGCGACTCAATCTCTGCGGGGGTGAGCATCTTCACGCCAGCCAAGTCGCCCACGTCGATATTGACGATAAACGTACTGCCAACACCTTCCTGAGATTCAACTTCAATCCCGCTGCCAAGCATCTGTGCCAGAGTATTGGAAATACGCAATCCGAGCCCCGAGCCGCCGAACTTACGTGTTGTCGAGCCGTCGGCTTGGTTGAAGGCCTCGAAGCGGGCAATCGAGTCTCGCTGCTGAGGAGTCATCCCAATGCCCGTATCAACCACGGCAAATCGTAGGCGGTTCTCATCCGTTGTAAGCGAAGAGCGGATGGTAATCGATCCGATTTCAGTAAACTTAATCGCGTTGCCGACTAGGTTCATAAGGATTTGCCTCAGCCGCGTCGGATCTGACAAAATCTGCTCGGGAATGGGCGTGTCGTACTCAACTTGAATCGTGATGCCTTTACCGTCAGCTTGCGATTTCAATAACGAGACGACTTCCTCGATAATCTGGGCCGGGTGTGTCTCGACCCGTTCGACGCTCATTTTCCCTGCCTCAATCTTCGACATATCGAGAATGTCGTTGATGATCGTCAGCAGGTGGTTGGCATTATTGCGAATCGCATTGATTGCTTTGAGCCGGTGAGGCGGTGCATTTGAGAGATCCCCGCCCTCGAACAGCAGTTCGGTATAGCCAAGGATGGCCGTCATGGGGGTGCGAATTTCGTGGCTCATGTTGGCCAGAAACTCACTCTTGGCCTGGTTGGCGACTTCGGCATGTTCGATGGCCTGTTTTAACTTATTCTCTCCGAGTTTTTTGTCCGTAATGTCAACGTCCGTGCCAACCATCCGCAGTGGCTTGCCCTGGTCGTCGCGGACGACTACTTTGCCACGGGCAAGATACCAACGGTATTCGCCAGATTTTGTGCGTAGGCGATATTCACATTCGTAGTGTGTTGTACGCCCCTCGAAATGCTCCTGGATTAACCCTTGGACTTTCGACTGGTCGTCGGGATGGACAATCGCCTCCCGGAAGGATATGTGGGGGGTTACGCTTTCTATTTCGTATCCAAGTGACGTTATCCAGATCGGACTGAAAAAAACCTGCCCGGTCGTGATGTCCCAATCCCAAAGTCCTTCGTTGGTTGCTTCAAGTGCATACGCCAACCGCTTTTCACTCTGCTGAACTGCCTGCTGAGCCTTTTTCTCTTGCGTCAGGTCGCGAAGAATACCGGTGAATAAGCGGGAAGAACTGGCCGAACCGTTCGTTTGAGAATGGACCTCGCTTACTGAAAGATGGACTGGAATGGTTGCCCCGTCCTTTCGCTTTCCAATAACTTCTCTGCCCTGGCCGATAATGTTCTTTTCACCAGACTGTCCGTAGTGCGCCAAATATCCGTCGTGCTCTTCTGCGAATGGCGAAGGCATGAGCAACTTGACGTTTTTTCCTAGCACTTCTGAGGCAGAATATCCAAAGAGTTGCTCCGCAGCTGAGTTAAACGATTCGATGGCCCCTTCCGAGGTAATGGTGACGATTGCATCCGCAGCAGTTTTGAGTATGGCAAGCGTCCGACTTTGGCTTGCTCGATGCTTTTCCTTTTCAGCACGCAACGCTTGAATCTGACGGTATTGCTCGGTGACATCCAACAAACTGATCTGAGCATATTTCTTTTGCTCGCCGAGGATCACGAGGGTGGCCTTTTGGAGCATACTTTCTCCCGATTCATCATCCAACGATATCGGAATGAAAGGACGAGTAGAGGAAGGCGAAAATATGACCGGTTGGCAAGACTTGAAGGCATTGTTGATGCGGGACAAGAAACGTGGGGATTCCAGATGTGGGTAGAGTGCCAACAGATTCAAGCCAATGGCTTCCTCCGAAATTATTTCGGTCCATTGAGCGAGTGCTTTGTTCCAGCAAACAATATTGAAATCGCTATCGATAACACAAATGCCTAGTGGCAAGAGGTCGATCTGCTGTTCCGTTAGACTTTTGGTATCCAAAACCTTATTCATTGCACTTTTTGTCCCTAGAGCAACTTTTCAGAATGTGTACTCGTGCATTTCTCAGGAAACGGCTGAGAAGTTGCCCGCTCGTGGCCGGGTGAGTATGCGATTTGCATTAGACCACTGAATCAGGCAGCAAGGCCGACAACAGTACCCTGATGTCACCAGTTTCAAACAGCAGGAGCAAAGAACCCCTAATGTCGCGACTAGCAATATTGACGGCGGTATCAGCAAACAAAATCATAGTTTCCGATTGCGAGGTATTATTGGCGCAGTTTCCGATGATTTTCCCGAAGGACTTCTCGGATCTTATTTTCGGCAAGGTGTAGGCTAAGTTGCATTCAAGAAGGTTGGCCACTGATCCCATAACGGAATTCAGAACAATGTTTCCGATTTCTTCCAGAATTCCATGCAACTCCTCGTCTAGTTCGTCGTCGTCGGTTTCGATGCCGCCAACAGTACGTGCTAAATCAAAGGCGCTGTCCTTCGCGAAAGCCAACAATGCCTGGCCAGACACATCTCCCTCAAAACTTTGTTGGATCAACGTACTAAAATCCAAGCCAAATTTTTCAGCCAGATCGCCAAGGTCTGAATTTCCACAAACGTGAAGGCATGGTACCGAAAGCTCTATCCGCGAGCCGGTAAGCTCGCTGAGAGAGTTGGCCGCTTGCCCCGTACCGATGTTGATGATTTCGGTGAGTGCATCAAGTTGAATTTCATTTAGCTTCATGGAGTTCTACCTCCGTACTGTGCGTTAAGGCTGCTTTGATACGCTCCAGGAGGTCCGCAGACTTTACCGGCTTATTGAGGAAACCATTGATTCCAAGGCTTTCGCAGATGTCGCGAGAGCTTTGTTGAATGTCAGCCGACGCGATGATGACGGGTACCTCGGTGTCGAGTTCCCGAATGTGGCCCAACAAGGTCTGGCCATCCATGATTGGCATGAGTAAATCGGAAACCACACAATCGGGACGGTTTTCGCGAAACATTTCCAGTCCCATTTCACCATTCTTTGCTTCGCTAGTCTCGTAGCCAGCTTCCTTCAAGGCATCTACAACCATGCGACGGGATAGCATCGAGTCTTCAACTACAAGAATACGTGTCATACGAACGCTCTTTCAATTAGGCCACAACGAGATTCGTCTCGATAGATGGATTTACTATTTCGATACGTCCGAAGCATAGATTACGCTTGCAATGCTTGAATGATGGGTAGGCCCCAGGTCTCAGAAAAAATTCCATTGAGAACTTAGAAGCCAACCGCGAGGAAACCATGCAACACACACAATCCGCCATGGCAGCCCTGAAATGGTAGATAACCACTATGCTAGCAAATAGTGCAAAAACGAGATTTTGCGTATGGTTGACGCATTCTGAAAGCCCTGGCGGGGATGGAATGCTTAAGTGTTCAGGCACTTTGCCTATGGCAGAGTTTCGGGAGTGCCGATTTTGGTTGGCACCTCGTTTAACAATAGCGGGGCAAGTTGTTTGAGTTCTTGCTGCCAGTTGTCGACGGTTGGGGCGGTTGGGTGTCGGCGACCGCGGCGCCAGTTGCCAGTGAGCCAGTGGCGTAGCTTGCCTCTGCCCGAGGTTCGGCAACGGATGCGGCGCTCAGCCGGTTCGTCGCGGAGGTCGATTACCACTTGAGGCGCGACCATCAAGCCGAGGCCAATTTCGCCGATGGTGTTTTCTTGCCAACCCCAACTGCCGAAAACCCCTGTTGCCGGGTCGGCAAAGATTTTCTCTCGAGTCAGCTTGACGATGCCCGGTGCGAGTACGATTTCGGGGCCGTTGTTGCCCGAAATCGTGGTGCGGATTTCTGTTTCTTGATGCTCGGCGTAGATCAAATAGATCGTACGGACAGATAATTCGGGATTGTCGGGCACGATGTTGTTGGCGACAATTTCGACGGCGCTGCGGACAGGGCCTTGCGAAAGAACTCGCTTGGTGAATTGGATGCTGCCCTCGCCAGCCGGGTTTTGCACGGGCCACGCTCGATCGGCTTGATAAATGGTGAGCCCGCCGAGTCCCGAAGTCTTTCCGACATGCAGTGCGTCGACCCCTAAGTCGGTTTCATTGCGGTAGCTATCTTGCTTGATGTTTTTGTAGATGAGCGGTTCGCCTTTTTTACCGAAGAAATCGATTTGTCCGCCATAGGCACGGTACGCCCCTCGGTTGGATTCCCATCCGATATTGGATGGGGTCCAATCTTCGGCGGTGCCGGTTTTGATGGGGAAGTCGACGACGTGGTCTGCTGTTGGTAGATAATACAGATAGGAGGTGGCGGTGGCGCCGGCGAATAGGTCGACAAGGAAGCTGATTTCTTGGCCGACGGATTCGTCGAGTTGATCGACTTGATGAGCAACCTGTCGCCATTCGAGCCAGCGCTCGGGAGCAACGATCGCGCAGCGGTCTGAGGTGAAATCGGGAGCGATTTTTTGGATTTCGGACACGTTGAGTACGACGGGCCAATCGTCGCGCTGAGGCTGGTTGCGGTTGTCGAGGTGGAGTGGGATGCGTCGGGTATACGATTTGAAAGCTGCTGGCGACCTGGTGGATTGCGAGATGCCAAGCCCTCGAAGGTTGGTTGCTGCTGCGCGATAATCGCCTGCCTGATAGGCTCCTTCGACTTTTTGCCATTTGTCGGTTCCGGCGAATTGCTTATGCAATGCCAGGAACAATCGGTCGCGAACGAGGTCGAGATAGAAACGGGCGCCGCCGGGAGTCTTGCGGATTCGCTCGCCGAGCCGGGTTTCGGGCATCCAATGGATAAGCTCGCCGGTGAAAAAATCGGCTGCTGGATCTTGGTGCTTATGCTCGTCGATCAAGACCGACTTGGCGGCATCGATGAAAGTTTGGCTGTCGGTCAAAGTTTGTTTTAACGACGTTTGGTAGAACTCGGTGAGTGGAGCCAGCTGGAGTTCAAACTTTTGTGTATCTTTGACCTGCATCGGCCAATCGAAATCGATCGTGCCATCGGCATCCAGGTCTAGTTGGCGCCGATCGAAGATGCCATCGTTGTTCGTGTCGAGATAGACGTAGCGAGCGTCGATGGTTCCGTCGAGGTTGGCGTCGACATCGAGCCAGCCGCTATTGGCGCCCAATAGGTGGAGCCGATGGTCGGTCGAGTCGTAGTAGAGTCGCAGGGGGCGGCTTGGTTTTAGCGAGATTTCGTTACGCTTGTTCAGCGGACTGCTGGGTGGGCCGCCGACTTGCGGGAAGTTTTCGGATTTGTGGTTGATGACACCTTCCCAGCGCTCGTGGGGATCGCGGTCGACTTGTGCTTCGGTGTTGGCGTTTATTTCGTCCCAGGTGAGGCAAGCTTTGGCCCAGATGGCTTGGCGGGCAAAAGTACGTGCATCTTGCCAACTTAGGACGGGATGAACGGAGATATCTCGCACTTTGAACGGTTGAGTATTCTCGATGTTGGTATGCAGGGTGTTTTTTTCGGGGAGCGCGGTGATCGAGAATTCGTAGTCATGGGTGTTGCGGCCGTGGGCGTCGTTGTCGACATCCATGCTGTAGCGGAGAGAACTGATTTCGTGTCCCACAGCACAGATGCGAAGGGCGATTTCGCTACAGCCATCGTTGTCGGGGTCGTAGAATGCGAAAGGATCTTCAAACACATTGAGCCATTGAGGGGCGTCGTTTTCGAGCGAGAGCTGATAGAAGACCTCATCGCCGCTGAAGTGGGAACGGTATTGGCAGGCGTTTTGTTCGTAGCTGTAGTCGACGTCGTACCAGAGTCGGTTGTCGTCGCCCACGTCGCGGCTCCACCAGACTTTGACGACGTTTTTATCGATCCAAGGCTGCTGGTATTCTCCGTAGTAGATGCCCATCGTGTCGACGTCGCCATCTGCGTCTTCGTCGTGATAATCGACCACGGCGTCGACGATTCCGTCGGCTTGCCAATCGGCCAGATAGAGGTCGCTATCGAGATCGGGGCCGGTGGTGTCTAGGTCGCCATCTTCGTCGATAACGCGGACGAGAATGGGGCGGCGGGCGGCAGTATGGCGTGGGTCGTTGTCGATGAACCAAAGCTCGTCGTTCTTGCCATCACCGTTGCGATCAACGGCAAGCCGCTGGCCGGCGGGTAGGGCTTTTACTTTTTCAACCATTGCAGCGTCGAACGTGCCAGCGAATCCGAAGACTCGCTGGAAAGTGGTTGGCTTGGGCGGGTCGGCGCCATGGCAAACCGCGGTGGTGGCCGTGGCTGTTGCGACGAGGCAGAGGAGTTGAAGGAGGTATTTCAAGGAATCGCTTGGGATGTGGAATGTGTGATTTATGACCGGACTATTGGCGGGTTTGTGGACGGAAGTGGACAAAATTGTGTTGGCTGGTGCTGCTATCGTAGTGTATTGCGTGTTAGTTTTGGCACGAATTGCGGGGGAAGCCCATGGAGGTGGACAATATTGAGTTCGGAATGCGGGATTTGTAGTGCGGAAGGGGAAAATATTGTCCATTTGGGCGCGGTAAATGACGAAATCTGAATGACGAAAAAGCTGATTGCTGACGGCTGAAAGCTAATCGCTATTGTCTCAGAAGTGGTGGCACAATTTCAACAAGAAAATTGTTGATGTGCTCCGGCGATCTGTAAGATCGCGGCTGGCTTTTTACGGGAAATTACGTAGAAAGCCGCTCTCGAGCATTTTTATAAAAGCATAGCCACAGAGTTCGCAGCGCGGCCTTTGGCCGCAAACAAAAAAGGGAACCGCTAATCAGCGCTAATACACGCTAATAGGTGAACGAAATGCGAAAAACAGACATGGGATTAGCGATTATCAGCGTTGATTAGCGGTTTCTTCTTTCAAAAAATTGTGTCAAGAAAACAGGTTTTTACGGGTTTGTTTTACAGAGGACAAGAGAAAAGGTTATTCGTTTCGGTATTTTCTCTGAGACCTCGGTGTACTCTGTGGCTATGCTTTTTTAAGAACTGCTCTAGCGGGCGACGCGTTTGGCGATGGTGGCTAGTTGGTTGCGGAGGGCGTCTAGTTGCTCGTTTTTGGCCGAATCGAAGATGCTTAGGAAGTCGTCGTTTTGGGCCTTTTCGTAGCGGTTCAGGTGTCGGTGGATTTCTGCGAGCGTTGCTTTCATCGATCTTGGCGGTGAGATGGCCCGGCGTTCTTTGTCGGTTAGCGATTCGTAGTACAGGTGGATGAAATGAAAGTCGCGGGTCATCTCGTTGAGTTGCTGGACTTGTTGTGCGATGGCATCGATGTTGGGGGTGTCGAGCGTTAGTAGCTTCGTTTCTACAGCGTCGAGGCTGGTGTGGTAGCCATTGATGCGGGCGTTGAGCTCTACCAAGTTGATTCGGATTGGTAGATCGTTGGTTTTGGTAGAGGATTTAGGCTCTACTTGTGGTAGTGCTTCGTGTGTCGGTGCGGCGGTTGCGAAATCGGAGTTGTCGTTGTTTGTTGTTGATAAGACCGACATGAATGGCGACGAAGGTGCGGTTTTTACCTCAAAGGCGATTGGGGCGGCTGTTTCGGTTTGCTTGGTTTCCTCAGCAATGATCTTCACGTCGGTTGAGACCGGTGCTGTTTCAACGGGGAGAGGGGCCACGCTGGTTGGGTTCGCGGTTTCAGCAACGGTTTCTGTTGGCGGTTGTATTTCTGTCGGTTGGTGGTCGACTGGATCGACTTGGCCGAATTGGGGGGCTGGCGGGAATGCTTGAGAGGAGCCGGGCATGGAGTGGGTGGTTGCTTCGGCTAGCCAAGTCGCGAATAAAGTATGGTCTTGATTCGATTTTGGCGAATCTTGCCACGCTTGAATGACCTGGTCGACTTGAGCCATCCGCTTGGTACGCTGTCTGCCATCGTGTTTGAAGGCCCGTTCGAGCTGGAAACGTAGATCGGATTCGAGCCGAGTGAGTTCATCTTGCGGGGCTTGGTGCGATTGCTGAGCCGTGACCCCGGCTGCTAAAATGGCAATGGCGACTAAGGTGCTGACGATAGCTGTGGTGCGTTCGTTTTTTGCGGAAGGTCGGCTCATGGATGTGGTTCCTAGTGGCAGTGCCACAAACGGTTTTTCTGTCGAGGGTCTATGTAAACTTAGTGCAAGGTGAACGCCCATGCGGTCAGGATTTGCCGTTTTTTCGGTAGTTTTCTGGAATTGGCAGCCACGCATTTTTTGCTGGACGTGACAGCAAGTAGTAAACGATTGAGCGAGTAGGTTCGAGTGATGAATAACCCCATGGTCAAGCCGTTGCTGCTGGTAGCGGTCGTGCTGGTTTTGCCGTTGGTGGCGATCGCGTTTTGGGGAGAGAGTTTTCGCGAAGTGATCGATCGTTGGCAAGAAACCCCGCCTGCGCCGGGCGTGTTGGCCCTGGCGGTGGTGGCGATTTTGGCGAGCGATGTTTTTCTGTCGGTGCCCTCGGGGCCTGTCAGCACGTTGGCAGGTAGTCAGTTGGGTTTTGTGATGGGAACCCTTGCCTCGACGGTTGGTATGACGGTCGGTGCGATCGTGGCATTTGGGCTAGCGCGACGGTGGGGGCGGCCGGTTGCCGAGCGTTTTTCTTCGCCTGAGCAGTATGCCGAACTAGAATCGGCCTGCCGTGAGCATGGCCCTTGGATGGTGATTCTTACCCGACCGTTGCCGGTGTTGGCTGAGGCGTCGGCGTTGTTGGTGGGCGCCTTGCAGATGACTTGGCGTACGTTCTTGCCGACGGTGGTTGTGAGCAATTTGTTGATTGCTGCAACGTACTCGGCGCTTGGACAACAATCGCAGCAGTACGGGTGGTTGCCGGCTGCGCTGTGTGCGTCGGTTGCCATGCCGTTGTTGGTGGCGTTGTGGTGGCGGAGTCGGTTGCGAATGACGAATGACAAATGACGAATGGGGTGTCATACTCCGGCTTGGGCACCTACTTTGGGGCCTGCTGCTTTGGTGGCGTCGGAGGCGTTGTTTTCGAACTTTTTGAAGTTCTCGACGAAGAGCCCGGCCAGCTTGGATGCGGTGGCGTCGAAAGCCTCTTTGTCGGCCCACGTGTTTCTGGGGACTAAGATTTCGCTGGGTACCTCGGCACAAACGGTGGGCACCTCGAAACCGAAGATCGGGTCGGTCTCGGTCGTGGCTTTTGCAAGTGAACCATCGTGGATGGCGTCGATAATTGCCCGAGTGTACTTAAGGCTCATGCGACTGCCGGTGCCGTATGCGCCGCCGCTCCAGCCGGTGTTTATCAGCCAAGCGCCTGCTTTGTGGTCGCGCATTTTTTCGGCAAGTATCTCGGCGTACTTGGCTGGGTGCCAAACGAGGAAGGGGCTGCCGAAGCAAGCACTGAACGTTGCTTCTGGCTCGGTGATGCCGACTTCGGTGCCCGCCACCTTGGCGGTGTAGCCGCTGATGAAGTGGTACATCTTCTGCTCGGGCGTAAGCTTGCTGACCGGTGGCAGCACTCCGAAGGCGTCGCAAGTGAGGAAGATAATGTTGTTTGGGTGACCAGCTAGGCAGGGAATCTTGGCGTGATCGATGAACTCGATGGGATAGCTTGCCCGAGTGTTTTCGGTTTTTGAGACATCGGCGAAGTCGACCACGCGCGAGTCTTCGTCGACCACTACGTTTTCGAGGACCGTTCCGAATCGAATCGCATGGTAAATTTCCGGCTCACTCTCTTCGGCAAGGTTGATACACTTGGCATAGCATCCGCCCTCGATGTTGAAGATGCCGCGATCGTTCCAGCAATGTTCGTCGTCGCCGATCAGTGCTCGATCGGAATCGGCTGAGAGGGTTGTTTTACCCGTGCCTGAAAGTCCGAAGAAGAGCGAGACATCGCCCTCGGGGCCTTCGTTGGCCGAGCAGTGCATGGAACAGGTGCCCGCCTTGGGCATCAGGTAGTGCATGATGGTGAAGATGCCCTTCTTCATTTCGCCGGCGTATTGAGTGCCGAGGATGACGAATTCGGCAGTGGCAAAGTTTAGCGCAACGCTGGTTTTGGTTTCGACTCCTTCGACGCTAGTGTCGGCATCGCAGGGGCCGGCGTTGAAGACGACATAGTCGGGCTCGCCGAAGTTGGCCAATTCTTCGGCTGTGGGGCGAATGAGCATGTTGTGCATGAACAGGGCGTGGTAAGGCCGCGAGCAAATGATACGGACTTTGATTTGCGAGTCGGAATCCCAGCCGGCAAAGCCATCGACGACGTAAAGCTGTTTACAAGTGTTGAGGTAGTCGATGGCAATCTTGCGATTTTTGGCAAACGAATCTTCGGGGAACGGGATGTTAATGTCGCCCCACCAGACATCGTTTTTGCTGGAAGCTTCTTCGACAATTCGCTTGTCTTTCGGGCTACGGCCTTTTTTGGCGGCTGAATCGGTTGCGATGGCGCCGCTGGCAACAATGGTGCTCCCGTCGTTTAGGATACCGTCTTCGTAAAGCCTTGCTGTCGGGGCATTGCGGAGAACGTTGGAGACGTTGATTCCGTAACTGGTGAGGCTGATTGAATTAGACATGAGGATACCTCATGGGGTTGAGTGTCAAGGCAAGCCCGTTGGGCGTTGCTTTTATTGATGTATGCGCTAGAAACTTTACTTGTTCCAAGCATTCACTCGCTAAATCCGGCACTCCCGTTGGTCGGCCTGTTGCTTTCCTGGCGCATACCTCAATAGTCGAGTCCTAGTCGAGCATTTATCACTTGAGTGTTCCACTCCACCGAGACGGTGGGACTATATAGCCCGACCCTCTGAGTCGGAGTGCCGGAACACACGACAGTGATGCCCCTAATGGTATCCGTTTAACGGTTGATTTTCTAGTAGGGCGCGTCACGATGCAGGACGATAGCAAAGTTGGCAAGCATCCGTTGTGAGAGGATGTCGTGGCCGACACCGTTAACGAATCCGCTTTGGCTGAAGTGACTCTTGGGAGCGTAGAACGGTTACTCTTTTTCTTGCCCTTTGTCGGTTTTGCCTTGGGAAGCAGGTGGCTCGGAATCGATAAGGAGCCCGGTATCGATAAGAAGATAGCCGCCCCAAAAGAAGGGATGGTCGGCGGTTAATGGAGGGTCGTCTTTGCGGGTTTTGACGCGAGGTTCCATTGCGGGGTCGATGGGCAGCTCTTGGGCGAGTTGGACGCTTCGTTGCCATGCGTCGGCTGCGGAGGTATGGGGAAGCTCTTGGATGAATTCGCGCATGATGTCGAGAGTCGATTGGCCACCGACGCGCCAGCGGCTTAGCAAGATGGTTTGTGCCCCGGTCGACAGCAGCCCGCAACTGGCAAGAAACAGTTCTTCGCCGGGTCGGGCTAGGATGGATTTTCGCTTGGAGGTTTTTCCTCCGCGTTCGGCAATCGTGTGAATTCCTGGGAGTATGATCCGTTGGGGGCCGAATTGGGGCAGCATCAGCCACTGGTTCAAGCCGTTTTGCCTGTTTGATCGGCCTTGCGACATGGGAGACCAGGCCAGTGGTTGGTTGGGGTCGATATTGATTTCGTTGAGAACGACCAGCGTGTCTAGAAATGATCCGATGAGTGGGGTTGGTATTGGCGAAGGCGAGGGCAATTCGATGGTATTGGATAATGCCTCTCGCAGTGTTTCGATTGCTTCAGCTTGTTCCTCGTCGGTATCGCCGGGGACGATTGCGTGGCCGACGAGTGCTGAGCGTTGGATGCGTCGCCAGGGGATCGTTTGGCCGTAGGCCAAGCTCATGGTGGGGACGACGCGCAGTTTTGTGAGCGAGATTAGAGGGGCATTGCGGTCCTCTAGTTTCGCCGGTAGCGCGGCAAATGGCACGTACCAGACAATTCCATCGGGTACGACGACCAGTTCGGTAATTGCTTCGGGATCGATGGAAGATCCTTTGAAGAGCGCGTTGAACAGTTTGTTGCCGGTTTCAAGCCACTTGGTCGAAGTCAACTGTTCGCTGGTGAGGCTGTGGTTGGCGTCGTAGTTGCCAAGCTCTCGTAAGAAATTGTTGAGGGGGCCTGCCAGGCGTCCCATGGGGCCACAGTTCCAATGGGTTGAGGCATTGGAAGTGACTAAGAAACCGAGCAGTCCGTTGGCCGTGTTGTGAAAAACGGCGACTGCTTGTCCTGGTTTGAGTTTTGATTGGAGAGTTGTGGTGGCGAGGAACGGTGGGAACTGTAGGTCGGTACTGATACGCTCTAAGCTAATTCGCTGAAGAAGTGCTTCGCGGTTGGCAATGCTAGTCGACCAGTTGCGCCACACCTTTGTCAGTTCGCGTTGAGCGTGGTCGTCGAGTCCTTCGTGCCAATCGGCTTGAATTTTCGCTCGCAGTTGCTGGCCAGCTTTGAGCCTCTCTGCGTACCCGGGGTAACGCAGCATCAGGTCGCTGCGTTGGTTTTGCCTTCGGGGGTTGAGAACGATCTCCGGGGCTTCGAGCGTGTTGCGTAGGGCGGCCAACTTGCCACCGAAAGCCAGTTGGCCGTGGTAACGACGACGTTTGGCCAGGTCGGTAATTTCTAGGGCTGCGCCGGCTGATTTGTTGGCGAATTGTGCGTCTAGCCAGTGATTGAAGGCTTGGTCGTGAGGCGTCTTCATGTAGGCCAGGGTTTGCAGCGGTCGGATGACCCAATCTGTGGGCGTGGGGTCGCTGAGCAATGTTTGGTACACATTCACGGCCGACCGCGGTCGGAGTAGTTGTTGCACGTAGCGTTGATTCGCGATGGCAATTTGCAAATTGCGAGGTGCAAGAGACATCTGCCGATTAACGGCTTGGGCAAGTACGTTCGCTGCCGATTCGTGCCCTTGTTGGTAGAGCAAGCGAGCTTCTAGATATTGCGACCAATTGCCAAGCAATCCGGTGCGGGCACCCCTCATGCGAGATTGCCCGGTATTGAGCATCGTAGCCGCTTCTGACCAATTGCCGATATTCATCAGCTCTTCGGTCATGGCAAAGCTAAGACGAGAGAAAATGTGTTGATAGCGTTCTCGTCTTGCCCAGGCGGCGGCGGGTTCTAACATCGGGTCGATATTATTTTTCGGATCAATTTGCCGTAGGATCGCTCGAAGCCGAAAGGCCTCGTCAACGATGCCAGCATCTTCGTAATAGAAGGCCGAAAAACTAGCCTCGGCCAAGTGGCGCGAAGCGGCGTCGAAATTTCCGCTTTCTAGTTCGAGTCGTCCCATTTCGAGCAAGGCGACGCAGGTCAGCGGGTGGTCGAATTTTCCGGCGAGTCGTTCAGCGCGAGCTAGGCGTTTTCGTGCCAGGTCGATCTTGCCTTGCCCGGCGTAGGCAATGCCAAGCTGCAAGTCGACCCAGGCATTGGACCAGTGGTTTGGGGGAGCACTGCCTGAGAGTTTGGCCGTGATAGCAAGCGAAATGGCATCGTGTTTGGCGAGCGGGCCGAGGAGTTCGTTTCGGCGTCGGATGGCTAGAGCCGTGGCGCGAACGATCTCGACCACGTTGATTTTCCACAATTGTGCGGCTTGGACGACTCCACCGCTTTGGGCCGCCCGATTGCCGCTCTGTAGATCGCCTTGGTTAATGAGCATCTGCGTCGGCAGGCTTCCGAGGGTAAACTGCCGGCTACTTTTGCCCCAGGGAATTGGACGGCGGGCACGACTGGTGTCGGGTCGAGGCGATTGCTTGAAGTTTACCCTCAGCAGCCATTTGGGATTTTCTAAGAACAGCGCACATGCATGATTGAACTCTTCGAGTGCTCGTTCTGGTAGGCCTTGATGGTAGAGCACTTCGCCCCACATGGCATGGTAGGCGATCGAGTCGACCCAGCGCGTGACTCCGATTCTGACGCCCCCTCTTGTCGCCTCGCGTCGAAAGGTCCGCTCAGCTTCGCGGTAGTCGCCTTCGTAGAGTTCTTGGATGCCTCGGAAGTAAGTGAAGGAAGGAGTGGAGCCAAGGCCGCGTTGTCCGTGGGCGTGTTTTGAGGTGTGGGATACGGCAACTACTGCTACGAATGCTAGCGTGGCAAGTCGTCGCAGGTGGTAAGTGAGTGCTGGCACGTCTCTGCTCCAATAATGCTGAGTCGACAGCATTGCCCATTATTCGTGCAAGTGATGTGGCTCTTCCCTCGTCACTCCATTCTAGCAGCTTATGCTCTCGAAAAGCGATTTTAGGCTATCTATCCGGGGAAAAGTAGTAGCAAACAAGATTGGGCCGATACGAGAAAGCTAGCAGTTTTGGAAGCAGGCAAGAGAAAATAATACGTTCAGTGAAAGTTTGCGGGTTGAGACGACGATAACGGTTGTGTTGCCAACTATCGAGGTTGGTGACCTTGCAGGAGAAGGCCTTCTCTCGGTGAGAGAGCTTTGACAAAACAGACCATTGATGCTTCGGCTAGGGGCCGTCGATCAGGAGCAACGACCGTGAAGAATTCGTCATCGCATTCGCAACGCCGCCTTAGCACGATGCTATGTGGTTTGGTGGTATTGGTATCGCTAGCGGCCACAGGTTGCCAAATGGATATAGCGGGCCAGACTTTGCCCAGCCCGTACTACCTGAGTGACGACGTCCAATACTACGCCCCTGGGCCCGAGTTTAAGTTGGCCCGAGAGGCTGCTGCCCTGAAAGAGCAGTCGGCGAAGCAGATTAGCAAGCCGCAACCTTAACCTTCGATCAACATTCTCGACCGCATTTATTGATGTGTGCATTAGGAACTTTACTTTGTCCAAGCATTTACACGCAAAACCCGGCACTCCCGTTGGTCGGCCTGTCATTTTCCTCGCGCATAGCTCAAAAACTCTGGCATAACCGATCTGGTTGGTGCTGTAAGAAATCATGCCGCTTGTCATGGGCGATCAGTTATCTGATCGTCGGTAACATGGAGGGGGGGACGGCACCCTAAGAGGCAGGCGTCTGAGGTGCGTTTCGTGAAAGCGTAGCGTTTCTCAGACGTCGATGCCCTAGGGATGAGTGGTTTCTTCTTACCCAATATCCAAGGCCCGAATGACCAATGGGGCTGGTGTCGTTGCGCCTCTGGATTGGTCATTCGGTCATTGTGGCGTGGCCGGTTGGGTGCCACTGCTGGGCAAGCCAGACAGTGGCACCCGTCAATTTTAGGATAGAAGGACTACTAAGACGCTGTGGTGCTATGCTGGGGTTGCTTTTTCTGGTTGCTTGGGCTTGGCGAGTTGTTGTTTGAACCATCTTGTTAGTCGCACGCCCTGGGGCCGCCATGCTAAGTGTGGGAAACACATGACTCGGTAACTTGTTTCGACATGGGTTTGATAGCGATGTTTGTATTGGTAGTCGCCTCCGCCTAGGTTGATGCTGACGTCGTTGCGTTGGAAGCTGTCTTCGATCATCCACGTCAATAGCACTTTGCCGGCACCTTGTTTGGTATAGTCGCGGTCGTAACCCATGCGTAGGCCAAAAATTTCGCCCTGGTAGTGGTAGTTGTACTGAAACGCGATAGGGACGCCATCAAGTTTTAGTATGGCGAGGTCCAGCATTCCGTGCTTAGCAGCCATGGCATGGCTGTCTTGTAGGAAATCGCGGACATGTTCGTGACAGAGCGTGTTGCCGGTCGTCGACTTGCCTTGCCAGCTTTTTTGCGAGATGCGAAGGCAGTCTTCGTAGAGATCCCAACGCGGATTGCCATCGCCTTGGCTGGCTGCGTCAGGCCGATGCCGCTCGAAAGTGACTTCGCCATGGCGGGCTAAAACTCGTACTTGACGGCGAGATTCGTGGCGCCATTTTTTACTTCTTGAGGCGAGGTATTGTTCGTAATCGCTGCCAGCGATGCGAATGAGGGCACCGTGTTGGTAAGCGGACAGTTGTGGTTGCCAGTCGACGGCTTCGAGAGCTTTTGCCGAGGTGCAGTGTTTTTCTTTGGGGACTGCTGTCCAGCGCAGGTCGACCATGTCCCAGTCGCGGGGTGTCTTGCTGAGATGTTTCATGGCCATGTGCAACGTGGCTGCTTGGTTGGGGCCGATCGGGCCGTACCACATCCCCCAATCGCTCAAGGGGTAAGTCAGCACACGGACGGTACCGACTGAATAGCTTTCGCGCTTGATGCAGAAGGGGACGATGCCGATGACGGTGTCTTGCGAGCGAACCACCAAGACGCGAAGGGTTTGCGATTCGCCAAAGTGTTTCCAATAGAGCTTTAGCCAATCGAAGCTGTGGAAGAAAGAAGCTTTGGGCGTGCGTGGCAGCAAGGCATTCCATGCGAGCCGATACTGTTCGAGCTGCTCGATGTCGTTGATTTCTACAACGTCAGCCATTTTCAGCACCTAGAGGTTTGTGGGACGATAATCTCACAGCGAACTGGTGCAACGCCTGTGCCAATGCGTTGTTTGATGGACGAGAACTGCTAGGATACTAGTGAGAACCAGCATTTTGGCTTCTTGCGAGACCGAATGGGTTTGGGCTGGAATGTTGCGGCGACGCATCATGTTGCATTTGGTCAACGTCGTGTGGATTTAAGGAAAAGGTACGACTACCGGGGCGTATTTCGTTGTGTGTTTTGGTGTTTCCGGCCAGGATGGCCGGGCTATGGGATTGTGTGGTTACATCGAGGAGTGAGCGCTTGAGTCAAACGGCTTGGACAGAATTGATATCGAATGTTCATGGGAGTGATCGTCGGTTGGTGCTGGCGGTGACTGGCGGCGGGACCAAGGCAATTAGCCAATTGTTCGACGTTGCTGGTGCGTCTCGGTCGATGCTGGAAGCCGTGGTTCCGTATGCGGCTGCGTCTCAGCAGCGCTGGTTGGGAGGAGCGCCCGAGCAGTCGTGTAGCGAGCCGACAGCGCGGTTGATGGCGATGGCGGCTTGGATGCGCGCTCGTGAGCTTGCTCCCGAGGTTCCTACTTCGATGCTTGTCGGGGTTGGTGCGACAGCGAGCTTGGCAACCGATCGACCCAAACGGGGCGAGCATCGCGTACATGTCGCTGTACAAACCGAGAAGCAGACGAGTTCGCTTTCGTTGACGTTGGCGAAGGACGCCCGAGATCGCAAAAAAGAACAGTGGATGGCGTCGAGACTGATTCTGTTGGCTGCCGGCGAGGTTTGCGAGGTAGATACTGCTGCCGCGGCTATGGCATTGAACAAGCAGTTACTCGAAGGCGAGCAAATCAATCGCGTTCATCAAGATGCGGAAGCTGAGTGGACGGCCTTGCTGACTGGGCGGCGAAATTGTGTGGTCGTGCCTTCTGGGGCGGCGGTTGAACCTCAGGTGGTGCTGTCCGGTGCATTTAATCCTTTGCATGCGGGGCACCAACGGATGGCTGAGTTGGCAGCGAAGCGGCTGGGGAAGCCGGTGGTCTATGAGTTGTCGATTACCAATGTTGATAAACCGTCGCTCGACTTTGTCGAGATACGTCGCCGACTGGAGGGCTTTCGGCAACAAGAAGCCGACGCGACCTTGGTGCTGACCGATGCGCCGACTTTTCGTGCGAAGTCGGCGTTGTTTGGTGGCTGTACGTTTGTTGTTGGGGCCGACACGATCGTCCGAATTGCTGATCCTCGCTATTATCCGGGTGAGCGGGCGGGGTACGATGCTGCCATTCGGTTGTTAGCGGAGCGTGATTGTCGATTTTTGGTTTTCGGGCGTCTGGTAGATGGCCAGTTTCGGAGCCTCGCCGAGATGGCGATTCCGGAGCCGCTTCGGCGACTTTGTGACGAGGTGACGGAGGAGGAGTTTCGCCAGGATGTCTCGTCGACCGATCTGCGTGGGGAAGCGGGGGAAATTAGCCGGTGGTTCTTGGGGCCACAGGCTTGAATTGCGGGGAACGGCGAGGGCTTCTATACTGAGGGGCTTGCTTTTGTCATGCAATCCGTGGCAGAGCATTCCTTCAGGCCTGGATTGAAATACATAAAGAGGTTCTTCAGGCATTTTAGTGACTAGGTGACCCACAAATGCCCTGAAAGGGAAAAATATGATAGCCCAGGGCAAAGCCAACTGAAGCGTAGCAGAGGTTGGCGTCGCCCTGGGTTAGTAAGCAATCAAACAATCGTCCGAGAGGGCGGCGTAATATAACAACGGAACGTTGCCGAGGACGAAATCGGGCCGCGGGTGAGTTTCGGCCGCGGCGACGTGCCGTTGAATGGCTGAGCTACGAACTCGGCCGAGGATTCCTAGGCAATTGAACCTAGGGCGGCGCCAAGCTTCGCGATGCTCGCTTGCCTTGCCCTAGGCTGTGATGTTTTGCCCCTTTGGGGCAGAAGCAGCTTTGCCGCTTCGATGCAATGTTCTGCCACTAAAATTCCTGAAGAACCCATAAAGATGAACTTGTCGCAGATTGGGAGTTAGCCGTATCTGGAGAACAACCTTACAAAATCGAGCCATTGAGGTGAGGCGATGAACCCAAGGGTAAGTAAAGTGTTAGCCACGAATAATTATCAGCTAGATCTCTTGTTTACAAATGGCGAGCAAGGAGTTTTTGATTGTTCTGGCCTTCTTGAAGTGGGTGTGTTCAAGGAGCTAAAGAACCAGCACTACTTCAGTCAAGCGCAAGTCTTTGACGGCACCGTGGTGTGGCCTCATGAACAAGACCTATGTCCTGATACCTTGTACTTGGACTCAGTAAAAAAATAGACCTGAGTATGCCCTCCCTAGTTCCTCGATTGCGGTATAGTATCTGAAGATGCCTGATTCAAGCCAATTCTACCCGGTTGCCGATGCCCAGAAGCCTTTTTTTGCGGGGATCGATGTCGGCGGTACTAATATCAAAATCGGCTTGGTCGACGATCTAGGTCGGACGATTGCTTACCACACCATTCCCACCGAAGCCGAGCGTGGGCCTGAGGATGCGACTTGCCGGATGGCCGAAGGGGTCGCTTTGTTGGTTGAGCAGGCGGGTATTTCGATGGACGATGTTGCTCGTGTTGGATTGGCTACGCCGGGGCCGCTCACGCTCGATACGGGCATGTTGCTGACACCGGGGAATCTGCCAGGTTGGTGGAATTTTCCGATTCGTGATCGGGTCAGCCAGCATTGCGGCAAGCCGGTCCGCTATGCCAACGATGCCAATGCAGCCGCCTATGGTGAGTATTGGCGGGGAGCAGCAGCCGATTGTCATAGCATGGTGTTGCTGACCTTGGGGACTGGTATCGGTGGCGGGATTGTTGTTCGCGATTTGCTGATCGAAGGCGCCTATGGCTGCGGCAGTGAGTGTGGTCATATACTGATTGATTCAAGCCCAGACGCTCGGTGTGATTCGCTCGACAAAGCGGGTTCGTTAGAAGCCTACTGCGGTGCGTACGGCGTTGTCGGGCGAGCCAATGATCTTTTGGACACCGGTGTCGAGAGTTTGTTGGCGCAGGTGCGTGCGGCGGGCAATGCGATTACGCCGCTCGACATTGCTCAGGCAGCCGAAGCGGGAGATGCAATTGCTCGGCAAGTTGTGATGGACACTGCCCGCTATTTAGCACTTGGTTTGGTGACACTGATTCACACGATCGACCCGGACAGCGTGGTGCTGGGTGGGGCGATGAATTTTGGTGGGGCCGGCCATCCGTTGGGCGAGGAGTTTTTGCAGCACATTGTCGACGAGGTTCGCCCCCGACTGTTGCCAGCCTTGCAAGAGACGCTCAATATTAGCTTTGCTAAGCTGGGTGGTGATGCTGGCTACATTGGTGCTGCTGGGCTGGCTCGATTGGAGCATCATGCTGCTAGCTAAAGCTGTTTTTTTGTTGCTCTAATTTTGTTCACGCTGTCCTTCCTGCCGCGGGCGACCCGCTTCTAACCATTGGCCCTTCATGACTGCCCCTAAGTATATTCGTAATTTTTCGATTATTGCCCATATCGACCACGGGAAGAGTACGTTGGCTGACCGGCTAATGGAACGCACTGGCACGGTTAGCGAACGCGATATGAAGCAGCAATTGCTCGACGACATGGATCTCGAGCGGCAACGCGGTATTACCATCAAAGCCCGTGCGGTGACGATGGCGTATCAGTACCAAGGTGAGACCTACGAGTTGAACCTGATCGATACGCCGGGGCACGTCGACTTTCAGTATGAGGTTTCTCGCTCGCTCGCCTGTTGCGAAGGTGCGGTGTTATTGGTTGATGCGTTCCAGGGTGTTGAAGCTCAAACCGTGGCCAATGCCTACTCGGCCATGGAGCATGATCTGACGGTCGTGCCGGTGATGAATAAGGTCGACTTAGTGCATGCACGGCCTGACGAAGTTCGAGAAGAGATGGTCAAAACCTTGGGCATCGATGGCGACGATGTGCTCGGGTGTAGTGCAAAGACTGGCGAAGGGTGTGAGGGGGTGTTGGCCGCGGTTATCGATCGGGTACCGGCGCCTGCCGGCGACCCAAAGGCTAGGCTGCAAGCGATGGTGTTCGATGCCCATTACGACGAATATCGTGGAGCAATCACCTACGTTCGGATGATGAATGGTACGGTACGCAAAGGCCAGAAGATTAAGTTTTTGCAGCAAGAGACGAAGCACGAAGTGGTCGAGTTGGGCCAATTCACACCGCAACGTCGCGCGACAGATAAGCTGTCGGCTGGTCAGGTGGGTTATCTTATCTGCAATATCAAGTCGCTGGGGAATATCCACATCGGCGATACGGTGAGCACGGCGGACGACAACCCTGCGGAAGTGTTGCAGGGGTATGAAGAGCCGAAACGCATGGTGTTTTGTGGTCTGTATCCGTCGGATGGGCAGGATTTTAAGCAGTTGCGGGATGCGCTTGAAAAGTTGGCGATCAACGACCCGAGCTTCGAGTTTGCGCCTGAAACGAGCGACGCCTTGGGCTTTGGCTTTCGATGTGGCTTTTTGGGCTTGTTGCACATGGAAATTGTCCAGCAACGGCTGGAGCAGGAGGCCGATGTCGATCTCATTCAAACAGCGCCGAATGTTACGTACCAGGTGCTTACCAAAAGTGGTGAGGAATTGGTCATCCACACGCCGCAGGATGTGCCGGATGGCGGCGATGTCGAAGAATTTCGCCAGCCGATTGTGCGGGTGAGTTTCGTACTGCCAACCGAATACATTGGTGGCATTATGAAGCTAAACGCCGATCGGCGTGGCACCTATGTGCGGACCGAATATCTATCGTCGACGCGGGCGATGCTGGTTTACGATTTGGCGTTGGCAGACGTGATTTACGACATGCACGACAAGCTAAAAACCATTACTCGCGGCTACGGCACCATGGACTACGAGCTGACCGGGTATGAGGGTGGCGATCTGGTGCGGCTTGATATTTTGGTGAAGAACGATCGGATCGATGCTTTGTCGATTGTTTGCGACAAGCGCGACGCGGATAAGCGTGGCCGGGCTGTGATCAAAAAGCTGAAAAAGGAAATTCCTCGGCACATGTTCGAGGTTGCCCTGCAGGCGGCGATCGGCACGCGAATTATTGCACGCGAAAACATCAGTGCGATGCGCAAGAACGTCACGGCCAAATGCTACGGTGGCGACATCAGCCGTAAGCGGAAATTATGGGAGAAGCAGAAAGTCGGCAAGAAGCGTATGAAGTCGATCGGCTCGGTGGATATTCCTCAAAAGGCATTTCTCGCGGTGCTGGAAACGGGCGAAGAAGAGGGGAAGAAGAAATAGGCTGCCCGTTTGTGCCCAGTTGCTTGTACCCAAGGAATGCAATTCTTGGGCTTTGGGTGGGGCAGGCTTGAGTTCCCTATAGCGAGGGTGCTGGGAACGTCGTGACGGGGGCAGTGCCGTAGGTGACGGTGGTGCCATTTTCGCACGAATTGCAGGCTGGCGTACACGCAGGAGTACATGCGGGGGTGCATGTCGGGGCACACTGCGAATACACGGGAGTCGCCAGCACGGGCTGTCTTTTGCTAAACAGTTTTCGGCAGGAGTTGCATCCGTTTGCGTTGATAATAAGAGCCGCAACCGCCAACAGTAATAGTGTTTTTTTCATGGTTCTCTGTCCCTTGATCGGGACCCTCCATTTGCTGGGAGTAGGCCAACAGCAAGGTAATCGTGTGGTTTCGATGGTGGGGTTTACTAAATTGAGTAATTGTCCACACAACCATTGCCTCTCCGTTGCGTTTTGCAAACGTCGGGTTGAAATTTTGCAACAAATACCCACGCTGGGGGTAGTCGTTGGTGGTGTAATCGTTGCAGAGGGTCTTTGTTGGTGGGTGAGAACGGCAGAGGGGGGGATAGAGTGACGGGAATCATGCCAGAGAAAAACGGAACGATTGCTTGGCTTTTGCGAGTGACCGTTGCGCTGCAGTGCTTGGGGAATTGGCGTTGGCTGGCGCAAATTGGTGAGTCGCCCCTGCTAAGTTGGTTGCTGGGGCCCGTGGATGTTGGCGGCTTGGGGTGGAGCGAAGCGACCGCGTTGGCAACGCACAGTGCCATTGGTTGGGCGGCGCTCGTGGCTGGTGTGTGTGTCTTGGTGCGGCCCTGCTTTGTCGTGACTTTGCCTCTGGTATTGCTCCAGTTGTGCATCACTATTGCGATGTGGCGTATCGGTTATGGATTCAAGCCGCTGTTGGTTTGGCTGCCGCCCGAGGTTGGGGCTTTGTTTCCGTTTCTTACTCAAGCTGCCCGAATTTCTGCTCCGCTAGGGCTTTTGTTGCTTGTTTCGTGGGGTGGGAAAGATCGCTCGGGCGAGCAGCGCGCGGGTGTGGCTACGAGCCTGATGCGGTGGGCGATCGGGGTGACGTTTTTTGCTCACGGAGTCGAAGCGTTGCAGCACCATCCGGCTTTTATCGATTTGTTAATCGGTACCGCTTGGCGGTTGTTTGGAGCCGGTTTGCCGCAATCGGGCGCCGAGCGATTGTTGACGATTATCGGTGTTCTTGACGTGGCAATCGCTTTGGCCTGTGTGGCGACCAAAATTCGCGGCGTGCTGTGGTGGATGGCGATTTGGGGCGGAATTACGGCGGTTAGCCGCACTACAGCCTTTGGCTTCGAGATATCTTGGCATCAAATGCTGGTCCGAATGCCGCATGTGGGGGTGCCAATTGTTGTCGTCCTGCTTTGGCATCTGCTACCATGTAGCCAATCAGCTAGGGACGAAGAATAATCGGTTGCTTTTGATTAGGTTAGGTAAAAGGTAACTATTCAGCCGTCTGAAGCAGGATATCTCGCAAAGGCGCGAAGGCGCAAAGGAAAAAGGAAGGAACAAACAATAGCTTCCTAACAAATACTAAAAATTTGAGTTCTCCCATGTTTCTGAGCTTGGAATGGAATTTGGGGGAGTTCTTGGTTACTAGATTTCTTTGCGCCTTCGCGCCTTTGCGAGAGCCTTTTTTGCTTCAGACGGATGAAATGTTACGGTAAAAGTTTTTTGAATCCATTAGGAAAAACTATTGTGAGCATTCGTTGTAATCGTGTTTTGATGATTGTGTTGTTGGCGGTTGCCGCTTTGGTTTCTTGGCCAATTGAGAATCGCGTTTCAGCGGCGGAGGGCGCTCAGCCTGCGCAATGGCGGTTAATTTGGACGACCGACCCGGCTACGTCGGCTACGTTGGCGTGGAGTACCTCGCTCGCTGGCAAAGAGCATCGAGTGCATTTGCGGCAGGAGGGTAGCGACCAAGTGGTTGCCATCGAGGCTTATCGGAATGGCCGGTATTCGGGGAAGTCACCCGAGCTGTACTACCATTACGTTAAGTTCGACGATCTACAGCCTGCGACCAAATATCATGTGGAGATCGAAAGCGATGGCAATCGTTCGCGGTCGATGTTCTTCATCACAGCACCGGATGAAGATGTACCTTTTAGCATACTCTTCGGCGCAGACTCTCGAAGCGGACTGCAAGAGCGGCGGAAGATGAATGCCATGCTGTCCAACATGGTGACTGAGTCGTATCAAGGCGATCGGGCGCCGATTTTAGCATTTGTTCATGCAGGCGACTTTATTGTCAATGGTTTGAAGCTCGATCAATGGTCGGTGTGGATGAGCGATCATGAACTGACGGTTGGCGACGATGGTCGACTGCTGCCCATTATTCCTGCTCGGGGCAATCACGATGTGGGCGAGATTTTTAACGAGGTGTTTGCCTTTCCGGCCAAGGAACAGACGAACTACTACGCGATTAACCTCAGCCCGGAAGTCCGCATGGTCACCCTCAACTCGGAGACCAGTATTGCGGGCGACCAAACCAAATGGCTAGCAACGGAGCTAGCCGACTCGCGTCCTAAGAACCGTTGGTTGCTGGCTCAATATCATCGGCCCGCTTTTCCGGCGGTAAAACGCCCCGCGATTAGCCTGTTGTATTGGGTGCCACTTTTTGAAGAGTACAACGTCGACATGGCCTGCGAGGGTGATGGCCATAATATCAAGCGAACGCCACCGATTCGCGCTTCTAAAATCGATCCGACCGGGGTGACTTATATCGGCGAAGGTGGCCTCGGGGTAGGGCAACGTACGCCGGATACCGAACGCTGGTACCTTCGTCCGCCACACGCGAAGACAGGCAGCGAACATCATGTGCAGTTGCTGACGTTTGACAAAGAAAAACTTATGTATCGCGTAGTGTTGTTCGGCGGGGAAGTGTTTGACGAGCACACTCTGGCCGTTAGGCCGGCGGAGCAGCGTGCTGCGAAGGTGTCGAAGTAATTCAACGTGAAAAGAGAATAACCACAGAGCCACAGAGGACACGGAGAAAACAGCCTCAAAGTCCTATTTGAAGTGGGGTGTGATTCGGTGTTCCTTCGATTCGAAATACTCCGTGTCCTCTGTGGTGAAATTCCTTTCTTGTTTTCATTTTGAGTATACGGCGTATCGCTACTGTTGTTATTTTCCGGCCAGGATGGCCGGGCTATGGGGGGATTATTGCCTTGCTTGCTAAATCGCTTCATTTAATTGTTGGTACGCTGCTGTTGGCGATTGCGGTGCGTACCTGGTTGGTGATGGGGTTGGTTGCGCCGGTGACTGTGTCGGGTAGCTCGATGGTGCCGACGCTTCGTGGCGAGTATGTCGTGGCATGCTGCCCTCGCTGTGAAATGTTGTTTGATGTTGGTGCCGAGTTTGCTGCGCAGACGACCTTTGCTGCTTGCCCCCGCTGTGCGGAGCCTTTTGTGCGGCTGACCGCCCTGCCCTTTCAAGCTAGTGATCGGCTTTGGATAGATCGAACTGCGTTTGCTTGGCGCGCACCTCGACGTTGGGAGGTGGCCGTTTGGGTTTGTCCGCACGATGCTGCTCAACTTTGCGTGAAGCGAGTCGTTGGGCTTGCTGGCGAGTCGGTTCTTCTTGCTGAAGGTGATGTTTGGGTGAACGGGAGGATTCTTCGGAAATCGCTTGCCGAGCAATTGGTATTGCGACAAGTGGTTCATGCAGCTGATGGGATTGTTTCGCGTTGGAAGGCGCAAAACGACGAGGCTTGGCAATGGCAGAAGGGACGTTGGCAATGTCAGGCTGACGAGGATGGCAGAGAGCATTGGTTGCGGTACGCCCATTTGAAGGGGCAGCCGGTGACGGACGATTCGAGCTACAACGCAGGCGTGTCGCGGCGATTGAATCGAGTACGCGATTTTTTGTTGGGTGGCCAGCTTCGCGTGGCGGGCGAAGCGGCGGTGGCTTTGGAAATCGACGATGGCCAGCATGTGCATCGGGTGATCGTTCTGGCTTCTGAGGGGACCATCCGTTTTGATCAGGAGGGCGAGGTGCTGGCGCGAGGGCATTTGTCGGCTTCGATTTGCGATCAACTGCTGGCGGGGGAGGCGGTAGAGTTTGTGTTCTCGAATTTTGATCGGCGACTGCTATTGGCGTTGGAGGGCCATGTGGAATTGGAGTTCCCTTTGCCTGAAGGCAAATCGCCGATGGTTGGGAGTGCTGAGCCGGTTGCTGTTTGCTGTTGGGGCTTGGGGTGGGAGGGTGTCGCTTGAAGGGTTGGTTCTGTATCGGGACGCTTACTACGACAGTCCTACGATGCGTAACGCAGCCGACGCCATCTCCCTCGGACGAGGGGAATATTTCTTACTGGGCGACAATGCCCCGATTTCGGTCGATAGCCGACGATGGGGGCCTGTGCCCGGCCGACTGCTGCTCGGCAAGCCGGTGGGGGTACGCTAGCACGATAGTCTGGCAGGCAGGGCGATTGCTAAGCCGCAGGTTTCGTTGTAGCCGCAGGCGGAAGCTGCGGTCGAGCCTGAAAAAACCGCGGCTTCCGCTCGCGGCTACTACAGAAGCAGTGACTTTGCAATTGTCCTTCGCTTTCGGAGGCGGCGTTTCCTGGGATTGGGAATTTCGGCTATATTGTCTGACTTCTGGCGAAGAACCTTTGTTCCCGTAATTCGGGGCGGCCTGTAAGATCGCCGCCAGTTGCGAAGTTTGCTTACCTCCTATTCAGAAATTCTGACCTCAATATGGCTAATAAGAAGAACTCTAAGATGCGTCGTGTTTCGCAGGCGGAAGCCCAGACCGCTGAAGCGGCCTCGCCGGGGGGGGGGATGCATGCGGTGCGAGAGACGATCGAGTCGATTGTTATTGCCTTTGTATTGGCGTTTTTGTTTCGTACGTTTGAAGCCGAGGCGTTTGTGATTCCGACCGGATCGATGTCGCCTTCGCTTCAGGGTCAGCATAAAGATGTTGATTGCACGGAGTGCGGCTATCGATTTCGGGTGTCCGCCAGTAGCGAAGGCGAAGATAACATCCGAATGTTTGCGGAGCTGCAACGAAGGGGAGGTTCGCTCCACGGTCGCCAGGATTTGATGAACCAAATTTCTGGTAACGAAGTGGTTGCCGGCATGTGTCCGATGTGTCGACAGACCATGGCATTCCGAACCGACTTGCCTGCGGGAGTTCCTTCGTACGTCAATCAGGAGGATTTGGAAAAGCACACGAGTTACCCGGGCGATCGCATTTTGGTCAATAAGTATTGCTATTTGTACAACGACCCGCTTCGCTGGGATGTCGTGGTGTTCAAATATCCTGGCAATGGGGAGATGAACTACATCAAGCGTTTGGTTGGCTTGCCGGGCGAGACCGTCCAGATCTATCAGGGGGATATCTTCACGCGTCCCGAGGGCGAGCAGCAAGATTTTCGGATCGAGCGTAAGCCGGCGGATAAGGTTCGAGTGATGCTGCAACCGGTGCATGACACCGACTACGACTCGGCCGAACTTTACCAAGCAGGTTGGCCTTTGCGTTGGTCGGCTTCGAGTGGTTGGCAAGTGGAAGCCAACGTCGGAGACCAGACGGTGGATCAGAAATTTACCGTTGAATCGGCAGACGTTGCTGATGGGGTCGCTTGGTTGCGTTATCAACATCTTCCGCCCAGCGAAAACGATTGGGCCATCGTTCGTGCGTTTGCTAAGACCGGCGAGCATCAGGGGCAGAGCAAAGCGGAGCTTCTAAAAGACGCTCGGCCGCAGTTGATTCGCGATTTCAATTCGTACAATGCCTCGCGGCTTCGCCGGGAGATTTTTCGTTCCGGGTGGGAGATGCCGCCGCGGAACCTTGGCATGCACTGGGTAAGCGACTTGGCAGTGGAGTGCGACGTTGAGGTTGAGAAAGCCGCTGGCGAGTTGGTCCTCGATTTGGTTGAGTCGGGCAAGCACTTTCGTTGCACGATCGATCTGAAAACGGGAGAGGCTAAGCTCGGCATCGATGGGCTTGATAGCTATGGCCCGGTCGGGGCGACCACGGTGAAATCAGCCGGCGACTATCGCCTGGTGTTCGCCAATGTGGACGATCAACTGCTGCTATGGGTCGACGATGAATTGGTTGATTTTGGCGACTCGACCTACGAGGTTGAGGAGCTGTTTTCGAAGCGCGACGAGATGATCCCTCGTACTAGCGAAGAGGACGCCGGCGATTTATCTCCGGTTGGTGTCGGCGCTCGCGGTACCTCGTTGGTGATCACTCGGCTCCAGGTGTTTCGTGATATTTACTATGGAGCGATCGACTGGCATGACGCGAATAAGGCTTCAGACTACAAGCCGGTCCATATCGCGACGGAATTGGCGGACGGTACTCGGGTACCTTCGCTGCGTAGCGTGAAGCAGTTGTTTGTTGAGCCGGGCAGTTGGGCTAGATTTTCAACACGTCAGCGACGAGATTTCGAGGTGGAGGAGGGTCAGTTGTTTGTGTTAGGCGACAATAGCCCAGCTAGCTCGGACTGTCGGCTTTGGACGGCTGGAAACGGCAGGGATGGTTCGAGACCAGGTGGGCCGTATTTTGATCGTCGTTTGCTGATAGGCAAAGCGGTGTTTGTATTTTGGCCCCACTCGTGGGGAGGGATCCCGGGATTGCAGAAGCTTCCGGGCTTTCCGAATTTTGGCGACATGAGAATTGTTAGATAGAGAATTTATTCCTTACGTCACGGAGGACGATTACCGGTGTCTATGCTGAAAGTAACTGGGCTGGTTAAGAATTATGGGCGCCGTCGTGTTGTGGATGGTGTCAATTTTTCGGTTGATCGGGGCGAAATTGTTGGCCTGTTGGGGCCGAATGGTGCCGGCAAAACGACAACTTTTCGTATGACCTGCGGTATGGTCGAACCCGATGCGGGCAAAGTTTGCTTGGGGGGCACCGAGGTAACCAGTTGGCCCATGTTTCGCCGTGCTAAGGAAGGAGGCATGGGCTACCTTGCGCAGGAGTCGAGCGTTTTTCGAAAATTGTCGGTGCAGAATAATTTGCTGGGCGTGATGGAGATGCTCGGCATGAATCGCAAAACGCGTCGCCGTCGGTGCGACGAGCTGATGGATCAATTCGGCATCACCAAGCTCCGACGGAGTAAGGCGATGTCGCTTTCTGGGGGCGAGCGTCGACGTTTGGAAATCGCCCGTTGTTTGGTTTCCGATCCAAAAATCATTTTGCTCGACGAACCGTTTACTGGGATCGATCCGGTAACAATCGCCAGCATCCAGGACATTGTTCGGAATTTGCGCGCCCGTGGCATTTCGATTTTGATCACCGATCACCAAGTTCGCGAAACCTTGCAAATTACCGACCGCAGTTATGTGATTCGCGAGGGTCAGGTGTTGTGCCATGGGACGCCTGAGGTGGTGCTGCAGAATCCCGAGGCTCGGAAATACTACTTCGGCGAGGGGATGGACGTCGGCTTGCAAGGTCCAGACACTACGGAAGACCTGGTATCGACTGGTCGGATGGCGGCCATTCGAGGTCGTTTAACGGGCCGTCGGCCAAACGAACCCCGCGAAGGGGCGGCCTAGTGCGTCTTGCCTTTTTTTGTTCGCAAGAGTGTTCTGCGGTAGGATGTCGTGGCCGACACCGCTAGAGCAGTTCCCTCAATTATGTAGCCACAGAGTTCACAGAGAACACTGAGATAAGGTTACTCGCTTCAGTATTTTCTCTGAGACCTCAGTGTGCTCTGTGGCTATGCTTTTATAAGAAATGCTCTAACGAAACCACTTTGGGATCGGGAACATCAATTGGTATGTTGTTCTAGAGCAAGGAGTAGGCTCTTGCCATCGGGGCCGTTCATTTTTTCTAGCTGGGTATTTCTGTGATTTCTGCTATGCTCGTCGGTCTCGACCACGCTTTTCTCCTTCGAAAAATTTCTGTGTGTTGGTTGGTGCCCGGTATCGAAAATCGGGGCCTATTTGCCTTTTGAGCCATTCCTGTTTCCCGGGCGCCTTTATGAACAAGCCTTTGCGCACCGTGTTGATAACGGGTTGTTCTTCTGGCATTGGTCGGGCGACGGCACTTTTGTTGGCGGAGAGTGGCTTTCGCGTATTGGCAGGCGTCCGTAGTGCCGACCAAGCGGCAAAGCTAGTTCAGCCGGAGCTTCCCTCGCTGGAGCCTTTGCAGCTTGATGTGACCAACGAGAAGGACGTCGCTAGTGCCGTTGAGTTTGCCGAATCGACATGCCCGAGGGGTCTTTATGGATTGGTCAACAATGCTGGAGTGGGGCTACCTGCGGCAGTCGAACTATCGACCCTGGACGAGTTTCGGCATCTGCTGGAAGTCAACACAATTGCTCCGTTGCGGATGATTCAGAGCTTTTTGCCATTGCTGCGAAAATCGCCGGGTCGGGTGATCAACATGTCTTCGATGAATGGCATGATAGCGTTGCCGATGGTAGGCGCTTATTCGGCCAGCAAATTTGCCTTAGAAGCGTTGTCCGACACTTTGCGAGTAGAACTTCGCCCGTGGAAAATTCCAGTGACGGTCATCCGACCGGGCCAAGTTCGGACCTCAATATTCGACAAGGCTCGCGATTCAATCGATGAACGAATTCAAGAGATTCCTGACGATCTCAAAAGTGGCTACGACGCGATGTATCTCCGTGCTCGAGAGTTCAACGAGCGTGGAGCCAAGTCGACTACTTCTCCTGAAATGGTGGCTTCGATCGTACGAAAAGCGTTGAACTCGAGATGGCCTCGTCCCCATTACACGGTCGGTTACGACGTCCTCGGGATGCAGATTGCCAAGTCGTTGGTTTCCAAGCGTTTGCTCGACCGTATTTTTGCACGGGTAATGAACCTGGGCGACTATCAAAAACCTTGAGGGGGTCGTTACTCAAACTAAAAAAGGGAGCCCGCGAATCACGCGAATAGACGCGAAATTTTTTGTTTTTTCAGCTATTGTAACAGTTCGGCCAACTGAAGTCATAGAACGCGGATGAACACAGATCGGATGGATTTTCGCAGATACAAAAAAAGATCGTTGAAGTCATAGGGCTAAAGATCGAAACAGATGGTTGACAAGAATCGTCTTGCCATCTGCGACTATCTGCTAAATCTGTGTTCTATTCTGCTTCACTCGGCTGAAGCGTTATAGCTTTTCAATCACTTTTAGGACTGTCTCGGCGTCTTTCATGAAGTTGACCGACGTGTCTTTGTGTGCGATTTTCCCTTGTTTGTCGATGACGAACGTCCAACGCATCGCGGTTACTCCACGTTGAAGTGTTACCTTTTTTCCTTGAATCATTCGATCGATCGATCCACCAGCGGTCGTTTTTACGCCAAAGGCGTCGGCAATTTTACCTTCAGGGTCGGCCAGTAAGGTGAAGTTCAGTTGGAATTCATTTTTGAAGTGTTTGTGGTTTTCTGGCGTGTCGCCACTCACGCCGACGATCTCGACATCCTCTCGCTTTAGTTCTGAAAGGGCGTCTCGATAGTTGCAGGCTTGTTTTGTGCAACCGGGGGTCATGTCTGCGGGATAAAAATAGACGACGACAACTTTTTTACCTGATCGGCTTTTGGAATCCCAGGGTTTGTTATTTTCATCGGTTCCAGAAAAGACCGGTGCTTTGTCGCCAACTTTAAGTACGACCGGTTTTTCGTCTCCCCAACTGTGATTGGTTGGCAAAATCAAAACAGCAAAGCAGAGAAGCAAAAATTTAGGAATGGACATGGTATTTTCTCCAGGCAAAGTGAGCCGAGGGGCTGATCCTGTTCATGTGTCTCGGAGTACAGATGATGCGAACCGCATTGTACGATGGAGACTTCAAAATTGGCCGACTTTTTTGGACAAGCTGGGTGAATTTAGAGGGGTTTTTGCGGTTCCCCGCTTTTGCGTCTGGGCCGGACGACGGCATAGCCCGAGGTTCTGTTGTAGCCGCAGGCGGAAGCCGCGGTTTTTTCAGGTTCAACCGCAGCTTCCGCCTGCGGCTAGCATGGGTGGACAGAGGGCAACTCATTGGGCAAAGTGAAGGGGTGTTTGGTTTTTTGAATACCTGAAGTTTTCAACGTCTATGATCACCGGAATTCTAATCGCGAAGACTTGGCCTGACGGGATCGACGCCACGCTGACGGTCGTCTATCTGGCGCTGATCATTGGGTTGCCGTTGTTGGGGTATGTGTTCATGTTTCTCGATTTTCGGCGTTATCTTCGATCGCTCCGTCGGGCGATGGTACTGGTAGCCCAGGCGACGCCATTCACTCCTTACTGGGCCCTGAAAGAGCGTCCGCCGTGCTTAGAAGCACTCGATCTTTGGCCGTCTTGTAGCGAAGAAGATGTGCTATCGGCTTATCGCGAAAGGGTAAAATCGCTGCATCCGGATAGCGGCGGGGATATGCAGAAGTTTTTGAAATTGCAACAGCACTTCGAGCAGGCATTGCATTTGGTACGTGGCCAAGAAGGGCAGAGGGGTAGCTAGCAGTCGATCTGCTATTGCTTGTCGGGCAGAAGAGGGGGTACGATCTGGCATTCAAATTACACGATCATACGCTTCCTATGCTGAATGGGCGGTCTTTCGTACTAAGCAACCCTGCTGGTCGTCAGAGCTACCGTTCCGGCTTAGATACCTGGTTGGAAAGGATTCCTCAATGTCGACCACCCTGGCCGACCTCGCCAAACTTGTGAATGGGCGCCTCGTTGGCGAGCCTACGACTGTAATCACGGGGGCTGCAACTTTAGATGTCGTGGAACCGGGGCAGATTACACTGGCCGACCATTCTGACCGCGCTTCCAAGTTAGCCGAATCGGCTGCTGCGGCCGCGATTGTCTCTGAGCAAGTTGTTTGTGAACAAAAACCGGCGATTGTCGTGGACGACGTCCACGAAGCCTTTGCCCAGGTCGTGGGCCACTTTCGGCCTACTTTCGTCCGGCAGAGCGTTGGTATTAGTAGCGATGCGGTAATTAGCCCAACGGCCCAGCTTGCTGAGAATGTTGACGTTCATCCTTTAGCGGTAATCGGCGAAGGCGTTGTAATTGGCAGCGGGTCGACGATTCATGCAGGCGCAAAAATTCTGCCAGGCTGTGTTCTCGGTTGCAACGTCGAGATATTTCCGAATGCCGTCCTCTACGAAAATACCCGAGTTGGCGATCGGTCGCTAATCCATGCGGGTGCCGTGCTCGGAGCTTACGGGTTTGGCTATCGGCAGATCGAAGGTCGCCATGAGCTATCTGCCCAGCTAGGAAATGTCGAGATTGGCTGTGATGTGGAGATTGGTGCTTGTACGACGATTGATCGAGGCACGTATGGGCCAACGATCATCGGTGATGGCACGAAGATCGACGACTTAGTACAGATAGCGCATAACTGTCGGTTCGGAAAACATAACCTTATCTGCGGACAGGTTGGCGTCGCTGGCACTACCACAACTGGCGACTACGTCGTCATGGCGGGTCAGGTTGGAGTGCGTGACCATGTTCATATCGGTACAAGTGCCGTGATTTGTTCGAAGTCGGGTATTTCGAACGATGTACCCGAGGGCGAAGTGATGCTTGGTCAGCCGGCCATTCCAGTACGCCGGCAGAAACTACAGTTTGCCGCGGCTGCTAGACTCCCTGAGATGCGTAAACAGTTTCGTGCGATGCAGCGACAAATTGAAGCGATGCAAAAGCAGTTGGACGAAAACAGCAAGGATCAACCGGACGAACAAGCTGCTTAATCTGAAAGCAGATCCTTTTTTAAGTACATGCCCGTACGGTTACGATTGGCCGTTTTCTTGGCAGTTTCCTGAAAGATCTCGATCACGCATTTTGGAAAGTTGCTCTGATGGCGATGTCTGCACGACTTGCACCCGAAAATGTCGAGGACGATAACGACCGTCCGATATGCGTGTTAGCCGGGTGGGGCAGGCTGCCCTTCGAGGTGGTCGGAGAACTGCGACGCCAGGGGCGGAGTGTTGTTGGCATCGGTATTCTTGATCATGCCGATCCGCGTTTGGCAGATTTGTGCGATCGTTTTGGATGGATTGGCATTGGCGGTATCGGTCGCGCGATTCGATATTGCAAACAGTGGGGCGCCAAGCAAGCCACCATGACGGGCAAGCTGCATAAGGTGCTTTTGTATCAGCCAGGTTGGTGGCTGCGCCATCGGCCAGATTGGAAAACGATCCAGGCGTTCTACCCTCATTTGCTTACCAGTACGCGTGATCGCAAGGACGATACGTTGCTTAGTATTATAGCCGACGCATTTGCCTCAGAAGGCATTACCTGTGAGCCGGCGACTGATTTTGCTCCGGAGTTACTTGTGAAAGCAGGACATATCATCGGCAAACGACTCACGAGCAAGCAGCAGCGTGATGTTGAATTCGGTTGGAAGATTGCCAAAGAGATGGGCGGTCTCGACATTGGACAAAGTGTTTGCATCAAAAATCAAACCGTGTTGGCCGTCGAAGCGATCGAAGGAACCGACATTTGCATCAGCCGCGCTGGCGAACTTTGTAAGGCGGGCGGGTTTACCGTCGTCAAGGTTGCTAAACCTCAGCAGGATATGCGTTTTGATGTTCCGACGGTGGGAAAGAAAACGCTTGAGTCAATCGCCGCAGCCGGCGGAAAGGTGCTGGCGATCGAAGCGGATCGGACGATTTTGCTCGATCGGGAAGAGTTTTGCCGTGTTGCAGAGCGACTCAAAATTTCGGTAGTGGCCTATAACGAGTCCGCTATTGCTGTGGAGGCTGCCTGACACTACAGCGCAAGTTGAACGTTGGCACAAGCTAAATCCGGACCTTGCCGATTGGCGGATCGGAGGCGATGATGAGGCCAGACTTTCACTGACTGTCAGGCCCCCTTTTTATTGATGTTTGCCATGCAACTTGGTTCCACGCTAATTGTTGATACCTTTGCCGAAGCGTTTCGCATGCGCTTTGTGCGGTTAATTATCACCGCGGCTGACGACTATTGGCTCGACGTGGCACTGCGTGAAACAACCGGGTATGGCTCGTCGGTCATTGGTTGCGATGCTGAGATTGGCGTCGAGCGTCTTTTGCCAACAAACGAAACGCCCGATGGTCGACCGGGGGCGGCGGTGTTGGCATTTGGGTTTTCGACCGATGCGCTGGCCAAGGCAATCCCCAACCGGGTTGGGCAATGTCTTATGACATGTCCAACAACCGCCGTGTTCAATGGTCTGCCCGACGCAGAAGAAACCCTTCCGCTGGGCAAGCACTTGCGTTATTTCGGCGACGGTTTTCAAAAAAGCAAGCTGTTGGGCGGTCGTCGTTATTGGCGAGTGCCGGTGATGGACGGCGAGTTTCTGTTGGAAGAAAAACTGGGCGTCGCCAAAGGAGTTGCCGGCGGCAACATTATTTTGCAGGGAACAACACCTGGGGTTGCGTTGGACGCTGCGCGTCGGGCCAGCGAAGCGTTGGCCACGTTAGAAAATGTAATCACCCCTTTTCCTGGCGGCGTCGTTCGGAGCGGTAGCAAGGTGGGTTCGACCTACAAAGGTATGGTTGCCTCGACCAACGACGCTTTTTGTCCCACGCTTCGCGGTCGTGTCGAGAGCGAATTGGTCGAGGGTGCAAACTGTGTCTACGAAATTGTCATCGACGGCACGGACGAGCAGGCGGTTGGCGAAGCGATGAAGCTTGCTCTAAAAACTGCTGCCGACGAGGGCGTCTTGGCAATCGGAGCCGGCAACTACGGTGGAAAGCTCGGTAAATTTCACTTTTATCTACATGAGTTGCTTTCGTGACTTTTCTTTGGCCTCAACACAACTGGATCGATGGGTGCCACTGTCTGGCTGGCCCAGCAGTGGAATCCTGGTGTCCGCTTCACACTGCTGGACAAGCCAGCAGTGGCACCCAACATAGCAAGCCGGCATTGAAGCAACACTAGTGCCATGAACGATCTTCAGCGTGTAATCATCGTGGGTGGAAGTTGTGCGGGGAAAACGACTCTGGCAAAGCAGCTTGCTGAAAAACTTGGGGTACCCCGAATCGAGTTGGATGCGCTGTACTGGGGGCCTAACTGGAAAGAAAATCCGCCTGAACAGTTTCGGGAGAGCGTCGAGCAAGCGGTTGCTCAGCCGTGTTGGGTTTGCGATGGCAACTACACATTTGCTCACGACGTTATCTGGCCTCAGGCGACAACGATTATTTGGCTCGACTATTCGTTTCCGCTGGTCTTCCAGAGGGCCCTCCGGCGGACGGTCAGCCGCGTGTTTCGACGAACGTCGTTGTATGGAGGGAATCGAGAGACCTTCTTTCAAAGCTTTCTCAGCCGAGAATCGATTTTGCTGTGGGTTCTCCAATCCCACCACAATCGCCACAAACAGATCGACCGACTCCTGAAATAACCAGAAAATGCCCACTTAAATGTCGTACAATGCAAGAAACCTTCGGACTCAGACTTTTTTCTTTCGGAAATTGAACCTCTTCGTAAATAAACCACATACATCGGAATGAGTTGTTTTCATGATTTCCCCATGGCTGAGCAACGCGAAGCAAGTTTCTTGCAAAGGCGCTAAGGCGCAAAAGACGAGAGAGTTTAGATCAATACCTTGGCTTCGCGCCTTTGCGCCTTTGCGAGAGGTTTGTTTGATCGCGCTGATGTTAGTCACGCCAGCCCTCGCTGAGCCGGTGCTTGATGGCAAAGATGGGCGGAATCTGGCGCTCGACCGGTTTCAGCCGAAGTCGATGTTGCGGCTACCTGACCGGCAGACTCCTCGGGCGAAGTTTTCGGTGGTGGATGTTCATGTCCATCCGCGTCTGAAACTTCGAAGCGTGCCCGAGCAGCTTGACGAATTTGTGCGAGTGATGGACCAGCAGAATATTGCTGTCTGTGTGAGCCTTGATGGTCAACTGGGCGAAGCGTTGGAAGAACATAAGAAGTATCTTTGGACGAAGTATCGCGATCGGTTTGTGATCTTTGCCAATATCGATTGGCGAGGCGATGGCCAGAAGGATGATCCGAGTAGCTGGGCGTGCCATCGCCCTGAGTTTGGTCGCCGAATGGCAAGAGCCTTGGCGGATGCTAAGCAGCGGGGGGCAGTTGGCCTGAAAGTGTTCAAGCAATTGGGGCTTGGCTACCGCAATCCCGACGGGTCGCTGATTGCGGTGGACGATCGGCGTTGGGATCCGATTTGGGAGGCCTGTGGCAAATTGGGTATGCCGGTGTTGATTCACACCGCCGACCCGGTGGCTTTCTTTCAACCGATCGATCGATTTAACGAGCGGTGGGAGGAGTTGCATCGCCACCCCGACTGGAGCTTTGCTGGCGAGGAGTTTCCGTCGCATGGCGAGCTGCTGGCCGCTCGCAATCGGGTGATTGAGCGTCATCCTCAGACGACGTTCCTCGGTGCCCATGTGGCCAATTATCCTGAGAATTTGGCCGAGGTGGGGCGTTGGCTCGACAGGTATCCGAATCTTTATGTCGAGATCGCCGCTCGAATTGCAGAATTGGGACGCCAGCCGTACACGGCACGGGCATTTTTTCTGAAATATTCGGACCGGATTTTGTTTGGCACGGATGGCCCACGTCCGCCAGGGCGACTGACTCCACACTGGCGAATGCTCGAAACACGGGATGAGTACTTCACTTACGCAGAAAACCAATACCCTCCCCAGGGCTTATGGAGCATCTACGGCTTGTATTTGCCCGACGAGGTGTTGCGAAAAGTGTATTCCGAAAATGCCGTCCGTTTGATTCCCGGTATCAAAGAGCGTCTGGAGAAGTTTGGCAAAAACGGGAACCCGCGTTGAGCGATTTTTTCTTGGAACTTTAGGGAGTTCAAGCGAGTTGGCCATTCACCGCGGGAGGACTGCAAAGTCGCAACCAAATTGGTAGGAATTTCTCGCAAAGGCGCGAAGACGCAAAGAAAAAGACAAGAACGGGATCGTCTCTGCGAGAGTCCTAAGCGGTTTCTTCTTTCAAAAGTTTTTTGCCAAGATAGGCAGGATCGTGATTTTCTATCTCCTATCCTGCCAGTTTTGTAAATCCGGTCAAAAAAAGTTGATTTGCCTGCGGTCGTCGGCTGTGCTGTTGGTTATCCTTTATTATCTTCAAAAAGATTGGATGACTGCAGCAGGTGGTCGTAGTCTGAAAAGTCTCCCGATTGCCTACAATTGCCGTCTGCGCTACCCATAAGCGTGGGGTTTGGCTAGCAAATTGTTCGCTGAGGGGCTTATTTGGTCGCTTATCCCTCAATAAAACAGTTGTACATTGTCGGCAGAGATTGCTAAACTTGCAGCTTGGGAATTGTCTTCCGGACAGGCCCAAGAATAAATCTTTTCAGCAAAACCGAAGAACCGAAGACATGACTTCCGAAGCCGACGCGCCAAAGCCAATCTCTCAGCCCACGAACTCGGGCGAGGCCCCTCCTTCCGCAAACCCAGAAGCAGCTACTCCGAACCCGGAGCCGGCTACTTCCGAGAGCCCGGAGGCTGCTACTCCTCCAGGCCCAGAGGCGACTGCGCAAGAGTCGCCTACAGTGGAAGATCGTGAAACAGAAGGTGGCGTAGCAACAAGCGAAGTTGCCGAGGTGGCTGCGCCAGAAACACGGCCTAGCGAGCGGATTCAGATTGGGACACAACGCGACAAAGACTCTGCGGAGCAAGCCCAAGCTAATCCCGTGACCCCGGGTAGTTCGGAGCCCTCGGAGCCAATTCCGACGAAGAGTAACTATCCACCGCCCAATGTGCGTGATCAACTGTCGCCAGAATTGGAGCAAGAACTCGAAGCTGCGTTGGGCGGTGAATCGCTTGACGCAATCATCGATGGCTCGACAACCGTTGCCACGACGGGCGACGAGTTGGCGCCAGAAACTAAACTGATTGGCAAGGTCGCCAAGATTCACCGCGAAGACATTTTTGTTGAACTCGGTGGTCGCAACCAAGGGCTGTTGCCGCTGAAACAGTTCGAGAAATCGACGCCGCCCGAAGTGGGGGCGGAAATTGAGGTGGTTGTAGTTCGACTCGATGCCGACCAAGGGCTGTACAACGTCTCGCTTCCGACGGCGGCGGTTTCGATCGGAAATTGGGACGAAGTGCAAGTCGGCCAAATTCTAACCGTGACGATTACCGGCTCGAACAAAGGTGGGCTGGAGTGTCAGGTTTCTGGAATTCGTGGTTTCATCCCGATGGGGCAGATCTCGATCTACCGTGTCGACAACCCCGAAGAATATGTCGGCCAAAAACTCAACTGTGTTATTACCGAGGCTAACCGTGATCGACGCAACTTGGTGCTCAGCCATCGGGCGTTGATGGAACGCGAACGCAAAGAGCAACGCGAAAAACTATTGGCGGAATTGGAACCAGGCCAACTCCGCGACGGCGTGGTTCGCAGCTTGCAAGATTTTGGTGCGTTTGTCGACTTGGGTGGCGTCGACGGGTTGATCCATGTGAGCCAATTGAGCTGGGATCGCGTGGCTCACCCCAAGGACGTGCTGCAAGTTGGTCAGACCGTCTCGGTTCGAATCGAGAAGATCAATCAAGAGACGGGCAAGATTGGGCTTGGCTATCGAGAATTGGCTGCGAACCCTTGGGACGATGCGGCCAGCAAATATGGCACTGGTACTCGTGTTCGAGGTACGGTTACAAAATTGATGGCGTTCGGCGCGTTTGTGAAGCTTGAGCCGGGTGTTGAGGGTTTGATCCACATCTCTGAGATGGGTCACGGTCGAGTCAACCGGGCCGGCGATGTTGTTAGCGAAGGGCAGGAAGTCGAAGTGAAAGTGCTGTCGGTCGACACCGAGGCCCAGCGCATTGGCCTTTCGCTGAAGGCACTGATGCCTGAGCCAGAAAAGCCTGCGGCCAGGGGCCGGGGAAAAGACGATCATCCTCCGACCGAATCGCTCCAGCGTCGCAAGCGCGAGTCGGACAAGCACCTCAAGGGTGGCATCGGCGGCCCGTCGGGCGGCGAAAAGTTTGGCCTGAAGTGGTGATTTTGGGTTAATGTTTCATTGGGATCGGGGCCTGTTTCTTACTGCGGCTGGGTTGGCCGTGGATGTTCCGCGGCGGCAGAAGCTGGGCTTTATGTCTCATGCTCATGCCGACCATATGGGTGCCCATGAGTTGGCTCTTTGCACGCCCGCGACAGCAGCCTTGTATCGCCATCGCCGTGGGGCGCACCGTCGTACTCGCGAGATGCCCTATCACGAACCGATAGAAATCGGCCCACTACGACTAACGACCTACCCGGCTGGCCATTGCTTGGGCTCGGCGATGCTTTTGGCCGAAGACGGAAACAAGTCGCTTCTGTTTACCGGCGACTACAAGCTGGGGCCTTCGGCAACTAGCGAGGAGGCTGAGCTTCCTCATGCTGATATTCTTGTGATGGAATGTACCTTCGGTCGGCCTCAGTATCGGATGCCACCACGCGCTGAAGTAGTTGCCGAGCTAATCGGATTGGTTCGCCGCTGCTTGGCTGAGGGGCAGACGCCGGTGATTCATGCTTACGCCCTGGGTAAAGCTCAAGAGGTAACCAAGCTGCTGACCGACGCCGGTATCCCCGTGCAGCAACATCCCATGACCTTTGCCGTTAGCGAAGTCTATCGCGAATGTGGCGTCGATCTCGGCCAAGTGAGCATCTACGACGATAAACTACGGCCGGGCCATGCCGTAATTACCTTGCCGCGAGGCATGAAGGCATATCGGCTTGCGGGTATTGAAAATCCGGTAAGTATTGCCGTCACCGGTTGGGCTGTCGACTCTAGCACCAAATATCGGCAGAAAGTTGATTATGCCTTGCCGTTGACTGACCATGCGGATTTCAACCAATTGCTGGAGACGGTTGAACTGGTGGGTGCGGAGGCAATCTATTGCACTCATGGGCCGCAGGAGTTTGTCGAGCATCTTCGAGCTGAGGGCTACAACGCTTTCCCGGTCGCGGGTGGTAGCTATCAGACCCGGATGTTTTGATGCTAGTGAAACTCTAACGATTGTCCGAGGTGCTATCACTTCGACCGGTCCGGCTGTGACGACTGTAGTATCTCTGGTGATTCCCGCTGGCGCCTACGGTAACGATTTTGCTGGTTTCATCGGGCCGTGGTAGTCGAATTTGAAACAGCGGATTACCCATGTTCGGTGCGATGGTTGTGCGCTGTGTTGACGGGTTGATCTCTCCCAGGGAAGGGTGAAGGATGAAATTTTGTTGTGGATCTGGCCTAAAATTTCTCGGCATCGTGCTACTAGCAGGATGCGGCATGAACTCTGCGACAGCAGAGAGTGGGCAAATCCACAACCACCGCGAGGCATCCGACGTTGCTGAGTCGCGATTGGCCAGTTTGATCCCCTCGTCCAATTTATTACACGAGGAAAAGGCCGATTCCTCAACGCCTAGCCCTATCGTTGCCCCTCCGCAGGAAGACAAGTATTGGTCCTTTCCTAGCGAAGAAGAGGTGAGTGGCCCGATGTTGCATTTGCCGACTATTGTGCGTCTGCCGCCTACCTCAACAACCGCCGATCAATCGCGTGAAATCGAGCACGAGCCAATTGCCTCGCTGCTTCCTCCGCGAGCAATCGTTGCGCCGCAATCGCCAGAAGATCAGAACTTTGTTGATATCGAATCGCTCCTTCCAGTGAAAACTCAAGAGCCGGAGATCGTCGTTGCCAACAAGAATGGCGAGCATGAACTTTCGGCAGAAGAGCAAGAGATTGTCGACTCGGTGATTCAAGACAGTCAGGCAACGAGCACCGGTGTGTTGACCAATGCACGAGTGAATGAGCTGGCTAAATCAAAAATCCGTCGAGGGTACGCCTTGGCAAACCGCGGGGCCTACTACGCTGCTCGTCAAGAATTGATCGAAGTGTTGCGAATGATCTCGCAAAGCAAGGACGCGCAGCAGGGCGAAGCGAAACGGATGTTGGCTTTGGCTGCTGGCTTGCGAGCATTGGAAGAAGCGGTCGACTTTGCCCCGCGTGGCACGCAGCTCGAGGCCGATCTGGAAATCGAAGTCATCTGCGCTTCGCATCGAACCCCTGTGGCCTCTCAGCTCAAGTCGGCCAAGATTCTTCCTCGGCAGATGATGGACTGCTATTTCCGCTACGCGCAACTCAAGCTAGCCGCGGCGGTGCGAGGCGAGCCGGCTGGCTCGATGGCACTTCATGCACTTGGCAAACTCGCCAGTCGGTTGAATCAGGTAGAGCCTGGGAAGCTTCGGTTGGCACATCGGCGTGCCGTTGTTTACCAGCAGGCCGCCTTATTGGCCCATGACCAAAATCATCTGGCAGCCCACGAACTGGCGGTCCTGTTAGCCGATTCAGGCCACTATGCCGAAGCCGAGCATCTGCTGAAACAGGTGGTTGCACGAGAGCCGAACGCCACGATCTATCGCAATTTGGCCCGAGTCCAAGAGAAGCTGGGCCAAACTCGGCAAGCCGCCACTAACCAGGGCTTTGCGCAGCAGCTAATCTTGCAAGGCACTGGTGGCCTAAACAATGTGCAATGGGTTTCGCCCCAGCAATTTTCTGGTATGAACAGCAACCCAACGAGATTTGCCTCGGCGGGGCCACGTCCCCCCGTATCGCCCCCGGCTGCCCCCCCTCAGCAATACCCGTCTTCGACCACCAACTGGCGATAGGTATTTCTCAACTCTCATGCTTACTCACCGATCAACTAGCGAAAGCCCATCCGTCATGAAGCCTCCAACGAGGACCATTCGTAGGTCGCTGCTGGCCCTAGTTTCTGGCTTGGTTTTGGTGGGGCTTGTGGTTTCGAGCCCACGAGACTGCCAAGCACAAGCGTTGAGCCCGGCTGCGCCCCATCGGATTTGGGCTGTGGATAGTATGTCGGGCTGTGGCGAGGGAGAGGTCGGCTGGGAATCTCGCGGGTTCGTTGATTGGCAAGCTTACGCCCAAGGCGAATACATCGGCCATGCACGGATGGCGCACGTACCAGAGTATCGCATTCGAGTGGACGACCAGATTGCCTTTGTCTTTCGCCTCACTCGCGAAGAAACGTCGAAGCCTTATGAATTACAGGTCGGCGACAAGATTCGGGTGGAATCGCTAACCGGCGACAGTTCATCCGCAAACAACGACTCGGCTGAGAACGACAAACTTGGCCGGGAGCTGATCATTCAGCCCGACGGAACGATCAGCCTTCCGTTGCTGGGGCAAGTGCGGGCAGCCCGCATGACGATTGACTCGCTTCGCCTGCATTTGGAAGAGCGTTACAAGAAATACTACCAAGTGCCAGCGATCACGGTGACGCCGATCGAGGTCAATACGCGACTGCAGGATTTGATCCAGTCGGTCGACGCCCGTTGGGGCAACGGTGGTTTGCAGTTGCAGGTGACGGTGACGCCGGCAGGAAAGCTGTATTTACCTGGCCTGGGTACGATCACGGCTCAGGGGCTGACGCTTGAGGAGCTGAAATTTGAAATCGACGCGCGCTATAACATCAACATTCCGGGAGTCGACGTGACGCCCGTCTTGGCTCAGCGTGCTCCTCGATTTGCTTATGTGCTTGGCGAGGTAGCAAGGCCGGGGCAGTTTACGCTCAACGCACCAACCACTTTGATGGGGGCCATCGCCATGGCCGGGGGCTGGAACGTCGGCGCCAATCTACGGCAAGTCGTGGTGTTTCGCCGCGGCGAAGATTGGCGACTGATGGCTACGATGCTAGATGTCCAAGGCGCACTCTACGGTCGCCGTCCCACGCCGGCTGACGAGATTTGGATTAACGATTCGGACATCATCGTCGTGCCGAAGGCGCCGGTCCGAGTTGCGAATGAGGTTATCGACCAGTATTTCACCCGGGGGCTGTATAGCATGTTCCCCCAATTTGGAAATGGTTTTTTCAACTTCCAAAATTTCAATTCGATTAGCCGCTAAGGTTGTTAGCACGCTTTGAAATGCCGTTAGAGTCTTTCTCTGTAACATGCGCGCCTGTTTGGTGAGCGACCCACCGGGAGCAGACCATCCCAACCGAGCGGAAGCTCGCATAGGTTGCGGCCCTGCCGCGTAAGGGGATGGCTAGGCTGTCGTGTTAATGCACGCGCTGGCCTGGCACTGCCCCGTCGTCGGGCGACAACAGAAAAACCTCGCTGCCGCCGGGGCCGCTGGCGACGACCATGCCTTCGCTCAGACCGAATTTCATTTTTCTTGGTGCCAGATTCGCTACGCAGATAACCAGCCGACCGACCAGTTTTTCGGGTTCATAGGCGGCTTTGATACCGGCAAAGACCTGCATGGTTTTCCCACCACCCAAGCTCAGTTGCAGCTTTAGCAGTTTGCGAGCTTCGGCAATATGCTCGGCTGACACAATGCGGGCAACGCGAAGGTCGACTTTTATGAAATCATCGTAAGTACATTCTTCGGCGAGCGGCTCGGCGGTTAGGGCTTCGCCGCTGTCGTTCCAGCGGTCTTCGATTGCTACGTCGCCGGCCGCTGAAGCGGCCTCGCCTGCTTCTTTGCTTTCTTCGATCATCTTTTGTACGTCCTTTTCTTCTACGCGTTTTAGCATGTGTTTGAATTTATTGACGGGTGTGCCTAGCAGCGGAGTTTTCGCCTGGTCCCAATGGGTGATCGGGTCGTTGAGGAGTTCGCCAGCCTGTTGGGCGAGTTTCAGCAACACCGGGGAGAGATAGATTGCTATTTGTCGAAACAGATTGAGCGCAACGGTGCAGACGTCTTGCAACCGTTGGGCTTGCTCGTCGTCTTTGCGAAGCTCCCACGGTTTGTTTTCTTCGACATACGGATTGGCTCGGTCGGCTAAGCCCATGATCAACCGCATTGCTTTGCTGTAGTTGCATTCTTCGTAGGCTTGTGCGATTTCGTCGGCCATTGAAGCGGCCTCGTCGAATAGGCCACCGTCATCGGGGTACTCTGTCGAGAGGCCGACCTTGGCGACAAACTTGGCCGAACGACTGGCGAGGTTTACCACCTTACCTACCAAATCGGTATTTACTTTGACGATGAACTCGTCGAGCGAGAGATCGATATCGTCGACTTTCGACGAGAGCTTTGCCGCGTAAAAGTAGCGTAGGTAGTTGGGGTCGAGGTGATTCAGATACGTTCGAGCATTGACGAAGGTGCCCTTGCTCTTCGACATTTTTTCGCCATCGACGGTCAAGAATCCGTGGATATGTACCTTGGTCGGCAAACTGTAGCCGGCCGTCTTTAACATGCCGGGCCAGAACAGCGTATGGAAATACGTGATGTCCTTGCCAATAAAATGATGCACTTCGCAATCGGCCGACTTCCACCAATCGTTGAAATCTTCGCCCTGGCGGTCGCACCATTGTTTGGTCGAAGCCATGTAGCCGATCGGCGCGTCGAACCAGACGTACCAGTAGTTTCCCGGGCTGTCGGGTATCTCAAAACCAAAGTACGGCGCGGGGCGCGAAATATCCCAGTCGCGTAACGGGTCGCCCAGAAAATGCCCCTTTAGGTAGTTGGCAATCTCTGGCTGCAAATGTTTGCCGCACTGGGTCCAATCATTCAGAAATTCGTGCAGTTGCTCCAACTCGATGAAAAGATGTTTTGCTGAGCGTACTTCAGGCGTCGCGCCGCTTAGCGTACTTTTCGGATCGACCAGTTCGGCAGTGCTGTAGGTTGTGCCGCAGGACGAACAATTGTCGCCCGGCTGATCGGTGGCTGCACACTTGGGGCATGTGCCGCGCACAAACCGGTCGGCTAGGAACGTGCCTGCCTCGGGATCGAATAGTTGCTCGACGTCTTTTTCTTTGACCAAGCCGGCGTCGCGAATCGACTGCCAGATTTCCGCGCACAGCGCTCGGTTTTCGTCGCTATGGGTGCTGCCGTAGTTATCGAACTCGATGTCGAAGTCGGCAAAGTCGCGTTCGTGGGCTGCCTGCATTTCGGCGATTAACTCTTCTTCGCTTCGATTTTCTTGCCGGGCACGAATCATAATCGCCGTGCCGTGGGTATCGTCGGCACACATGTACCGGCAATCGTTGCCTCGGAGTTTTTGGAATCGCACCCAAATGTCGGTTTGCAGGTACTCGACCAGATGGCCAATATGAATATGGCCGTTGGCATAGGGCAGGGCGGCGGTAACGAGAATACGGCGTTTGGTCATCGGTTTCATCGAGGAAAGGGTTGTTGTAGCAATGCTAGCGGTAGTGAGAGAGGCGTCATTGTAGCGGGCAAGGGTCTCCAGCGTGAAGTCGCAATTGGCACGCAACATGCGTTAACCGGGTAAAGTGGTTGGCAGGGCGGTTCCTAGGCTGCCGTGCTAGCACGAAAAAACGCTGGGGGGGTGAATATCCTGGATTATTCGACGCCCCACTCGTCACTTGCTCTTGTAACATTTACGAAATTTTTAGACAGTTACGCCCCGCATTCGGCAACCCGTGCCGAGGCGAGGCAAAAAATCAAACTGCCTCGTTGTGATACGACTAGTTGAGGAAGGATCTTCACTGGTTGTTACTTCCCACAACGGGGCCGCCCGTCGCTTTAGGCAACAGGGAAGTTGTCGCGATCGAGATAGCCGCTTGTGCGTTTTCAACGACGTCACCTCGCGAGCTTCTTTACCGCACACTCTCCATTTGCCTACCGCATTGACCCCGAAAAATTTCGACCTGGTATCCATGGAGGGAACCGATGGTCTTCCGACAGTCTGTATATTCTCGCGTCAGCTTTGTTGCTGCTTTTGCGTTGCTTGCGTGTTTCTCGCTGCCGAGCAGCGCGGAAACCGTGCTGCTCGATTTTAATTCACCGACGTGTGGTCCTTGTCAACAAATGCGCCCTACCATTGGGCGGTTGGCGGCGGCAGGGCACAAAGTGCAGCACATCGATATTACTCGCGATCCGCAAACGGCTTCGCGTTTCGGTGTCAGCCAAGTTCCTACGTTTATCGTGCTTGTCGATGGCCAAGTTGCTGCCCGCTCTATGGGGATCACCAGCTACGGGCAGCTTACCCAAATGCTGACCGGTCCCGGTTCGCAATCTCCGCAGCCGAGATCATTGGCTTCCGGGCAATCTCCGTCGACATTTGCCACGCCTGTGGCGATGCACAACGGGCCAACCGCGGCTGCCAACTCGCTGGCAACCGCTCAGCCTGGGCGTGTCGTTCCGATTCAGCCGCAATCGCTTCCCTCCGCTGCCCCGCAATCTTTTGCCGGACAGACTCCTGGACAACCAATTCATCCCACAGGTTCATCCCCGGGCAATTCGCGATTGATCGAAGCGACGGTTAAAGTCGCTGTGAAAGATTCCGGCGGGGTCTCAGCCGGTACGGGGACCATTGTCGATGCACGGCAAGGCGAAGCACTGATTCTCACCTGTGGCCATTTATTTCGATCGTCAAATGGCCAAGGGCCGATTACAGTGACCATGTTTCAAGCCGGCCCCACGGGCGCCGAAGTTCGCTCAACCGCGGTCGGTCGATTGGTCGATTTCGATTTGGATCGCGATTTGGCATTGGTCAGCTTTCGACCAGAAGTTGCCGTTCAGCCGATTCCAATCGCCCCGACAGGGGCCGCTCTAACCCCTGGGGCGGCGGTGACGTCGGTTGGCTGCAACAATGGCCAAAACCCCACGCTACTCGCTACAAAGATTACCGCCGTCGATCGCTACCAAGGTCCACCCAACGTGGAGATTGCCGGTGCGCCGGTTGAGGGTCGAAGTGGCGGTGGGCTGTTTAATGCTCAGGGGCAATTGATTGGTGTTTGTTTCGCTGCTGATCCTCAGAGCAACGAGGGGCTTTACGCTTCCTTGCCATCGGTGCAAGCCAAGCTCGATAGCCTGGGCTTGGCCATGGTGTATCAATCGCCCTCGACCAACACGAATAGCAACGCTGCTGCTCAACCTGCGCAGCAAACACTAGCCGCCGCGCCCGAAGCGAATTTCGCTGTCCGTGGACAAGGCCCCACGGCGCCACCTCAACCATTCAGCGATATGCCATTCGCCGAGGCAGTTAATCCGACTGCCCCGCCGACAGCTTTAAGCCCCGTGGAAAGGGCGACTTTCGAAGAGATCCAACGCCGGATGGTTGATTCGGAAGTGATTTGTATCATTCGGCCGAAAAGCCCTGACGGTAAGAGCGAAGTCATCACACTGAGCAGCGCTTCGCCAGAACTCGTCAAAACGCTGAGGGCCTCTGCTGTCGCCCAGCGACCCGCCCCCACTGCCACTCGGCTTCTGCGCTAGGCTGATCGAAGCAGCCTACGACCCGTATGATCTGTACAACCGGGTGCATCCGGTCGAAGAACCGATGCGATCGCCTTAGGTCGATTACGGGAACTACTCTCTCTTCCGCAGTTGGATATTTCGGTGAAGTAGGGTTTCTAATGGGATGTGTCCGGCTACCACCAATTGCCGCAGCGCGTTTCAGACGGTTTGAATGTGTGCAAAAGCACTGGCCGCACAAATTTAGAGCATGACGGGGCAAACGTGACACTCTTTATCATAATTATTTCGACTACCAATATCGCGTTGGGCTATGGGCTTGCGATGTACCTAGGGCATACCGGGCAGCCGAGGCGTGTGCGTGTGCCTGTCCGAAAACGTGCTAAAGCAAAGCCAATAGAAAACACTGACGAAACATCGGAGGCAGCAGAGCCAACGCCACAGGAGCCAGAAGGCGAACCTGCCGAGCCATTCAGCATCGAAGCTGCAACCAAAGAAGAATCGCCGCCTGCCAAACCAGAGCAGGAGCAAACACCCGAGGAGCCCGTCGAGGCAAAAATTTCGGCGGAAGAAGTTGCCGTAGCCCCAACGCCAGACGAAGCCCAACCGCAAGAAGCGGGCGCCGCGAAGGAAGAACTAGAAACACCGGAATCGCCGGCTACCGCCATCGAAGATGGGCAATCGTCGGCTGATGAGCCTGTCGATGCTGAAGTGGAAGAGACTGCTACAACCGACGAAGGTGCGGCAAGTGATTCAACCGAAGCAAACAGCGAGGGAATTGACGACAGTCTGCTTGAAGGCATCGAGGCTTTCCAAAACCAACTGGGCGAATCGCAACCTGAGGAAGACGCTTCGACAACTGCTGACGAAGCAATCATTGCCGAAGATTCAGCGGAGGATTCTTCGGCAGATGATGCCGAAGAGTTGCTTGCGGGCATCGAATCGTTCCGCGCTCAATTGGCGGGTATCAAAGAGGCGGATGAGCCTTCGGCTGAAGATTCAACCTCGGATGCAGCAGACGATGCCGAGAAGGCCGAAGCAGCCACCTAACAATTGAGACACGAATGCGTACCGCTATTGATTTAGCAGCAGCACGGCAGCAATGAGGCCGGCTAGGGCTAGCATGGCGACTAAGATTCGCCCTCGGCTGGGGCCGGTTGGTGGGGAATGATCTTCTAGCGGGGGCATGTTCTTTGTGAATTGAGTCGCGTCTTCGCCAAACTCATCTTCGAGACGCTCTCGGATCAAACCTTGCACAGCGCGGGCATTGAAAGGTCGTTGCTCGGGATCTTTTTCGAGCAACTGCATGATAAGGTCGTCTAGCCATTCTGGGCAGTCGATGCCTCGGTCTCGCATACGCTCTGGTTTTTTGTGTAGGTGTTGATCCCAAATCTGTGCGAAGTTGAGTCCGGTAAATGGTGGTTTGCCGGTTAGCATTTCGACCATGACGCACCCTAGCGAGTACAGGTCGGCTTTTCCCGAGATTTGCTTGTCTGCGCAAATTTGTTCGGGCGACATGTAGGCGTAGGTTCCGACCGTGATGCCGTCGCCGGTGACGTCGGCCTCGTGGGTGTCTCGCGCGATGCCGAAGTCGCCGAGGATAAGTTGTCCTTCGGCTCCGAAGAACAGATTACTCGCCTTGAGATCGCGATGGATGATGCCGTGGTTGTGGGCATGTTGCAGAGCAGCGGCGATTTGGGCGGCGTAGGCGGCAGCCTGTTGCCAGTTGAACGGCCCGTGTTGCCGTAGCCGATCTCTGAGCGTGCCGTGTTCGAGCAACTGCATCGCGTAGAAGTATTGGCCATCCATGATCCCGCCACCGTAGTTGCGGACAATGTGTGGATGGTTGAGCCGCTCCATAATTGTGATTTCACGTTGAAATCGATCGACGATATTTTCGTCGTGAGCGACGGTGGGGTGGAGCAGCTTGACGGCAACAGGCTCTTTGATGTCGGGGCTTTCAGCGCGGAAGACTGCGCCGACGGTGCCAACGCCCAAAGGCTCCAGCAGCTTGAAGGTGGCAGCCGTGGGTAGGAATTTGAGCTTACGGTGGGGCATCGATTTCGATCGATCGCTCATGGGCTGCTATTTCTGGGGTTTATGCCATTCTGAGGGCCGGGGCTAACCCCATTTTGAGGGGTATCGTACCTATTTGGCTAGTGTCGTTTTTGAAACAAAGAAACTGGGATTTGCCGGACGGTGGTGCCTGACCTGTTGGCAGGGGGTGCTTTGTTCGTGTGCAATGGGCGGTACCCCACGGACAATAAAATTGGACGCGATAGGTGTTAAATACCAGCGAAAAAAACACTTACGTCAATCGTAGCAGCTAGAGCCGCCGTTTGGCACCGAGATTGCTATTGCTACCGCCTAGCGAGGCGGACGCTATCTTCTTACGATAAGGGTTTGCGCCGCCCTCGCAAGGCGAGCAGTTGCCCTGGCGAACCCCCTCGACGGGGTCGTTCGAGCCTGTTGTGTCCCCCGCCTGCGTGTCGTTGAGGCAGCGGGCCGAAGGAATCGCCAGCAAGGATTGATACAGTTTTTGGGTCGGAGTTCCCATCCACCATCTCTCATTCGAAGAAAATTGAGGAGTTGTCAGAAAGATGAGTTACAAGCTTGAGTACATCTGGTTAGACGGTTATCAACCCGAACCTAGCCTACGCAGCAAAACAAAAGTAATCGAAAGCGAGCCTGCGAGCGTCGGAGATTGCCCCGAGTGGTCTTTCGATGGTAGTAGCACCGAGCAAGCCGAGGGAAGTTCCTCGGACTGCTTGCTGAAGCCCGTGAAATTGGTTGACGATCCGCAGCGGAGCAATGCCTCGCTCGTACTGTGCGAAGTGCTAAACGCCGATGGATCGCCTCACCTATCCAACGGTCGAGGCAAGTTTGAAGACGACCCGGACCTCTGGCTTGGCTTCGAGCAAGAATACACCATCATGCAAAACGGCAAGCCCTTGGGTTTTCCTGTGGATGGTTACCCTGGCCCTCAAGGTCCGTATTACTGCTCGGTCGGTAGCGACAACTGTGTTGGCCGCGACATTGTCGAAGATCACCTCGACGTTTGCCTCGAGGCAGGTCTGTCGTTGACGGGCATCAACGCCGAGGTAATGAAAGGCCAGTGGGAGTATCAGTTGTTTGGCAAAGGTGCCAAGAATGCTTGCGACGACCTTTGGTTATCTCGCTACCTGTTGCATCGCAACAGCGAACAATACGGCGTTGTCGCCGAACTGCATCCTAAGCCGATCAAGGGCGACTGGAATGGCAGCGGCATGCACACGAACTTTTCGACGACGGCCATCCGCGAAGAGGGTGGCGAGGACTACATCAAGAATCTTTGCGAGAAGTTCAAGCATCGTCACGACGATCACATCGCAGCTTACGGCTCAGACAACGACCAGCGTTTGACTGGCTTGCACGAAACGCAAGCGATCGACCAGTTTAGCTATGGCGTAAGCGACCGGGGTGCCTCGATTCGCATCCCCATTGGCACGGTCCAGAATGGCTGGAAAGGCTATCTCGAAGATCGCCGCCCCGCCTCAAATGCCGACCCCTACAAGGTCGTTAGCGAGATTCTGGCGACCTTACGGTCGTAGTGCTATGAGTTGAGCACCCAGGTGCTCGAAAACGAGTTGCTAAAATAAAAACCCCTCTTTGCCCCTGCTGGCGAAGAGGGGTTTTCTTTTGTACCCTCATGGAAGGCAAAGTGCCTGCTGCTAAGCAGGAGGATTGCGAAGTCATGCTAGCCGCAGGCGGAAGCCGCGGTCGAATCTGAAAAAACCGCGGCTTCCGCCCGCGGCTACTACAGAATCAGCGACTTCGCAATCGTCCTGTACTGCTAAGCCGAGAGATTGCACTCTCTCGGTTCGACTTCCCACTAGATTGTAAAATTGAGGATTGTGACATGACGCCCCAAGATGTCTTGGCCATGTGCCGCGAACAAAGTGTCAAAGCGGTCGACTTGCGATTCATGGATTTCCCGGGGCTTTGGCAGCATTTCACGATTCCCGTTGGCAAACTCGAAGAGGAAGTCTTCGACGATGGGCTTGGGTTCGATGGTTCAAGCATTCGTGGTTGGCAGGCGATCAACGAAAGCGACATGCTCTTGGTCCCCCAACCAGAGACGGCCTTCATCGATCCGTTTACGGCCCTGCCGACGCTTTGCATGATCTGCAACATTCAGGATCCGATTACCCGCGAAGATTACACTCGCGACCCACGCAACGTGGCTCGCAAAGCGGCGAACTATCTGAAAAGCACTGGCATCGCGGATACTTGCTACATCGGCCCTGAGGCTGAGTTCTTTATCTTCGACGAAATCCGATTCGATCAGACTGCTAACAGCAGTTATTTTTACATCGACAGTGCCGAGGGCGAATGGAATCGGGGCACCGATTATCGATCGCTCGGCGAGGGGAGAAACCTGGGGCACAAGCTGCGGCATAAAGAGGGGTACTTTCCCGTTCCTCCGGCCGACCAGCTCATGGATATCCGCAACGAGATGATGCAGACCATGATCGATTGCGGTTTGGATGTCGAAGCTCAGCATCACGAAGTGGCGACGGGCGGCCAATCGGAGATCGACCTCCGCTATGGCGACTTGGTGCAGATGGCAGACGACATGTGTCTGTTCAAGTACATCGTCAAGAACGTCGCCCATAAGCACGACAAGACAGCGACCTTTATGCCCAAGCCGATTTTTAGCGATAATGGCTCAGGGATGCACACCCACATTTCGCTTTGGAAGGGCGATCAGCCGTTGTTTGCGGGTGGCGGCTACGCGGGTCTGAGCGACGATGCAATTCACGCCATCGGGGGCATTTTGGCCCATGCCCCTGCGTTATTGGCGTTTACCAACCCGACGACCAATAGCTACAAACGCTTGGTGCCTGGGTACGAAGCGCCGGTGAACTTGGCCTACTCGCAGCGGAATCGCTCGGCTGCCTGCCGCATCCCCATGTACAGCCCTAGCCCCAAGGCCAAGCGTATCGAGTTCCGCTGCCCCGACCCTAGCTCGAACCCCTACCTGGCTTTTTCGGCACTGATGATGGCCGTTTTGGACGGGATCCAAAATAAAATACATCCCGGCGAGCCCCTCGATAAAGACATCTACGACATGGAACCCGAGGAGTTGTCGCAAGTGCCGACCACCCCGCCCTCGCTAGGCCATGCACTCGATGCCCTGGCCAACGATCACGAGTTTTTGTTGCGAGGCGATGTTTTTACTCAAGACGTGATCAACACTTGGATTTCGTACAAGAAAGAAAACGAGGTCGACGCGTTAGCGTTAAGACCGCACCCGTACGAATTTTGCTTGTACTACGATATGTAGCAGGTGTTATTTTTTGTGAAAATCTCTCGAGATCGCGTAAGAACGTAGGATGGCGTGCTCGCACCCATCTTCTCTCATGATTGATGGGTGAACCTGTCGGTGGTAGGGTGGATAGAGTAAAAAAGACTGACTGCCGACAGAATCACCCTACGGATTAATTACAAGTATCCAGAAAAAGGTAAAGCATTTTTCGATGGACGCTCGCAACGATGACAGGGAAGACGCGCACACTGAACCTTCGGTTGAGGACATCGCATTCAAAGACCTCGATAGGGTTTTCTCGAACTGGGGAGAATTGAAGGATAGGCTGCGGAATGCAGCTTCATATCTTCGTTTCATCGGTTCCCGCCTAGATCCTCACACCCGTGATTTACGAATCCCAGACGAACTCGCGAACCGCTTTGAATCCCTAAGCCTCTGGATTCGGAAGATCATGCCTGAACTTCCACCCGAGGTGCGAGAGCAGGCAATCGCCCTTCTTGACGATACAAAAACCGAACAAACTATCGTCACGTTACATACTCTAGGTGAAGATATTAGGCGGCGTCTCCGGTTTCGCCAGTCATCTTCATTTGTTGTGATGTTCGCAAATGTATTTGGATTATTCAAAACCGGTCTCGATGAGTCAATTGCAGAGCTGGTGAGCGAAGAGCAACTTCAGATTATAAAAGTTGCTTTGGGCCGATTGGCCGGAATGCTGGAGTACGCTGCAGAAGACCTTTCACAGGACGAAGAGATTGACGATATCTTTTACCGGCAACACTATGACCCGCAGCTGGTTGATCGAGCACGTGTCCTCGTGTTGCTTAACTCAATAACCCTACAACTCGAATCGTTACCTGACGATGAAGTCAAAAAACATCTCTTACAAAACGTTGAGCGGCTTAAACGTGAAGCATCGCGGTCACGTCCGCGTTGGAGATCCTTTCTTGGCAATGCCTTAATCATTCTCGCGATTATCGCGGACATCAAGACGATGCATCCCGACATTGGTGAGGAAATCCTCCGCACAATTGATGTTGTCATTCAAACAGTGGTCTCTGAATGCCAGGTGACTCCTAACAGAATGCCGAACAACAACGACCAGCACGGCCCGAAACATTGGGCATTACAGCCAAAACGGATTGAATTCAAAGGTGACGCGGAAGACGATTAGCAGGTAGGGTGAAACTATGAAAGAAGCGAAACCCACCATGATCAAAACGTGCGTTCCGCTATCGCTGCACGCACGCTACGGACTGAGCGAAAACCGCGAAATAACAAAAAAATACACCTGAGCGGCGAAGTCGGGTGTTTTCAAATGGACAATCATTCGTCGCCGCCGGGTGATTTTAGCCGTTCTGTCGCTAGGCAGACCAACTCCCTATGCAATCAATCTATCTCGAAACGTCGATCATCGGGTACTTGGCTTCTCGCACTAGTGCCGACTTGGTGACCGCCGGAAATCAGACGTTAACACGAGACTGGTGGGACAATCATCGCAAACATTTCGAGTTATTCGTCTCCGAAGCGGTGATTGCTGAGTGTGCTGCGGGGGATTCTACAGCAGCCGAAGAACGTGGCGTTTTCCTAACTGACTTGCCGATGTTGGAAATCACTCTTGAATGCAAGACACTTGCAGCCGAGATCATGAAAAAGGCGTTACTCCCCAAAAAGGCCGATGTCGATGCGATTCACATTGCTGTAGCTGCACTGAATGGTATCGACTACTTGCTCACGTGGAATTGCAAGCACATAGCCAACCCTTCGCTGCGACGTATAATAGAGGGAGTCCTTTCTGACGCAAACATCCAGCCGCCTGTCATTTGCACACCGCAGGAGATGATCAATGTACAGTGACCCCATCGTCGAACAGACGCGAAAAATGCGGGACGAATATGCGGCGAGGTTCAATTATGACTTGGATGCGATCTGCAAGGATCTTATCGAACGCCAGCGAGTAAGCGACCGCAAACTGGTCAAACGCAGCCCCAAGCGACCAATGCATCCCGTACCAACCGTAAACTATGCGACAGAACAATCGGATGCCGTGGAACCGTAAACGCCGTGCGGGTCTGCTCGCACCCATCTTCTCTCGTGATTGATGGGTGAACCTGTCGGTGGCAGTAAAACTATTTGGAAGGTTTTGTCGTGATGGTTTCGTCGAGTTGGACGCTGGTTAGGTAGTCGTCGTATTCTTGTGTGGCGGCAGCGTGGGCGGCGTCTCCTTCGGGGCCGCAGCAGCGGGTGTCGAGTTCTTCGATCCGGTAGCGCGTGCCGTAGATCACAAGCGTGTCGTGCGCACAAACGCGGCTAGTGCCCGAAGGGGCGCCGAGGTAGTTTCCGTTCTTCCGTCGGATTCCTAGTACCAGGATTCCCTCGCGGGATAAGCATAGCTCTTCAAGCGTGCGGTCGGCGATCCAATCTTCAGGTTCGACGCCTAGTTCTGAAACCGTGAACCCGCTGGCAAGCTCTAAGAGAGAAACGTAGTCGCGTACGTCCAGGTGAGTAAAACGTCGTAGCGCAAAGGCAATGGGCCGATTCAACTGTTTTTCGACCCAACGGCTACTAGCGGCAGCCCAGATCAAAAACAGTCCGGCTGCCAGCAATCCAAGCCCTCGTGCCCAGTCGGTCGTGTTTTGCGTCTGGTCGGATACTCGGAGCATGGTAATCATCAGCGAGGCAATGAACGTCGCGATACCGACGTTGCCGAGTAGCATCAGCATCATGATGATGTGGCGTCGTACCGGGTGACCGATGACCGACTCTGCCTCGGTGGTCGTAAAGCCAACGCCGGTAAACGCCGAGCGAGCTTGGAATCGGGCCGACTCTCGCGACAAGCCTGTAAGCATCAGCGCCATGGTGGCCACACGGGTGATGATTAGCGACAAGGCTAGTGCGACCAGCAGAGCAGCGATTGGCACGATAAAGTCTTGTAGAACGGCGAATAGAGGTACAAAGTTCATGGGACCGAAAACTTCGCAGGGAGATGGGGGAAATGAGGGTGGCTTGCCGGGTTGCATCTTACCCCATCTTACGAAAAACGGGGCTATCACTCTGGAAATCCGAGCGATAACCCCGTGAGGCGTATGAGAAAACGTCGTAATTTCTCTCGCTAGCGAGTCGGGCTAGTGTCGATTTTGAAACAAAGTCTAGTAGATGATACCCGTGCGGATGCCGAAGCCGTGTAGGCCGATGTCGCCGAGCATGTTGGAATCGCTGTCCCACCGTTGGGCTTCCCAGAACGCTCGCAGCACGAGGTCGAAATGGTCGTATTCACGTTCCATTTCAAAGCCAGCTTGGATTTCCCACACTTGAAGAAATTCGTCTCGGTTCAGATAGTTTCCATCGTAGTAGCGAAATTGTTCAACATCGCCATAGAGGAGCGAGGTCCGAATACCACCGAAAATACTAAATCCGTCCCACAAGATCGGACGGATACCAAGAACAGAAACGGTTGGACCCGCACCGTTGAACACGACTCCCGACTCGCCAACCCAAGCAAATTCGGGGAATTGTTCCCAGTCGACGTCATTCACTGCATCCTCGCGAAGAGAAATCCTGCCATAGCGAACGCCGGCGGTGGCCCTCCAATCCCAAACATGGAAGTTGCCACGTTGAGTGAATTCTACATCGATGGTGTCGATATCTAATCGCAAGTCGCCATAGAGATCAACAGTACCTGCGCCACGGTCTTCGGTACCATAGTAGTCGATCAGATTGTCGAAGGTGAACCAGCGAACTTGGATACCGCCGCCCTGATCGCCTTCGTAACCAAGGGTGACACGTTGGGCAAATTCTAATTGACTGCCGACATAGCCATTCGACGAGACTATGGCTGGGTTAGCGTAGTTGAAGATATTGTAGAGGCCAGCGCCACTAATCTTGGGCGATAAGAATAAGAAATCGACGCTGGCGTGAATGCCTTCGTCGGCACGGGCAGCGCTCGCCAGTACACCAACGCATAAAAGTGATAAGACGACAAGTCGCCTAAAAGTGGTTTTCATCGTCACTCTCCGTAGTGATAGGGTAAAAAGACTTCAGATCCTCCGAAGTCTTTGCTCTTGAAATATCTGGGCAAGCGCATAGGCCCCCCAGGCTCTTCATCGACTAGGGTAGGTCGCAGATCAACGGTATTAGCCGTTACGCCTAATACCATTTTGATGATTAGCACCCATGAAGACGGAAAGGTCGCCCCGATCCGCTACAGAGCGCCCCCCCCGAGAGAGTCGACTTATTCGAGATTGCTTGGCGAGACCGTCTTACTCATCTTGGCCGCCAACTTTTTCAGGGCGTGGCTGCTGTCGTCGGCTTGAAGGTGTATGTGCAGAATGCTGACGCCCGATTTGTCTGCCCAGGCAGAAGAGATTGCCTGATCGAAATCCCCCTCGGTTTCAACCCGATAGCCCGTGCCGCCTCCTAGCACAACAGGTAGTTGGTCGTATTGCCAGCCGTGGATATTGTTGAACTCGTATTCTCCGGGGTGCAACAATCGCTCGGTGCCGTAGCCGCCGTTGTCGAGCACAATGACAATCACCGGCATTTGCCTTCGCACCAGGTTTGAAAGCTCCATGCCGGTCATTTGAAACGCTCCGTCGCCAACAATGGCCACCACCCGTGCGTTTGGCTTTGCCACCTGTGCCCCAAGTGCGGCAGGAACCGAGAAGCCCATCGAAGTATAGTAGGCGGGGCTTATAAACTCGGTTCGACCTCGGGTCGTCAGTTCGGTTGAAGCAAACAGCGCGTCGCCGATGTCGGCGATCACGATCGTCTCGTCATCAAGCTGTTCGTCGAGTCGGTCGATTAGTCGTGAAATGGTGATCGGCGCATCGGCCTGTAGCGTAAACGGGTCTTTGTTCCAGTCGGTTGGCGCTGGCGGCAATGGCGATCGGGGCTTGAGTCCCCGCGAGACCAGTTCGCGTAGAAAATCTTCGACACGCACGTCGAGGTAATGATGGTGTCGTATTCGCAATTGTTCGCTGGTGGCATAAATGCAGTCGGCCATGTTTAGCTCAGCCGTGTAGAGGCCCAGGTTGATGTCGGTCATAAATGTGCCGAGCATCACTACGCAGTCGCTCGCTTCAACGTACTTGGTGACCTCCTCTCGCCCCAAAGCACCTTCGTAGAGGCCCATGTATTGGGGGTGCGTTTCGGCGACCACGCCCTTGCCAAGCATGGTCGCCGCCATGGGGATACCCGTGGACTCCGCCAGTTGGAGCACCGCATCTTGCAGTCCAAAACGGTGGACTTCTACCCCGAGCAGAAACACCGGTTGCCGTGCATTCTCGATTCGCTGCGCTGCTTCTTCGACCGCTTCGGCCAAGGCACGCGTGTCGCTATGGGGCACATGTTGCTCGTAGGGCGGCCTGGTTTCGGGCCGTACATGCACCATGTCGCGAGGCAGCTCGATATAGACAGGCCGCTTGAAGCGTTGGCAGGCAGCCAATACGCGATCGATTTCATGGAAGGCGGTCATCGGGTCGGAGAGATCGGTCCCCGCGACGCAGAGTTTTTCGAACACGTCGTACTGGGTACGGAAATTACGCACCATGTGATGCAGCAACGGATTGTGAATCCGCTCACGTAGCCCCGGCGAGCCGCTGATGAGCACGACAGGCGACTTTTCGGCATAGGCTCCGGCGATCGAGTTACATACGCTCAATCCTCCGACGCAATAGGTAACGCAGAGCGCACCCATCCCATTCACGCGAGCATAGGCGTCGGCGGCAAAGCCGGCACAATCTTCGCGGGTGCAGCCCACCGTGTTGATCGGGCTTTCTTCGAGCATCGTGTAGAACGACAGCACATAGTCGCCGGGGATGCCGAAAAGATCGGCGATGCCGTAGTCCTGCAAACGCTGGATCAGGTATTCGCCAATGGAGAGGTTATCGTCTTTGGGGGTCACATCGTTCATCGCTAGAGTCCTCCGTGAGTTGCGCTATCGTATCACGACTAACGGGCTGAATAACACCGCGTTCGGTAACAATCCCCGCGATCAACCCGGCAGGCGTCACGTCAAACGCCGGATTGTACGTAGCAATACCTGCCGGGGCGGTGGCTGTGCCAAAACCCTGGGTGATTTCTTCGGCGGCACGTTCTTCGATCGGGATTTCATCGCCTGAGCTGAGCGACAGGTCGAAGGTGCTTGTCGGGGCGGCAATGTAAAACGGAATATCGTGCGCCCGGGCCAAGGTGGCCACGCTGTAGGTGCCAATCTTATTGGCCGCATCGCCATTGGCTGCAATCCGGTCGGCCCCGGTAACGACCGCCTGCACACGTCCTTCACGCATCACCTGAGCCGCCATCGAATCGCAAATGAGCGTGCAATCGATGCCGCGTTGCTGTAACTCCCAGGCGGTGAGCCTGGCGCCTTGCAGTAGCGGACGCGTTTCGTCGACCCACACATGAGGCTTCCGTCCGCGACGGGCCAGTTCGAAGAGGACCGAAAGAGCGGTTCCCTCGCCGCCGGTGGCCAGGGCGCCGGCGTTGCAGTGCGTCAGAATACCGGCCCCCTCGGGCAATGCCGCAAGCAAGTCGGCCCCGTGGCGGCCGATGTCGCTGCACATTTGGCGATCTTCTTCGTGGATGGCTAAGGCTTCGGCGAGCAAGCGTTGGGCAAGTTCGTCCGGTGCCGAATTCGCAGCATCGTTGGCGACCTGCCGCATGCGTTCGAGTGCCCAAAACAGATTCACCGCCGTCGGCCGACTGGTGGCAAGGTAGTCGCACGCATTTAGGGTTGCTTCAAGATTGGGCTCTGCCAGACAGACTCCATACCCGGCAGCGCAGCCAATCGCTGGTGCCCCGCGCACCGCTAGTCGTTGGATTGCTTGCCAAACGTCCTCGACGGTGTGGCAATCGATTTCTAGGAATTCGCCCGGCAGGCGAGTCTGGTCCAGTAGCGTCAGGTGCCCATTGGTGCCGCTTTGCCAGCGGAGGGTGATTGATGGGGGGGTGATGGCCATGTCTGTGATAAACGGTTAGGAAGTGAAAAAGGAATCAACGAAGCTCAGGCGGAATCGCCAAGCAGCACACGTAATGGCTTATTGTGTCGCTGGGCACGCCGTACAAAGTACCAATAGGGAACCCGCAGCGGCCAGAACGAAAATAACGAAATATATTCTGCCTGTTGGTGGAGGGTCGCCTCAAAATCTTCTGCAAGCGTCGCTTTGTCGCGCAGGGGTGTTTGACCGAGGGTCTGCTTCAGATATTCTAGCGTATCAAAATGGTGTTCCCAGAGTTCTTCCATGTCAGTGACGTTGAAGGTTTGCATCCAGTCGTGCTTAGAGGGAATCATCTGCCCATCTTTGCTGGTACCCGTGGTGAGAACGGATTTCTCGAAGATGCTGACACAGTCGCATTCAGTGTGAGTTTCAAAGAGTACGTAGATGCAAAGATAAGTCCGCTCATGAGATTTTTTCCAACCGACCAAGATTGGCGATCCCGCCATTTTTTTGACTCGGTACACTCCTACCGGTTCAAAATTATTTTCGCTCGCCCATGTTGTGTCGATGACTCCAAGCGAAAGAACTTGCTGTAGATAGTGGTGCGACTCTTCGTCCGAGGTCGGTTCGAGGTAAACCTTGGAGAGTGCGAGCAGCGGCAGGCTGCCAGCAAGGGCGATCAAAATCCACAATCCGGCTGCTCCGCCGATAAGGAAATATGCTATCGTCAAAAGGCTGTCAGATGTCACTGGTTCGCTCCTAAGATTTTTTTAGCGAATCGGCGAAGCTCGTGGAGTATTTCAACCCAAATGTCTCAGCCACCGCCCGGTTCGTCACTTCGCCGCCAAACAGATTGATCGCCCTGCCCACGGGTGGCAACTCTCGGGCAGCTTGTTCAATCCCGCGGTCGGCAATTTCTAGCAGCCAGGGCAAAGTCACGTTGCATAGAGCGTAGGTGCTGGTTCGCCCGACGGCACCGGGCATGTTGGTTACGCAGTAGTGGACCACGTCGTTGATGACAAAGGTAGGCTCGCTGTGCGACGTAGGCCGACTGGTGGCGATGCAGCCGCCTTGGTCGATGGCCACATCGATAATCACGCTGCCAGGCTTCATGCGGGCCAGGTCTTCTTTTTCGATGAGCCGGGGGGCCTTGGCTCCGGGGATGAGGACTGCGCCGATCACCAAGTCGGCCCTGCCAGCTGGTCGCGGATGGTGTGGCGGTCGCTGAACAAGACATCGACGTTTGGCGGCATCACATCGGCCAGATAGCGTAGGCGATCCATGTTGATATCAAGCAGTCCGACATTGGCGTTGAAGCCGGCTGCGATTTTTGCCGCATTGGCTCCTACCACTCCGCCGCCGAGGATTGTGATATTGGCCGGGGCGACACCGGGGACGCCTCCGAGCAAAATCCCGCGACCCATCTGCGGACGTTCGAGATACTTCGCGCCTTCCTGGATACTCATCCGGCCCGCCACTTCGCTCATGGGGGTGAGCAGCGGCAGTCGACCCCGATCGTCGGCCAGGGTTTCGTAAGCTACGGCCGTACATCCGGCATCGCGCAAGGCCTCGGTAAGTGGTCGGTCGGCTGCAAAATGAAAATAGGTGAACAGTATTTGGCCGTCCCGAATCATTGGCCATTCGCTCGGCAAAGGCTCTTTCACCTTGATGACGAGGTCTGCCTTGGCGAAAACTTCCTCGGCGCTGCTCACCATTTCGCAGCCATGCCGCAGGTAATCGTGATCTGCCAGCCCCGAGCCTAGCCCAGCCCCGGCCTCAACTACCACCTGATGGCCATGCCGCACAAGCTCCTCAACCCCTACAGGAAGCAGAGCGACCCGGTACTCGTCTTGCTTAATCTCTCTGGGCACACCAACAATCATCGGAAACGAACTCCGCAGCTATCGAGGACAGAGGTGAGGGCTGAGTTTGCAGCGGTCGCCAGTCTACCACAGACCCAATGGCCAGATCACGCTGAGCGGTTACAATTGGCCCTATGACGACCGAACCGAACAATAAATGGGTGCCTGTGTTGGTGATTGCTGCGGCATTGGCAATCTGGGGTGTGATACTCGCGGTGGGGGCCTATTTGGCGCCGGGAGGGACGTCGGGGGGCCACGATGGACGCAAATTGCTGGTAGTTGCGGCGACCATAGGCGGTTTTTTGCTGCTCTGGGGAAGTATTTTAATGATTTCTGCCTCGAAACAGCGACGTCTGGTGCAGGAGAAACCAGGCAGCGATGCCGATCAAGATCGTAGAAACCGATAACTAAGGCTTGCCCGTCGGGGCGATGATTAGTAGATTGGGGGATTCTCGACCGGAGCCGATTCTGCTCTGGGGCGGGCCCTTGATACAGCGAAACTGATGCACTGGGACTCTGATGCAGATAAAAACCTACATGGCCAAGCCCGGCGAGGTCGAACAAAAATGGCTTCTCGTCGACGCGACAGACAAAGTCGTGGGTCGCTTGGCGGCTGAAATCGCCACGATTCTGATGGGCAAGCACCGTCCGACCTACACTCCCCACACCGACACGGGCGACTATGTGGTTGTGGTGAATGTCGAGAATATCTACTTCTCCGGAAAGAAGTGGGAGCAAAAGAAGTACGCTTGGTACACCGGCTACACACGCCAACGCACGGTGACTGCCGAAATCCGGCGAGAGCGAAAACCGGCTCTCATCCTCACCGAAGCCGTACGCCGCATGTTGCCAAAGAATAAGCTGGGTCGAGTCATGCTCGCCAAGCTCAAAGTGTATGCCGGGCCGAACCACCCGCACACGGCACAACAACCCGAACCAACCGAACTGGCCCTAAAGGCCTGATCTACCCCGTTAACGGCTGCCGTCAGGCTGCCCCGTAGTCCACAGCGACGATCACAAGAAACATAGCAGGACCAAAACGTCATGCCAGCAGCCACAGTCGAAGAAGCCCTGGGAACCGGTCGTCGCAAGACCTCTGTCGCTCGAGTGCGTATCCGTGCCGGTAGCGGCAAGATCACGATCAACAAGCGCGAGTTGGACGAATTCTTCTGTGTCGAGCAAGATCGCAACGCGGCTGTCTCGCCGTTGGTACACTGCGAAGTGCGCGATCAGGTCGACATTGTCATTCGCGTCCACGGCGGGGGCACCACCGGCCAAGCTGGCGCCTGCATGCAAGGCATCGCTCGGGCTCTGCTAAAGCATGATAGCGACCTCACCGAAAAGCTTCGCGAGAAGAGCTTCCTGACTCGAGATGCTCGTATGAAAGAGCGAAAGAAGCCCGGTCTGCACGGTGCTCGTCGCGCGACTCAGTTCTCGAAGCGTTAATCGCACGCTGCTCACATATCCAGACAATCAGACAAAGCCGAGGGATTGCAATCCCCCGGCTTTTGTCATGCTGTATTCAAGCAGTTTGCAAAAAGCCTCTGCTCCCCCTCCAGGCCACCGAAACCCTGCCTTCTAACCGGGGTTGAATCCAGTAGCGGCATCCGTGGTATGCTGCGGTAGCGGGTTAAACCTCATCGCCCACGAGAGAATATCATGGTGGCAAAAGTCGTAAGTTGCGTCGGCATCGTCTCGCTGGTTTTTGGCCTTGCCGTCAATCTGGCCGTCGCAAAACCAGACGTCGAGTCGGTTGCAAACAACCTCGATATGGCCCTAGCCGAGCAGGTGTTTTCTGCGTCCGAGCAGCTTGCTCCGTCTTGCGACGATGCGACTTACCTTCGACGCGTATGGCTCGATCTGGTTGGCGATATCCCTACGCCCGAAGAGGTGATTGCTTTTTCGCTTGATCCGTCGGCCGACAAACGTCGACGGGTAGTGCGGCAATTGCTTGAGAGCCCGCACTATGGCCAGAATTGGGCCCGATATTGGCGCGACGTGATTTTTTTTCGTGCCCTGGACGAACGAGCCTTGATTGCAGCCGGGGCGATGGAAGCGGATATCACCAAGCGTCTGAACGATGGCGATGGCTGGGATGAGATTGCGGTGGAGTTCATGACGGCTCGGGGCGACGTCAAGCAAAATGGCAGCACGGCGATCGTGATGGCACAGGGCGGGCGCACCGAAGAAACGACCTCCGAGATGTCGCGAATCTTTCTTGGAATCCAGATTCAATGTGCCCAGTGTCACGATCACCCGTACGATCGATGGAAGCGCAAACAGTTTCACGAACTGGCCGCCTTCTTCCCGCGCGTGGGGGTGCGAACGGTACGTGCGATGACCAAGCGGAGTTATGAAGTCTACACGATCGACCGCTTTCGAGACCGTAAACCGAAGAACACCGAAACCCGGCCCACGGCTGAGCATTTTATGCCCAACCTGAACGACCCCAGCGCGAAAGGGACGCAAATCCAGCCTAAGTTTTTCTTAACCCGTGCTACCATGCCGTTGGGCACGTCTGATGCCGATCGGCGAGAGCAATTGGCCCAGTGGTTTACCGAGAACGAGTGGTTTGCCATCGCGCTGGTCAATCGTATGTGGTCGGAGCTAGTTGGCGAAGGTTTTTATGAGCCGATAGACGATATCGGTCCAGATCGCGAGGCCTCCGCTCCCAAAGCAGTGAAATTGTTGGCTACCAAATTTCGTAAGAGCAACTACGATCTGCGTTGGTTGCTAGAAACGATTTGTGCCACCGAGGCGTATCAACGAGAGTCTCGTCCTCGCCGAAGTTCCGAAGGCACCCCGTTCGTAGCCAATGTGCCGCAACGGTTGCGCAGCGACCAATTGTTCAACGCCCTTTACTCGGCTTTAGACATCCGCGAGACTCCCGAGAAGACGACTCCCCGGCGCCCCGGTCGGCGCGGACAGTTTGCCAAAGCATTTGGATATGACCCGAGTTTGCCCCGTGAAGGGATTTCGGTCTCGATTCCGCAAGTGTTGACGTTGATGAACTCGCCCCAAGTAAACGATCAACTGACCGGTGGACGCAAAGGAATTTTGGGCCGTTTGCTGCACGAGATCCGAGACGACGAACAGTTGGTAGTCGAATTCTATCTGCGTTGCCTAAGCCGACAGCCTGAGCAGGAAGAGATGGACATTGCATTGGCCTACATCGACGAGACGCCCAAACGGCGTCCGGCGTTTGAAGATCTGCTCTGGTCGCTGGTCAACTCGGCGGAATTCCAGCATCGCAGGTAACCAAGAAAAAAAATTGCCTCGTTCCGGCCAGGATGACCGGGCTATGGGCTGAGTGGCACACCCTTTAGGGAAAAACTAACAATGAATCCTAGCCTTCAACACCATATCAGCGTGGCCGTCCGTCAGAAACGAGTCGTCGGACGTCGTGATTTTTTACGGCAACTGTCCGCGGCCAGTTTGGCGGCCGGGGCGTTCAGTTGGACCGACGCCATTAGCGCCTCAGCCGACGAACTACGCTCGCGCGGCATGGCTTGTATCTTGCTGTGGATGCAAGGCGGACCGTCACAGTTCGAGACGTTCAGCCCCAAGCCCGATCATGCCAACGGCGGCGAAACCAAGGCGATTGCCACCAGTGTTCCGGGCATCCACATCGCCGAAAACTTGCCCCGCTGTGCCCAGGTGATGGACGATTTGGCCATCATTCGTTCGATGACCAGCAACGAAGGCAACCACCAACGGGCGACCTATTTGCTCCATCATGGCTACCTGCCGCTGACGGGGGTGAAGCTCCCCACTTTGGGTTCAAACATTTCTCATCAGATTGGCGATGCTGCGAATCAGCTTCCTGGCCATGTGCGCATTGGCGACCGCTTGCCGAACTCAGGCGGAGGTGGTTTCTTAGGTGTCGAATACGATCCACTGGTGTTGCAAAACGCCAACCGACCGCCGCAAAACACGACGCCTAGCACCAGCCGCGAACGCTACCAACGCCGGTTGGGGTTGCTCGATTCTATCCAGTCGAACTTTGCCTCGGCCGCAGGTGCCCAAGTGGTGGCCAACCAGCGCAAGCTGGTCGATCGTGCTGCCAAGATGATCCTCAGCCCGAGCATGGATGCGTTTGAGCTGGAAAACGAATCGAGCGAGATGCGTGCCAGCTACGGCGAAGGAGATTTCGCCACCGGTTGTCTGATGGCCCGACGCTTGATCGAACGGGGCGTCACATTTGTCGAAGTTGTTTCACGCGGCTGGGATACCCATCAAGACAATTTTAATCGAACTCGCGAACTCACTGCTCAAGTCGACCAACCGATGGCGACCTTGATTGCGGATCTCAAATCGCGCGGCATGCTCGACAAGACGCTCGTCATTTGGATGGGCGAGTTTGGCCGCACACCACAGGTAAATCCACGTAGTGGCCGAGGTCATTATCCCAAAGCATTCAACGTCGTACTTGCAGGCGGCGGCGTCCAGGGCGGACAAGTCATCGGCCAAACCAACGCGGACGGCACCGCTATCGAAGACCGCCCGGTCGCCGTGAACGATCTCTTTCAGTCCATCTATCACACACTAAAAATCGACGCCGACCAAGAAAACATCAGCCGCGTCGGTCGACCCATCAAACTCGTGGACGGTGGCAATGTTGTGGAAGAACTCTTCAGCTAGAGCAACTCAGAATGCTTGGCCTGTTGAACACCCGGGGGTTGCGACCCTGGGCTTTTGGAGCGTGCTGACCTGACTGCGGCATGGTATAACTTCGGCATGACCGATTTTGTGCAAATAGCGACGACTTCTGCGACCGAGCAGCAGGCTGAGCAGATTGCCCAGGCTCTGGTCGACGAGCGTCTGGCTGCTTGTGTGCAGATCCTAGGCCCGATTCGTAGTATCTATCGTTGGCAGGAGAAAGTTGAACAAGCTGCCGAATGGCTTTGTGTTGCCAAGACACGCCGGTCGTTGTTTGGCGATGTCGAAGCAAAGATCCGCGATCTACACTCCTACGAATGCCCCGAGATCGTTGCCACACCAATCGTTGACGGCAGCAAAGCCTACCTCGATTGGCTCGACAATCAACTCACCGACTAAGGCGGTTCTAGTGACGGGCTACTTTCAATTCGCGGCGTATTATAGCCAGAGTTTTAACCGACCGTCGAGCATGTCGGGCAACGACTTTTTGACCAGCCGGGTAACGGCGTTGGGATGATAGCGGGTGCTGAGGTGCGAGGCGATGATCAGCTCGTTCTTGAAGCGATCGCGGCGGTCGACGAAGTCGTCGAGGTGCATGTGGCCGAACTTGTGGATTTTTTCTTTGCGATGCTCGGGCGATACAAAGGTCATTTCGCAAATGAGAATCTTGGCGTCGTACATCGCAGGGCAATCGTCGAGCCCCTGGGGCGCAGTATCACCAAGATAGGCGATCAACGGTTGGCGAAACTCTTCGGTGACTTCTGTTCCACTTAAACGAATGTCACGGATTTGCTCGCCGGCGAAATCTTGATACTCAGGTTTTAGCTTGCGACGGCGATCCCAGACGATGTAGCCCAACGATGGCACGCTGTGCTTGGTTGCCGAGACGGTGACGACCAGTTCTCGCGATAGCTCGATTTCGTCGCCGGCCTTCAGCGGTTTGAGTTCGCACGGCATTCGGCCGCGATCGAGGCGGGTGAATTGTCGTAGGATTTGGGTGCAGGGATCGATCATCACCTCGGGCATGTAGATGGTGGGTGGCTCCATCTTCATCATCCGACGACGGGCGACGTAAACCGGCAAAGCGACGACGTGGTCGAGGTGGCCATGCGAAATGAACCAATTTTCGGTGCCCATGAACGACCACGGCTGCCCCCCGAGGTCGAAGCCGATTTTCATTTCGGGAATCCGCCAGTAGCTTTGGACGGCCGCTCGAGAATATCCCTCGATGGTGAGCCCGGCATGTTGCAGGGTTTGGACAGGGGCGTTTTCAATCATAACTGGGGTCGGACGTCTCAACTTGACAGGTGGCGCGCAGGGTGCGTCGAATCTACTATCGTAGAGAGCCGAGGCTGGTTGGGAAAGGATGGCTGCGAGAAGGGTGTGGGGCAGTGCGAAGTGCTTGCCCGCGAGGTCGGGGATGTGATGTGAGATTTATGATTTGGCTAAGCCGCGAGCGGCTGGGGGGACATTTGTGGACAAAATTGTGTTGGTTGGTGCTTCTATCGTAGTGTTTGGTGGGGTAGTTTTGGCACGAATCGCGGGGGGGCCCCATTGGAGTGGACAGAAGGGAGCTCGGAATGCGGAATTTGGAGTGCGGAAGGAAAAAATATTGTCCATTTGGGCGCTATCAATGACGAAATCTGAATGACGAATGACGAAAAAAGCTGATCGCTAACGGCTAAAAGCTAATCGCTATTGTCTCAGATGTGGTGGCCCAATTTCAACACAAAAATTTGGCCGGGGGTAGTTTTCGCTGAGACTGTTGGAAAAGCCAGGCAGCGTCACCCGCTGCGTACTTATTCCCTCGCAAGTCCTGGGGATCCTCGTCAACGGGAATCTTCTCGTGACACGCGAAAGGATACCATGATCCACGCCATCGAGAATAATAAACCGAGGGTGGTTGGCTCGGGGACTTGTGTGGACGCAGCGAATTGAGGGGGGGCCGGAAAATTGGCTTCCCAGTCGGCGTAATCATTGGCGTTGAATAGGTCAGAAAACCCCCGTTGCCAGATGAGAAAGTCGCGACCATCGACATCGTGATCCTGGTCGAAGTTGCCAGGAATTGTGGCCGTCGCGTCAAGCCTTATGTCGTCGAAATTGACTTCCAGGTCGGAGGCAGGAAAATCGGGGTCCACCTGGTTGAGATTCACGAGGCGGATGCCTAGGGTTTGTCCGAGTTGAGGGTGCGCCAAGCCTGTGGTTAGGCTAATGGAGGTGTTAACGAATTCCCCGTCGTCGATAGATCCAAATAGAGAGTTGTTGTCTTGGGCAATAACTACGCCGCCTGCGAGGAGGTCAACCCGATAGCCGGGCAGTCCTTGGAGATCGAACGAGCCGGCAGAAGCAATATTTCCGACGAGGACCTGCAAGTTGTAGACCGTGTTGGCGGCGAGTGTGTCGGCAAGAGTCGCGACGAGGCCATACTCGCCCAGTCCATCACTTCCTTGGAAGTTGAAGGCAATCGCGAGTCGCTGTCCTTCGGGGGCTCCGTCAGGAAAGTTTTCGTAGACGCCTGGATTGCCGATGGGATCAGGCACAAATGGAGTGAGCGTGCCGATAAAAAAGGTGTTGCCTGCTCCGCCGCCGGTAATGTTTTCCGGGTCGTAGAGATCCCAGCCATTGAGCGGGCCAAAGGTGAACTGATTGGAGGGATTTTCTCCCGAGATATCTTCGAAGCCAGGGTTGACCACATTCAGGGGGACCGCATTGGCCGAAGAGCAAACCATTGCCAATGGCAAAGCCAGTAGCAGAGAAAAGGGAACCAGCTTCGGTCGGTTATTCATGGTCTCTATTCCAGTATCAACAACAGGACAAGCCCCGTACCATTCTTACCTTAGAGATTGTATTTAGATAGCCTAAAACCCCCCTGTGTGGGCGTCTCGCAGGTGGCCCAGGCAACTTCGCAATACGATCTGCACTTATCGGTCGCTGTTCGGACATGTGTTGGCGCCACCCGCGTACCATAAAATGATCCGCCATGGTGCGTTACGCTATCGCTGCACGCACCCTACCGGTTTAGGTTTCCGAAGTTAGGCCGTCTAGTCTTTCCAGATGCCAGCTTCGATTAGTTGTGTTGTGGCTGCTTCGGGCCAGCCTCGGTTGGCGGCGGGGCTGGCGGGGCTGGGGTGTAGGATGCGGGCGATCTTTGTTGTGGAGGGTGCGACTCGCTGTAGACATTTTTCGGCGTAGACGCCTATGCCGACGGCCCACTTGGGTTGGGTTGCTTTGATCAGGGCGCGAAGGTGGGCGTCGCAAATTGTGTCGAGCGATTGGCGCTCGGCGGCGGGGAGTTTGTCGGGCGTGTGGTTCTTGCCGCTGGCTTGCATGAAGACGAGTGGGCAGTAGTTGGCGACGAAGTGGTGTTTGAAAAATTTGGCCGACGATTTGAACCGTTGGCGAAACAGGCCCCAGAGACGTTCGCCGGAAACTTCGCTGCGCGTGCATGCCAAGCCTTCGATGGGACGTTTGGGGTGTTCCCGTTTTGGGTGGGTGATGATGCCGTCGATCGCTAGCCAGTCGCGTACCGCCTCGATCTGTCCGAAGGGGACGCCTGTTTGGGCCATTCCCCAGGGGCCGGGGTTCATTCCTAGAAACAATACGCGCGTACCCGTCGGGTTCATTTTGCGTAGGTATTGCTCGTGTGCGGCCCAGGCGTAGTCGAGTGGGTTGTAGACGTGGGTTACCGGCTCGCTGAATTGGAGTTTGTCGACCGCTTTGGAGAGTTTTCGGGCGGCGGCGATGGCGGATTCAATGGGGGGCATTTTTCTTGTGGTGGGGTCCGGCGGCTCGTAGAGCCACGGCTATTTTTTTGGGGTTTCTGCGTTGGGGGTGTTTATGAGGTGTAGCGTGGGGGGCGTTGGATGGGCGACGATCCAGATTTCGCCAAAGAGGTCTTCTTGGTCGACTTGTACGTGTTGGTGGCGGATGAGTTCTAGGACAGCTAGGAAGATGCTCACCATTTGCGAACGGACCATGTCTGGCTCAAATAGGCTGGTGAAAGCCAGACGGGGTTCGCTCGCGAGACGCTCGCGGATTTGGTCCATGTAGACCTCAATGGGCGTGTCGTCGTAGCGAATGGCTGAGGGGTGGGCGGCGGCGTTGTCTCGGATGACGCGTGCAAAGGCGCTGACCAAGTCCCAGAGTTCGACTTCTTGGATGGGCTGCTCGGTAGGGTCGATGTGGTTCTTGGGTAGGTCGTTCACGCGGCGGGCAAAACGCTGTTGCCACTGCCGGCCTCGTTCTTCGAGCATGCTCGCAGCGTCTTTGTATTTTTTGTACTCCAAGAGCCGCTGGACGATGTCGTGGCGTGGGTCTTCGACCTGCTCCTCTTCTTCCTCCTCGTGGCGAGGCAGCATCAGCCGTGATTTGGCTTCCATCAGTCGGGTAGCAAGCTCTAGGAAGTCGCCGACCGCGTTGACGTCGATCTGCTCTAGCACGCTGATTAGTTCGAGATATTGGTCGGTGACCAAGGCGATGGGGATGTCGAGAATGTCTAACTCATGCTTGCGCACCAAGTACCATAGCAGGTCGAGTGGCCCGGAAAACATATCGAGTTGTACGCGGAATCGCATGGCGCCGGTTGTGGGAGTGCAGGGATCGAAGGGCGGGGATTATGCCTGCTAGCCTGGGTCAGCACCAGAGCAGAGTGGCTTGATAGCGGTCTTGTTCGGCTTGGAGAGGGGGTCTAGACTCTCGGCGCAGGGGGAAATTGCGACAACGGGGCGAATATCGACATGGATGAGCAGCGAATCTGGGCGCCTTGGCGTATTGGCTATATCGCTGGCGACGATCGCCCGAGCGAGCCGCTGGCTCCTGCTGCGTGGCTCGAGGGTTCGGACGAGCAGTGTTTTATGTGTCGCGCTGCGGCCAGCTACGAAGCCGTTGATACGGCTCAGCGTGAAAACTTGGTGGTTCACGCGGGAAAACATTGCTTGGTGATGCTGAATCGTTATCCGTACACCAACGGGCATTTGCTCGTTGCTCCGTTACGGCATGTGGGTGAGCTGCACGAACTGTCGGACGACGAACATCTGGAAGCGATGCAGACACTTGCGCGGTTTACGCAGTTGCTTAGCACGCTGATTTCTGCCGAGGGATTTAATGTGGGGCTGAATCTGGGACAGGTTGCAGGCGCTGGGGTGCCGGGGCATTTGCATTGGCACTTGGTGCCCCGTTGGTCGGGAGACAACAATTTTATGCCCACGGTGGCTGGCGTGCGTATGATTCCTCAGTCGCTTGAGGCGATGTGGGAATCGTTGGTTGAGGCGGTTTAGAAGTGCGTTGCTTTTTCGCTATGCAGCGGCGTGGCCGCCGGCGCTAACGGGTGGATTTGGTGGGTAATTGCTAAGTTATGGATGAAATTGGGTTTAACATTATGGATCGCGAAGCGCTGTGGTTGGCACCTTATGCGATGCATAGTTGCGATACTGCTGGGCGCGAATATGATGAGCCCTCGCATCCCTATCGCGGACCTTATCAACGCGATCGCGATCGGATTGTGCATAGTAGCGCGTATCGGCGACTTGCGCATAAGACCCAAGTCTTTGCGGGCGAGAAGGGCGACTACCATCGCACGCGGCTGACGCATACGCTGGAAGTTGCTTCGATTGCCCGTACCATTGGGCGGGTGCTGCGGCTTAATGAAGATCTGATCGAGGCTTTGGCGTTGATGCACGATATTGGTCACCCGCCGTTTGGTCATGCGGGCGAGGATATTCTCGACGAGTTTACCCGGGACTGGGGCGGGTTTAACCACAATCAGCAGGCGGTGCGGATCGTTACGCAGTTGGAATATCGCTATCCGGAGTTTCCGGGGCTGAATCTGTCGAAAGAGATTCTTGCTGGCCAGCGTGTTCGAGACAAACGTAGGAGCGATGGCCCGCGATTGCAGCCGTTGTTGGAAGTTCAGGTTGTCGACGCGGCGGACAGCATTGCTTACGACGCCCATGATGCCGACGATGCGTTGGAGTTGGGGCTTTTGGAGATGGACGACTTGTTGGCTGTGCCGTTGTGGGAAGAGGCGGTTGATCGGGTGAAGAGCCGATATGCTGCGCTCGATGCAAAGCCGTTTCGACGGGCGGTTATCCACCAGATCCTTGAAATGTTGGTGAGCGACTTGGTCGAGTCGACATGCCGTCGTCTGGAAGTGTCGGAGGTTGCGAGCCCCGAGGCTGCGTCTGGCTCTCCAACCCGATTGGTTGCTCCGTCTGAGGCGATTTTTGAACAAAAATCGGATTTGGAAAAGTTCTTATTTACGCGAGTCTATCGGCATCCGGTGATCTTGACCGAGCGTGCGCTTGCTGGCGATGCGCTGCGAGAGATGTTTCATCAATTTTCGCAATTCCCGGAAAGGTTGCCTCAGAGCGCTCGTGCCCGTTTGGAACAAGACGGCGTAGCTCGGGTGGTTTGCGACTTTTTGGCAGGGATGACCGACCGTTTTGCCCTAGAAGAGCACCGTCGGCAAAAGAATACTTAATACCAGTCTAGGGCTGACTTGCTGTGGGAGCCTTGTTAGAATGGATCGCTTGGGGGCGAGTTTCTAAATTTTTGACATTGCGACTAGCTGTGGCGATGTTTTACCTTTTGACCGTTGGATTGTGCTCAAGCTATGGCTCTAGTAATCCTGCGTTGTGTGTTTGTATTGGTTGCAGCCGGGGTCGGTGTGCAAATGATTCAGGCGGACTCCTTTCCCCGGGATCCTGCCTATTTGCCGTGGCTTGCGGTTGGCGGCTTACCGTTATTGGCAGGCGTCGTCATTGGCATTGATGCGATGTTTGGCAAAAAAAGGCTGGACACCATCACGGCCGTCTATTTTGGGCTACTGGTCGGGCTCTTGCTGACCTATGTGCTGACGGTTGCGCTGAGCCCTGTTCTGGCAAAATCGGGGACTACGCTGGTGCGTGGGACGCCGCTGATTTTGGGCATGATTCTCTGCTATACCTGCATCAGTATTTTGATGCAGACGAAAGACGATTTTCGGTTCATTATTCCATACGTCGAGTTTGCCAAAGAGATCAAAGGCTTGAAGCCCTATGTGCTTGATACCAGTGTGGTGATCGATGGGCGAATTGCGGATGTTGTCGAAACTCGAGTGATCGACAACCAGCTGATTATGCCGCAGTTTGTCGTTGCCGAGTTGCAGGCGATTGCCGATTCGAGCGATCGGTTGCGTCGGGGCCGAGGTCGGCGCGGGTTGGATATTCTCAACCGATTGCGTTCTGATCCTAAGGTTGATTTTCAGATTTTCGAGCGAGACCTGCCTCAGTTTGCGGGTCAGCCGGTCGATCAGAAGCTTGTGTTGTTGGCCAAGCACCTGGAGGGCAAGGTGGTGACTAACGATTACAACCTCAACAAGGTGGCCAAGCTGCACGAGGTTGAAGTTATCAATCTCAACGACCTCTCGAACTCTCTGAAGCCAGTTTTTCTGCCCGGCGAAACGCTTGAGGTACGAATTATCAAAATTGGCGAAGAAGCAGGGCAGGGCGTGGGCTATCTGGAAGATGGCACGATGGTGGTTATCGAAGGTGGCCGAGACTACGTCAATCAAAACATCGTCGCTGATGTGACCAGCGTATTGCAGACCAGTGCGGGTCGGATGGTGTTTGGGAAATACGAAGGACCGCTGACGCAGAGTTAGTTCGGATTTCGATTTCGGACTTGGGATTGCAGGCCCACGGATTTGCTACATTCGCTCGACGACTTGGATGCCTAAGAGGTTTAGGCCGCGGACGATTGTTCGTGCGGTGAGGTCGCAAAGTAGCAGTCGGCTATTGCGAAGCTGGTCGCTTTCGGCCTTTAGTACCGGGCAATTTTCGAAGAAGCTTGAGTACGCGCTTGCCAAATCGAACAGGTAGGTGGTCAGGTGATTGGGTCGGTAGTCGGCTACGACTCGCTCTAAGGCCTCGCTAAATCGCAATAAGGCGACAGCCAAAGCTCGCTCGGCTGGCTCGTCGAGGCTGATGGTCGTTCCGCCGGCTCGCAAGGCTTCGACCTCGATTTCGCCGCGATCGAAGATGCTACGCACGCGTGCGTAGCTGTATTGCATGTAGGCCGCCGTATTGCCATTCATGGCTAGCATCTTGTCGTAGCTGAACACGTAGTCGCTGGTGCGATTGTGTGCGAGGTCGGCGTACTTGATCGCACCCAGTCCGATTCGCTCGGCCACCTGTAGGCGTTCTTCTGCCGACAACAGGGGTTTCTCGCGAGCGTCGTCGTTTTCGCTGACAATTTTGTGTGCCCGTTGGACCGCTTCGTCTAGGAGACCACTCAAGCCAACCGCGGTACCCGAGCGAGTCTTGTAAGGTCGGCCATCTTCGCCCAGCACGGTGCCGAAGCTGACGTGTTCGAGCTTGACGTCTTCGTGTCCCCAAAGTCGCACGGTGGCGAAGAGTTGTTCGAAATGCAATGACTGGCGATGGTCGACAACATAGACGATGGTGTCGGGCTGCCACTGTTCGAGACGATACTGGACCGTGGCCAGATCGGTGGTTGCGTAGAGGAACGCCCCGTCCTTCTTTTGGATAATGAACGGTGCTTTGTGGCCATCGAGAAAAACGCAGATCGCTCCGTCGCTCTCGCGTGCTAGGCCTCGTTGCGTTAAGTCTTGGACGACTCCTGCCAAACGAGATTGGTAGAAACTTTCACCCAAAGAATGGTCGAACGTCACGCCCAAGCGGTTGTAAACTTCGTCGATGCTTTGCAAACAGGCGGGCAGGAATCGATCCCAGAGCGATTGATTGGTTTGGTCGCCGGCATGGAGTGCTGCGGTTTCTGCCAAGACCGCGGTGCCGATCTCGGGATGTGCGGCGGCTAGCTCCGATAGTTTGGGGTCGTTGTCGACCGCTGCTACTTTATTGCGAAGGCTATCAAGGGTTGCTCGCAAACCTGCCAAGTTCCCCTCGGCTTGCTTTAGTTGTTTGGCCGCTTTCTTACGTTCTTTATCAACCTCCAGTTCGGTCGCATCGTGCATCTGCTCGAGTCGGGCGACCAGCTCGACCACCTGTTGCTCGATCTCTGGAATCTTTCGCTCGCGAGTCTCATGGTGCTCAACAAGCTGATTTACTAGTTTGTAGAGCCGGCTCAGTTCGGCGACAGCATCTTCGTTGAGCGCTGCTTCGTCGGCGAAGTGTTTGTAGCCGTAGATGATCATGCCGAATTGGGTGCCCCAGTCGCCAATGTGATTGTCGCTAATCACTCGGTGTCCGAGTTGTCTGAGAATTCGGCACAGGGCATCGCCGATCACCGTCGAACGAATGTGGCCGACGTGCATCGGCTTGGCCACGTTGGGTGACGAATAGTCGAGAACAAACGTCTTTGGCTCTGCGGTGGGTATGATCCCTAGCTGCTGGTGATCGTTGATCGTTTGCTGTAATTGGCTAACCAGCCAATCTTCTTTGAGTTTTAGATTGATAAACCCGGGGCCTGCGATTTCAGGCGTCTCGCAGAGGTCTGTCAGGTCGAGTTGCTCGACCAGTTGCCCGGCAATGTCGCGGGGCGGCTTGCCTAGCCGTTTGCCTAGGGGCATCGCACAATTGGCTTGGTAGTCGCCGAACTTGGCGTCCTGGCTGGGCAACACCATATCGGCATATTCGCCAGCCGTAGCGTCGAGCGACTCTAAAGCGGTGCGAAACCGTGAGCGAAGTTCTGCGAGTACGTTCATGGAGTTCAGGGAAGGGCGTAAAACATTGCCCGCGAATTACGCGAATGGTCGCGAATGAATTGGGATATGGCTTGCAACATGGATCGTGGACTAAAAACTATTCGGTGGAGGGTTCTTTGGGTTTTTCAGCTTCTTTTTTGTCGTCGATCCAGGGCAAGGGTACTCGTTTGGCTTCTCCCCAAAAATCTTCGAGGGCATAGTATTCGCGAGTCTCTTGGTCGAAGAGGTGAATAACCACCGTGCTGTAGTCTAAAAGGATCCAGCGACTTTCGTTGTAGCCTTCGATGCTCATTCGGCTGTCGCCTAAGTCGTCTTCTAGGCAGTGGTCGATTTCTTCGCTGATGGCGTGCAACTGCCGGCGACTGTTGCCGGTAACAACGACGAAGTAGTCGAATACCGGGGTAATGCCCCGCATATCGAGTACGACGATGTTTTCGCCCCGATTGTCGCCGGCCGTCCGTGCCGCCGCCATCGCGAGCTTCAAGCTGCGTTCGTAGGATTGTTCGGTCGTGGACGATGAATCAGCGATAGCAGCGCTCGCAATCTTTCTGGGTAAGGAAAAACAGATCAGGAAAACGGATCATTCTACCCAGGGTTGGCCCACAGCCGCTAGGGGGCGGGTGAGGTGGTCCAGACGATTTCTAAGTCGCTGCAATTGCTCGAAGTTTAGGAAAGTAGATCGTCGCTAAAATAGTGGACACGCTGGGGAGCGGACGCTGGACGATTGCAAAGTCAAAAACTCTGCCCAATAAGGATCTAGCCACAGAGAACACCGAGAACTCAGAGTGCTGAAATTACAGAATTCTCCTTGTCCTCGGTGTTCTCTGTGGCTTATCTATTTTTGAACTAAGCGGCTTTGCAGTCCTCCTGGGAGCGGACGGCGGACTGGAAATCGAAGCAAAACGGCCACTCAGACGTTGAATAAGAAGTGGCAGACATCGCTGTCTTGCATGAGGTAGCTCTTGCCTTCGACTCGCATTTTACCGGCCTCGCGGATTGCTTTTTCGCTGCCGTAGTGGTCAAGATCGTCGACCGAGTAGGTTTCGCAGCGAATGAAGCCTCGCTCGAAATCGGTGTGAATTACCCCAGCCGCTTGTGGGGCGGTGGCGTCGACTGGGATCGTCCAAGCGCGGATTTCTTTTTCGCCTGCGGTGAAAAAGCTTTGCAGGCCGAGCAACTGGTACGACGCACGGGCCAGCACGGCCAGCGCTGGCTCGGCGAGGCCGAGGCTTTCGAGCATCTCCACTCGCTCCTGGTCGTCTAGCTCGGCCAACTCGGCTTCGAGACTTGCGCAGACCAGTCCCACCTTGCCGCCCTCGTCTTTGGCCCGGTCGCGGAGGGCTTGCACATGGGGGCTTTCGCCTTGCAGGTCGTCTTCGTGGACGTTGGCAACGTAAAGCACTGGTTTGGCAGTTAGCAATTGCGACTCGGCAAAGGCTTTTGCAAGAGCCGGGTCTTCGAACTTGAGCTGCCGGGCCGGTTTTCCTTCGGCCAGCAGGGCTTGGCATTGGCCGAGCACTTCGGCTCGTTGCTTGGCTTCTTTGTCGCCTGCTCGGGCGCTACGGGTTGCTTTGTCGAGCATCGACTCAACCGATTGCAGGTCGGCGAGCATAAGCTCGGTGTCGATGGTTTCGACATCGCGCAGCGGATCGACGCTGCCCTCGACATGGGTGACGTCGGCATCTTCGAAGCAACGGACGACGTGCAAGATGGCATCGACCGTGCGGATGTTGCCAAGAAACTGATTGCCTAGCCCCTCGCCTTCGGACGCGCCGCGTACGATGCCAGCAATGTCGACCAACTGGAGGACGGCGGGGATGATTTTCTCGGTTTCGATGTGTTGGTTGATTCGCGCGAGGCGTGGATCGGGGACGGGCACCGCACCGACGTTGGGTTCGATGGTGCAGAAAGGGTAATTCTCGCTAGCGATCCCCGCAGCGGTGAGTGCATTGAACAGCGTCGATTTGCCAACATTGGGGAGCCCAACAATTCCTGCTTCCATGGTCCTTCTTTTAATCCTTGTGTGGTGGCTGTATTTGGTGGTGGCTGGCAAAGTCCCGGATTTTAGCCTAGGTGGCGATTTGATGACAGTCGTCGAGATTCAGTAGTTCCAAATTCAAGCCGTGGCAGACTTGGGTGGCTGGGGTCAGGTTGCCGGAGTTACCCCGACCTTTTCTGCAATACGCGACCGGCAACTGCCCCCAGGACGTGGCAATGGTAGCATGTGACGCACTGGGGGCAGGTTGTCGGCAACATCTCACCCAGGATTTGAGCTGCCTTGGGACAACCTGACCCCAGCCACCCTGATACGAATTTGGACTGAGTTTGGTTATTCAAGGAGGAGTGCAGAACTACAAAGTCAAGCTAGCCGCAGGCGAAAGCCGCGGGGGAGCCTTAAAAAACCGCGGCTTCCGCCTGCGGCTACGACGGAACGTACGACTTTGCAGTTCGCCGGGAATTGGTAATTCGGTCAATCTCGCGTGGTCAGACTTGGCGAGAGCGGTAATAATGCAGGACAGAGGCTTGCAGGCTTGAAATTGGTCTGGCTGGGGCTTCAGGATGGAACTTACCCACGATTCAGAGGGTGTATTGATGGCAAACTGGAAGAAAATAGTGGTAACGGCAGCTTTGGTTGGGCTGTTGGCAACTTCGTACGACAACGTCTTGTGTAGCAAAGCAACGGCTGAGAGCGAGGGCAAGGCGGATCTGTTCAAGGCGATGGAGGTCAAGGTAAACGCCAAGCGGCTGCCGGATATCAATAAGGTGGTCGAATTATTGGAAGCTGCTTTGAGCAAGGGGCTCGATCTGGAAGACGCCGAGTTTGCTGAGCACATGCTCTCGGACGCGATGATGGAGCGTGCCACGGTCTTGATGCAGGTGGTCAATACGCAGTCGATTCGCAATCCGAAAGTCCAGCAGGTGCGTCGGCTCGTGGTTTCTGATCTTCGTAGCGTGTTGGCTTACGACGACCCGCCTGCTCAGGCTTATTTTATGCTGGGACGTCTGATGGCCTTACCGGGCGGAGATCGACGCGAATCGCTACGTGCGATGACACAATATTTAGAAACCGAAGAGTTGCGCCCCGACCAGCGTGCGGAAGCTTATGCGCTGCGTGGCCGTGTGCAAACCGACGAAGCCAAGTCGCTGGCCGATTTTGATGAGGCGGTTAAGCTTGCGCCTAACAACGATGGTTATCGGTTGATTCGGGCATTTTTCTTGCGAGGTCGCCACAAGCTCGAAGAGGCCTTGGCCGAGGTCGATACACTGCTTGCTAATAACCCGAATGATGCCAACGCATTGATTCTTCAAGGAGAGGTATTTCGCGAGTTGGGAAGAATGGAGGAAGCGCTAAAAAGCTTCGATCTAGCCACCGAGCAGGCTCCCCAAGCGCCGAGTCCTTTTCAGAACCGTGGGGAGATCTTCCGCGAGCAAGAAAAATATGAAGAAGCAATTTCTCAGTTCAATAAGGTGCTAGAGCTACAGCCGGGCGGTCTGCTGCCGTTGTTGCACCGCGCCCAGGCTTATCTCTACTCGGAGCAACTAGAAAAAGCACTGGCAGATGTCGAGCAAACGCTGGAAAAACAGCCCTTGATTGCTGCGCATCGACTTCGCGCAGAGATATTGGCAAAGATGGATCGTTTGCCGCAGGCGATCGAAGAGATGGAGCGAGTTGCCGAAGCCATGCCCAAGCAACCCGATCTCAAGTTTCAATTGGCGGTTTATTATGGATACAACCAACAACCGCTCAAAGCGATTGACGCTTTTAGTGACTTGATTGCTATGGAGGAGGGTAATTTTGACGCACTCCAACGGCGGGGCGACACTTATCTCAACATCGGCGAACATGCCGCGGCGGCTGCCGATCTTGAGGCCGCGCTAAAGGTCAAACCAGAAGACACGTCTGTGCTAAACAACTTGGCTTGGGTACTAGCGACCTCGCCCGACGACGAGGTTCGCAACGGTACACGGGCGATCGAATTGGCCACTCAAGCTTGCGAGTTGGTTGATTATACTCAGCCACACATTCTTAGCACGCTTGCCGCAGCCTGTGCGGAGACGGGCGATTTTGAGTCTGCGATCAAATGGTCGCAACAGGCCGTCGACAAGGAAGACCCCGAGCATGGCGAGCAACTGGCGCTGGAGTTGGCTAGCTATAAGGAGAAGAAACCGTGGCGCGAACGGCAAACGCCAGAAAGCCAACCGCCGGCTCAGGAGCCGGAAGAGCCAGCGAAACAGGCCGAGGTACCGCAATAATCGTTTGGCGAAAAATGAAATGATCACCACGGGGCCACGGAGGGCACGGAGAAAACAGTCTTTAATTCCAATCGAGAGAATGATCGGATTCGTCGTTCTATAAATTAAGAACACGGCAACACGAGTCCGTAAAATCTTGTTTTTATGGTTCTTCAGGCATTTTAGTGGCCAGGTGAACCCACAAATGCCCTGAAAGGGCAAAATATGATAGCCCAGGGCAAAGCCAACCGAGGCGCAGCAGTAGGTTGGCGTCGCCCTGGGTTTGTAAGCAATCAAACGATTGTCCGAGAGGACAGCGTAATATAACAACGGAGCGTTGCCGAAGACGAAATCAAGCCGCGGATAGGTTTCGGCCTCGGCTACGTGCCGTTGCTTGGCTGAGCTAGAAACTCGGCCGAGGACTCGTGGTAAATTTTTACCTAGGGCGGCGGCAAGCTTCGCGATGCTCGCCTGCCTTGCCCTAGGCTATGATGTTTTGCCCCGTTGGGGCAGAAGCAGCTTTGCTGCTTCGATGCCATGTTCAGCCACTAAAATTCCTGAAGAACCGTTTTTCCGACAGGATGATAGGATCGTGGTTTCTTATATTTATCTTGTAAATCCTGTCAAAAAACTACTTGATAGCGGCCATGCCGCGTTCTCCGTGGCTCTGTGGTGAATATTTTGCTTCTTTTCAGTTTGGATTTCTAACAGGTCATGGAGCGACGAGACTATGCGGATGGCATTGCACTGGCAAATTCTTATCGCCATGTTGCTGGGGGCAGCCCTGGGGATGGTGTTGAATCGTGCCACCGGGCGGCAGCAAACGGGGCAAGAAGCTGAGTTTGAGGCAGGCGCTATCCAACTGATCGGCATGGAAAAAGCTGCCGTGGTGCCGGCAGGTAAAATCTGGTCGCTCGACACTCCGGAGCGAATTTTCATTCGGATCAGTCCTAAGCCGGGTGAGGGAAATGCTGACGGTGGTTTGCGCGATGTGGTTGTCGGCGATCGCCGATTGGTCGCACAGCGTTTGGCCAAGGAGGGCGAGCCTTGGCCCGAGGTCGAGGGGGCCGGTCCGATTCCTCGGTCGGTTGAACCGACACTCAGCGAGCTGCGGTCGCATGACCCTGTGGCTTATGCTTTGTTTCAGCAGTATGGACGGTCGCCCGCCCGACGAGTCGGCGACATTGCCAAAGTTATTGGCGACCTATTTTTGCGGATGCTGAAAATGGTTTCGGTGCCGTTGATCATTACGTCGCTACTGTCGGGGGTAACCGGGCTGGGGCAAGCAGAGCGGTTGGGCCGCATGTTTGGCCGAACGCTGTTGTACTATCTGGCAACGAGCATGTTGGCGATCGTCGCCGGTCTGGTGATGGTGAATGTCATTCAGCCCGGTGTTTCGGAGGTGGATGCCGCTGCCCCCGTTGTTGTGGAGGCTCTGCAACAAGAGGGGAAAGGGCTGGCGATTGTGTTGTTCGAGCAACTTCAGAATATGATTCCAACCAATCCCTTCGAGGCGGTGGCGACAGGCAGTTTTCTTTCGATTATTGCTTTTACACTGGCGTTTGGCGTTTGCACCATTTTGGTGGGTGGCAAGACAGCGCAACGAATCAATGAGCTTGTGGACGCGGCGTTTCAGGTGATGATGAAGCTCACGATGCTCATCATTTGCTTGGCACCCGTGGGGGTGTTCTTTTTGATGCTCTCGGTCACCTCGACCCAAGGAGCGGGGATTTTCGCTACCCTGGGGTGGTATATGCTGGCCGTGGCTTGTGCGTTGGCTTTCCATGCCGTGATTATTTTGCCAGCGATTTTGCATTTTGTTGCGAAGCGCAACCCGGTTCAGTTTGCTAAGGCGATGAGCCCTGCTCTGCTGACGGCATTTAGCTCGGCTTCGAGCAATGGCACGCTGCCGCTGACACTTACCTGTGTGGAAGAGCGTGCCCGGATAAGCAACCGTGTCGGTTCGTTTGTGTTGCCACTGGGGGCGACGATCAACATGGACGGTACAGCCCTGTACGAGGTGGTTGCTGTGCTGTTTATTGCACAGCTAAGCGGTTTGGAGCTGTCGCTAGCGCAGCAGGTGGTGGTGGCTTTCACCGCGCTGCTGGCGAGCATCGGGGCGGCTGGAATCCCTCATGCGGGACTGGTGATGATGGTAATTATCTTGCAGGCAGTAGGGCTGCCGACCGAGAGCCAAGGGCTGATTATCGCGGTCGACCGTGTTTTGGATATGTGCCGTACCGCGGTGAACGTATGGAGCGATTCGTGCGGCTGTGCCGTGGTGAGCCGATTCGAGGCCGTTGGCAGCGGGGGTGTGGTTGAATCGCCAGTCGAGGGAAGCGTCGACGTTTGAATCGGGGGGGATTGCGAAGTCATGCTAGCCATAGGCAGAAGCCGCGGTCGAGCCTGACAAAACCGCAGCTTCCGCCCGCGGCTACTACAGGATCATCGACTTTGCGATCATCCTGAATTTACGATGCCTCGCCTTGACTCGCAGATTGTGCTGAGTAGACTCGATAGCTTGCCGAGGCACAGGCCTTGGCAAAGAAAATGGGCTCGTGGCGGAATTGGCAGACGCGCATGCTTGAGGGGCATGTGCCCGCAAGGGCGTGCTGGTTCGACTCCAGTCGGGCCCACTGCGGCGAAGACCGCAGATAGTAATTGAGATTGAGGCTCGCCGTCAATTAACTTGACCGTGAGCCTTTTTCTTTGCACCATCCTCTCGGTGGGCGTGGACACGTCCGCCAGGGGCTCTACAATTTCAAGTGTTCCGGCTGGTGGATGAGGTTCGCTAGCTGGCTCGGCTGATACACTTTCGATCTTCACAGGAGCAGTTTCCGATGCTTAGTCAGGTTATGCAAGACGCCATCAACGAACAAATCAACAACGAGCTGTTTGCGTCTTACAGCTATTTGTCGATGGCAGCTTGGTGCGAGCACAAACGATTCATCGGATGTGCCCACTGGATGCGGTTGCAGAGCGAAGAAGAACGCATCCACGCCCTGCGGCTTCACGACTTTCAATTGGCCCGCGACGGACAAGTGGTTTATCAAGCGATTGCTCAGCCAGAATCCGATTTTGAATCGGTCGTCGAGGTGTTTGAGAAAGCGCTTGCTCAAGAGCAAACCGTCACCCAGCAGATTGACGGGCTCTATGAATTGGCCTTCAACGAAAAGGCCTTTGCCGCGTTGGTAGAGCTAGAGTGGTTTATCACAGAGCAGGTTGAAGAAGAAAAAACGGCTCGCGAGATTGTCCATAAATTCAACATGGTCAAAGACGATCCGGCCTCGTTGCTCGACCTGGATCGCGAGTTAGGCCAACGTGTGTCCGAGCAGGCCGGCGCGAAGTAAATGACAGGCGGATTGCAAAGTCGCTGTGGGAGGCGTCTCCAACGCCGAGCGAGAATAGAAAAAAACACTATCGGCGTCAGAGACGCCTCCCACATTTGAAAAAAAGCACGGGGTTGTAACTCCCGTGGCTTTGCGTTTAAGCCCAGAGTGCAATAGCCGTGTCGATTACGGGAGCAGTCACCGACGACACGCGGCCTTTGACAGCGCCCCAGCCACCGTATTCGCGGAGTTCCAAGTAGAGGAACAGGCACGCCAACAGCAGCGAAATGAGCGATACGATCAGCATGACCGTGTAAACATTGAGCTGTGGCTTCTTGCTGAGTACGCTTGGAGTACTAGCCGATTCTAAATTTGGTTGCGACATGATCGCCCTCCTGAATAGCACCTTTTTGGAAGTGACGGATGACACGACCAACTGCCCGATCAGGCTCGGTCTTGAGTATCTCGGCTCGGCCGAGGTAGTGGTCTCCACGGTAAACTTCGATGGTATGCCCAGGTTTGAGCCCATCGTCGGCACCCACGCTTATTTCGATCAGCTGTTTGCCAGCGGCTCGGTGGATCGCCTTGACGATACCCCGCACGTTGGGTGCTGCCGCTTGAGGGTCGGTGCTGGGGTCAATGCCGTTCTCGCGTAAGAGCGATATTTTTTCGCTAAGCTGTTGTACTAGCTGAGTGCTTCGCTCGTGGAGGGAAGTTAAGATTCCCTGGGCTTGGTGCAACTCATCGGTCGATCGAATGGCAGTCGCTACGGCTACATCGCGAGCTTGCTGGTTCTCTTGATTGGCATCTCGCAACGTATTGACTTCGGTGGTGAGCGACTCGTTGTTCGATTGCGTCGAAACGACGGCAGCGGTGTTGGCCCGTTGTTCTTGGCGAAGCTGATCCAGCTCGGCTTGAGAGGCTGTGTTTTGGGCGACCAGTTGGATTCGTTCGCTTTCGAGCAAAGCGACTTTCTGCTTCGAGGCTTCAATTTTTCCAGTCAATTGGTTATCGAGGCTACGCAGTTTGCTTTCCAGTTGTAAATTCTGGTTTTTGGAATCGCTAAGCTTGGCAGTAAGCCGGTCGGCGTCTTCTTTGAAGTTCCGGTGTGTCGAGTACACCATGATTGCAACCGCCATCACAAAGATCGAGGTTATCATGGTCACGAAGATAAGTACTGAACCGAGTAATCTCATCGAAATAACTTCCTCTTGGGGAGTTTGCTGCACCGGGGGCGTTGTAGCTAAACTCCGAATCGTGCCGTGGTAGTCGAACCTGACTGAACCACGATGATCATGTTCCGTGCGAGGAGCTTCCAATGCTCCGTTGCTGCGACGAGGGCCGTCGAGCAGAAAACTGGGGGATGAGCGGCACGCAACCCTGCCGTCCGACCGAAATACCCTCAGCTAGCTGCCATCGTAGGAGATAACTCCTGTAGACGCAGTATAATCAAGGTAGGAAAAGGGTGTCAAACTTTCGTTGTGCGAGAATTGCCAGTCTGGGCCTTTAATAGCCGATTTTGACAGTTTTCCGATTTCGGAGACCCAATTACTCCGGAAAACAGTCGCAACACGAGCCACAGGAGGCCGGACGCGGTGCCGAGGGGCCGCCCGTGGCCGAATGGGCCGCCGGAACGCTCAGCAGCTTGGTGAGCTTTGTACCGCCGCAACCCTCGCATTTCGGGGTTTCGTCGCCCCGGACAAGCAATTCCTGCTCGTGTTCGCATTGCTGACAGATAAACTCGTAGAGTGGCATGAGATGAAATCCAGGGTAGCAAAATCAAGTAATTGGTCCGATTCACCATCGGTCGGGTCGCCGCAGGATTTCTTGGGCGACGATTAGCTGCCGCATTCCTTCGGGGCTACGCAGTAGCTTGGCAATCTCTGATGCCAGATCAGCCTTCTTTGGGGCGATCACCAATTCTTTCGCTTGCAGCCCGGCGCTGCCCAACCGATGGCCGAATTTCTCTTGAAGACGAGAATCCATACGATCATCGGCCAGCCCGACTTCGTCGCCTAATCTCTCGGCATGTTCGGCAATCTGAGTCGACCCCACATGGCGCGAGACATGCTCGGCGACACCTTCGCGTCGCAGGGTAGGTTTGGCTTGGACAGGCTGACGTTGTTTGGCGAGTCGTGGCGTAAGCGGCTTCCGCTGTTGAGCGGCAAGGCGTTTGGGGGGCCGTTGTCGGCTAGGGGCGACAGGTTTCAAGGGAACCACTTCTTCCTTCGGTGGCTTGCCTTGTGCTCGGCGAAGAAATTCTTCGACTTCATTCCGCAACGCATCCGCTTGGTTCGGGGGTGCATCGACCGGAGCCGCTCTGTCCGGTGCTTCGGCTAGCTGGGGACGTTTTGGACGGCGAGGGCGCGGATCTTTTTTGTTCGCTTCTGCTTTGCCCATCACAAGCTGATAGATACCGTAGAGAAGCAGAAAGATGACCGGCGCGAGATTCTCGAGGAGATCGCCCAATAGGGGTACCATGATGCCTGCCAGAATCTGCACGCGATGTATCTCCGGTTAGAGGGCAACTGGTGAATCAATCGCGTCGGCTTCCCGAGTTGGCAATCGATTCACGCATGTCGGTATCGGCCTGAACGTTTTTCAGTTTGTAGTAATCGAGGATTCCTAGGTTGCCTGTGCGAAACGCTTCGGCCATTGCCTTGGGAACTTCGGCTTCGGCTTCAACCAAGTGGCCTCGGTTTTCTTCAATTTTCGCGAATTTTTCTTGCTCCTGCGATACCGCCATGGCGCGACGACCTTCTGCTTGGGCACGGGCGACCCGGGTATCGGCCTCGGCTTGGTCGGCCTGCAAACGGGCGCCGATATTGTCGCCAACGTCGATGTCCGCGATATCGATCGAGACAATTTCAAACGCGGTTTGAGAATCAAGCTTACGCGACAGCACCGCTTTTGAGATCGTGTCGGGATTCTCCAGAACACGGGCATGGGTTGGGGCCGAGCCGATGGCGCTGACAATGCCTTCGCCGACGCGAGCGATAATCGTTTCTTCGGTGGCTCCCCCGATGAGCCGATCGAGGTTCGCCCGAACGGTCACACGGGCACGAACTTTCAATTGGATGCCATTTTTTGCGATAGCGTCGAGCGTCGTCCGATTCGACTCGCTCGAAGGACAATCGATTACCCGCGGGTAAACGCTGGTCTGCACGGCTTCGAGAATATTTCGCCCGGCCAAGTCGATGGCTGTTGCGCGTTTGAAATCGAGGTCGATGATTTTCGCTTTGCGGGCGGCGATCATCGCGCGAATCACCAGGGGCACATTGCCGCCGGCCATGTAGTGTGCTTGGAGTGCTTGGGTAGTGATTCCTTCAGATTTGTCGAGCCCTGCTTGCACGGACATGATTTTGCTACGGACAATTACCGTGGGATTGACTTTGCGAAATCTCATCATGATGAGGTCGACAAGGCCAATACCTGCCCCGGTGGATACCGACTGCACCCACAGCCGGGCAAATTGTGCAAAGATGGCAAAGAAGACCAGGACGGCAATCATCACCGCGAATGCGCCGACAATAACCAGGGTGGTTGAATCGCCGGCAGCCAGCAGGGGGATTCCGAGAGGCGTTTCCTGCATATTCATTTCAAGGGGTCTCCATCCACAGGCCAAACCAGGGCGAAACCGTGCTTTTCGCCACGGTTTCCCTGCTCGCTTTGTACTGTGTGGCACGGGCAATTGCAAGCCGACAGCTGTAGTGGGACCTGGAAAAACCACGGCTTCCGCCCGCGGCTAGTAGGACTTTGCCATTCTTCTGCTGTAGTGGAGATCTCTACCCCAGCGGGTCTTCAAAAGAGTCGAGGCCTAGTTCGTCGATGGGTTTGGAGAATAGATCGCGTGGATCCTCAACCAGACTACGGGCTTCCTCTTTGTCGGCAGGTCGAACTACGACCCGGTTTCCTTTGACCTCGACCACGACAATCGGTTGGCCTGGTTCGATGGCGATGCCCCGGCTCACGGCATCGAGAAGATGCCCATCGATCAGGATCGAACCTGCAGGGAGCATTTTGGATTTGGCAACCCCGACTTGGCCCACAAGCTCGCGACGCGAGTCTGCCGGCTGCATGTCTTCCGAAGTCATCAGCTCGCCCAAAAAGGCTTTTCCCATCGGCGTGTGGGGCCAGAACTTAAAAGCTAGTGCGACAACCGTAGGAACAGCAATTACGGTGATGAGCAAAAACCCTAGGCCTGAGGTCGTATCGCGGCGAAACGCCACCACGACACTGCCCACGATAGCAATCGCAGACAAGAAACTTAGTAATCCACCCGAGGGGATGAATACTTCGAGGACGACGAGCGCACATCCTACGAGCATCAAGATAGTTGCCCAGGTAAGCGGATCGAGTCCAGACATAGGTGAAGCTCCGAAATGACTTGGTTGACCCAGGAAAATTAGGCGGGGCCTGTTGCCCGAACGACTACCCGGTTTGCCTTTGCTTCGACAACAACCAGTGGCGTGCCTCGATCTAGTGGTTCGCCTTCTGCAATAACGTCGATCAACTCGTGATCGATTTCTGCCTTGCCCGAAGGACGAAGGTCGGTGGCTGCGACGCCGCATGTCCCGATGAGATTCGAGTAGTTGGCCAATGCCTCTCGATCGTCGAGCACGGCGATTTCTTCGGCGGCGGGCGGGGCGAGTATCATTCGCCGAAACAAGGGCGCCTGAGGCAGATATCGCCGCGTAGCCACCACAAATGTCATGAACCCGACGCAAGCAATGGCTACGGTGCTAAGCGATCGGGCCAGTGCGTCCATGTCGGCTTCGCTATGAGGTCGCACGAAGGTTAGACTCGCCAAGACAACCGACGCAATGACCAACGCCCCGCCGCCCAGGCCAAAAATACCGAAGCCGGGGACAACAAAAATCTCCATCAAGATAAATGCTAAGCCCGTGATAAACAGAATAATTTCCAACCAACCTGCTGTGCCGTTGAGATACTGGCTCCAGAAAAATAGCAGCAGACCAAGCGTGCCGACAAAAGCCCCCACGCCCAAGCCCGGCGCCCGAAGTTCGAGATAGATGCCTGCCAAGCCAACCATCAGCAGCAGCACAGAGAACCCTGGCGACGCTAAGGCTTCGATCAACTCCAAAGCCCAGTTGGGTTTTACGGTGGGCGGATCGGTTTCGAGGCCATAGGCCTGTTTGAGTTCGTCGAACGTTTCTACGGTTTTCCAGGCAATGCCCAACTCTTGGGCACGCATGCCATCGAACGGTAGCGGTTGATCTTTTTCGCCCCGTTGCCAAGCCTCGGCCTCAGGCTGTTCGGCTGCCTCCTCGGCTTCTTCAACACTCATCACGCGAATTTCGCCGGTGGTTTTGTTACGATATTCGAATAATTCGACGCTAGGATCGATCATCGCCGCGAGTAGCGACCAGCGATGTGCGGTTTGAGGGGCCAGCGACTCCCGGAGAGACATTCTTGCCGCTTCGAGGTCTGCCGGTTGCAGAGGAGGTGCGCTAGCTCCGACATTAAGTTTCGCCGTGGAGTGCATTACCAGTTGGTTGCAGGCAAGCGCCACTAATGCCGCTCCGCCTCGCGCTTCCACGGGCACGTAGGCCACAGTACGTACTGAGTTCGGATCGATTTGGACCACCGCATTGGCTATCCGCAAGCTCGCTTCCAAGTCGCCACCGGCGCTGTCGATACGCAGCCCAATCCAATTGACGTTCTGTTGTTCGACCGTTCGGCCTAGCAGGGTTTCAATTTGGCTGGCCAGTCGCGGAGTGATCTCGCCCTGGATGTCGAGGATCACCGGTTTCCAGTGGGCTGCCAGCGCGTTGTCTTCGACCAAGGATTGGGCGGGTACATCAAACGCTTGGGCAATGCCTTCGAGAGTTGACGCCAGATATTTGACAAAGCCAATCTGTCGCCCTTCGCGACCATCGAAATCTGCCATGGTGCCGGCTGGGACGAGTACCTTTTGGTCGACTATTTCGTGTTCCTGTGAAAACGATTCAAAATCAGCGCGGAGTACAAATTGGATACCGTCTTCGGTTTCAACCTGTAAGACTTCGACCGCAGGGTCGATCATGGCAACTGCCAAGGCGACCGGGATGGTGAGCCGCGTTTCGGCAATTTCTCGATAGGCGGCAATCACACTTTGGCGAATTGTTCCGTTGGCGGCTTCGTGGATACCGGCGTTGCCAAGCAGTGCCTCGGGAGCCATGACAATTTCTTCGCAGGCCAATGCCAGCAGTGTGCCGTGTCCTTGGACCGATTTCGGGAGAAAGGCAACCGTCCGAACTCCGTTCATTTGCCGACTGGTGAGAAAGTTGGCGAGGGCCAGTGCACGTTCAAAATGGCTGCCCTCGGTGGCGTCGAGTTCGCCAAGGGGAGGGTCGAGATGCAACACTAACAGCGGACGTCGGGCGTCTTGGTTCGCTCGTACTTCGGCAAGCAGCCGATCGCTAGTTCGCAGCAAGGTCGCTTGCAACGCTTGATCGGCGTTGCCTTTGAGCGGAAGATGCACTCGCACTAAGGCAGCAGGCACGCTTGGGGTTGCCGGTTGCTCCTCCTGCGAGGTCGCTGGTTGCGAGCCGATGCCAATCGCCAGAGCCAGCAAGACGAGGTAGGCCTTGGCCGTAGTTTTCGCGCGGTTGGCAAACGATCCGTGAAACGCCATGTTCGGCTCAGCGGTAAAGAAAAATAGAACCTAACGCGGCAAAGCCGCAGCTAGGCGAGTAATATTCGACAGGATAACAGGATAGACCAGATGCGCGACATCTCGTCTATCACAAAAATGATTGAAAGAACGCTAATCTTCACTAATCAGCTTTTCGCCGAATAGCCGACAATCTTGTTCAAACGCTTCACAACTCTCGCGCCAACAAACTTGGGGCAGCTGCTATTTCTCTTTGCTATCTTTTTGATCCGCGAAAGTCCGCATAATCAGCGTTCTTCCGCGTTCCATTATTGCAGATGGCTGAAATGTAAAAATAGCTAACGCGACGCTGAATTATACGACACGCCCAGCCGGGGGCAAAGCAGGCCGTAAACGCTATTTTACTGCTTTCTCGTAGCGAGATTGAATAGCCACCTGTAAGCTGCCTTCGGCCGTGTATTGAGTATTGGTATCGAAGGCCTTCATTTTCAGCGGGCCAGAGAAGCTGGCTGCTATCGTGCGGCAGGTTGCTGTCTCGATGGTCATTTGGCCCTGGACATCAATCGTGGTCGGGGCATCGGAGCCCTCGACGATATTGAACTTCGTGTCGAACAGAGCACAATTCTGGCCATCGATTTGACGAAGTTCTTTCAATTCCAATTCAAACCGTTGGACTTGGCCCAATTGGTCGCCAAACCCCATCAGCCGATTGGCAACTTCTTTGGGCAGTTGGAGTCGGTCTCCCAGCCGAATGGTGCGGCTGGTTAGAAAACGTGCCAACGGATTGGGGAGCCCCAAGGTTTGTATGCTGCTGAGAACGATTTCGTATTGATCGCGCGGAGGGAGAACGCCGTCTGTGTCGGTGATGAATAGCTGCTGGCCGTTGCGAGTGACCAGATAGCTTTTTCCTTCGACGACTTGGGTTACTTCTGTCTTGGGGTCGGGGTCTACTGGAGACATGCTCCGGGAAAGTGGAAACGAAACCTTGGCGCGACGAACTCCACCTTGGGCGACCTCAAGAGCTTCGATCAGACGTTGTTGGCGACGGCGGATCGAGGTCGTGCTTTGGTTCGCAATCTGTCCGGATTGTACGATGGTCGAGTTGATCTCCAAGTCGACGCTGACTTGCTGCAACACGCGGCTACCGACTTCGGTGGGCTGTTGAGAGAAACGAACCACTTGCGCAGAGCTACTTGGTTGCACAGACGGCACGTACCCCGCCGGTTGAACTGCGGGATCGGCAGCGACGGCTGAAAGCAAATTCATCGTGACAGAGGCAAAGGTGATGACCCGAATTGTCGAGAGCATGGCAACGATCCACAAGAGGCGAGGGCGATCTGACCGAGGTGCAATGATCGCAGGCCGCCGATCCGGGTCAACCTCGATCGTGGCCCTTGCTCGAAAAGAAAAATTCGTAACACTTCAGCCGAGTGAAGCAGAATAGAACACAGATGAACGCTGATTTAGCAGATTGTCGCAGATAACAAGACGATTTTGGGAAACCGTCTGTCTGTTTCGATCTTTAGCCCCTATGGCTTCAATAATCTTCTTTTTGTATCCGTGAAAATTTGTCTGATCTGTGTTCCTCCGCGTTCTATTACTTCAGATGGCTGAAGTGTTACCAAAATTCTTACCCGTTTATCATGGTATCCAGTGCTGCTAGCGCGACTGCCCAGCGGGTGTTGCCTGTGGCGTAGGTGTCCCACCATTGGTGCAACTGGTCGGCCTTGTCGGTTGGCAGGTGCCAACATGTGAGTGCTTCGCTGAGCGTCTCGGGCGACAACGTCGTGAGTTCGACGGTTTCTGCCGCAGACAGAATCAGGGGGACGGTGGCTAGCTGAGCTACCTGGGGTAATCGTGGCCCAGCAATCAAGTCGCTATAGCAGGGCAGATCGAGGTTGAGTTGTGCTAGCAACCAACCCAGTCGGAGCGTTTCGGGCAGCGTGGCATGGGGATTGGCCAAGACCGCCTCGAAGGTCACTCGGTTGTTTCGCAGATGCGGTCGGCCATGGCCACCTACGATGGGGGCGACCAGTACGATTTCACATTCCGAAGCCAGAAACGATTGCTCCGTCAGCCGTGCCACCTGGCGCATGAGGCCGGGGCCACGGGCGTCCCATTGCTCTCGTAGCGGTCGCCCACGTACCACCAAATCGTCCACCAGGGCAGGGGATTGGCGCAGCAGGGCGGTTTCAAGATCAGCAACACAACCGGCGAGTCGCGAAATCGATGCATCGCCTAACGAGCCGGCCCCGACTATCCGTGTGGCGGTTACCTCGATCAGATCACGGTTGTTTTCGTACTCCGCTGCTAAGCTGACTAGCAGCGACAAGGTTTTTTCCACCGGTAGCCCACAGGCGTTTAGCTCGCGCAGCAAACCGTCGGCTGCCGGTTGGAGGTTCGTTGCGAGTGCTTGGTCGGCAACCGAAAAACCTTCGCTGAGGCAAGCAGCCGCATGTAGGCAAGTGGCCGAGAAACTGGCTTTCCAGCGTAGTTGCATCAGAAGAAGATTCCTTTGTTGGGTAGGTTCCCTCGCTCGCGCGTCGGGCCAGTGGTCCGTCAGACCTACTTATCGAGAGGTTAGCTTGGGTGCCACTGTCCATTCAGAATTGACAGAGCACATAAGTATGGCAAGCATCGTGCGCGCATTGCTAGCGGTAAGTCAACCGTCGATGGCACAAAAGCCGGGCTAGGTGCATTGCGAGCTGCTTGCTATGATCCCCGCCCTTCGTAGGCTGTCAAATGCCTGCCTCCCCGTTTGTCTTGCTCTGAGCCACTTCTGTGTGCTTTGCGTGAGTCCACACACGAGAGCCCTGCCATGTATCGACCCTTCGCACGCTGCCAAGCTGTCGCCTTTGTTGCCACGATTTTATTGGTGGTCGAAACTTCACCTGCCGTGGGTCAACAAGCGCCTGTCGGTCAGCCGCCAGCTGCTTACCCAGCCAATCCTGTAGCAGCTCCGGGTGTTTTGCCAGCGCAAGTTGGCCAAACTCCCGCCCAGCTAGGCCAGCCCCAGCAAACCACCGCTCCGGTCAACCGGATGGGCCCTCCGTTCCAACTCACCCCGGTCGAAAAGCAATTTGTCGATCAGATTCTTCTCATGTGGGAAACCGAGAGCGCCAAGATCAACACCTTCGACTGTGCGTTTGAGCGTTGGGAGTACGATCCGGTTTTCGGGCCAGGCAATAATATTCCGATGATCAAGAGCATGGGGCAACTCACCTATTCGAAGCCCGACAAAGGTAGCTTCAAGATTGACGACATCCGTCGTTGGACGAAAAAAGATGCCGCCCAAGAAACTTGGGAACCGGGCGATTGGGCTGCGCAGAAGCATGAAGTTGGCGAGCATTGGGTATGCGATGGCAAAGCAGTTTACGAATACAACCACGGCAAAAAACAACTCGTGGTGATCCCGTTGCCGCCAGAGATGCGTGGCAAAGCTATTGTGGATGGGCCCCTGCCCTTTTTGTTCGGGGCCGAGGCTGCCAAACTCAACAATCGCTACTGGATTCGCAGCAAGCAAGGTGCGGCCGACACTATTTGGCTCGAAGCGTATCCTCGCCATCAAGCCGACGCGGCAAACTATCACCACGTCGATATCATGCTAGAACGCAAAACGATGTTGCCCACCGCTTTGCAAGTTCACATGCCCAACGGCCAAAGTCGAGCCGTCTACATGTTCAAAAAGCCGACGGTCAACGGCACACTCAACAAGCTGTTCGGAAATATTTTTAGCGCACCGCGCACGCCGTTCGGTTGGAAACGGGTTGTACAGGAGATACCCGCCGGTGCCCAAGTCGCACCGCAAGCCGCCCAGCCGAAAGAAACAAAGCAGAGATAACTTAAAAAGAGTTGAACCACGAATGATGCGAATCTACACGAATAAGTCAGGATTTTTCTCCAAATGCCTTTCCCAAAATACGTCTGAATTGGGTTGATCTTAGGCTCGACCTAGTCCTAATATTCGTATGATTCGTGGTTGGCTGTTTTCAGTTTGAAAAGTTATTTGTTGTTCAGTAATTTCTGATAAACATTGGCGACGCCGGTGGCCATGGCGCGGGTTGAAAAATGCTTGCTGTGACGCAGCTTTGCACTCTCGCTAAGGGTGGCGTAGTCGAGACTCTTTCCGGCCATGATTTCTTCGATCGCCAGCGTTAGTTGACTGACGCTGGCCGGTTCGACGAGTAGGCCATCTTGGCGGTGGCGAATGGCCTCGGGCACCCCTTCGACATGGCTGGCGACGACCGGCACGCCAGCCGCCATTGCTTCGAGCACCACCATCGGCAGCCCTTCGCCAAAGAGGCTGGGTAAAATGAATAGGTCGATCTGCTCCAGCTCAGCAGGAACATCGTCGACAAACCCGGTCCATGTGATGGCCCCGCTGATGCCGAGCCGCTCGGCAAGCTGCTTGACTTCGTGTTCGTATTCTGGGGTTTCAAACGGTCCAACAGCGCGAAGATGCACATCAGCGCCTTGCGAGCAAAGTGCAGCCAGAGTTTCCAGCAGCACCTCGACCCCTTTGCGCGGGCGAAACAAGGCGGCCATTCCCAACGTCCATGTCCCGGATGGTTGCTCACGTTGGCCAACATCTAAAGCCGGCACGCCGTTCGCCACATAGGTGACACGCTCAGCTGCGAATCCTTGGTCTCGCATCAGTTGTTCCAAACTGGGCGAGACAGTAATCAAGTGGGCTGCGTTGCGGAGGCTCCAGCCTTCGAGCTTGGCATTGATAAAGTTTCGCACCCGACGGGTCGAATCACGGGCGGTCGGGCTATGCACATGGTACACCAACGGCACGCCAGCCCGCTTCGCGGCCATGCTGCCCATCAACACCGACCGCGGCGTGTGAGCGTGGACAATCGCGTAATTTTCATCACGAATCAAGTCGGCCAATTGGTCGACGCAGTCGAGATCGAACCGCCACCGCATGGGCACATGAAACAAGGCCGCATCCTGGGCATGTCGGGCAGTGGGAAATCGATCTGCCTTTAAGCAGGCAAACCCCACTTCGTAACCAAGCGATGGCAACTCTAGGGCGAGCAGGTCTTGAACACGTTCAGCGCCAGAATAATGTTCGCCATTGATAACGTGCAGCACCCGCTGGGTGGCTATAGCCGCTGGCGCCTCAGCGCCAGTCGTTGGCAACACCAGCGGAATCGTAGCGGGTGTTTGCGTAAGGTTAGAAATGATTTCAGACATCAGGCTTCTCTGCTACGCAGAAATAAGTTCGAGAGTGCATTACAAAGCCGAAGGTTTGCAATCCCTCGGCCTGAGCGTGCTTTGTGATTTTCGCAAGCCATTCAAAGAACTTTACCCTGCGCCGCTAAGAAGTCGCCTTCGGCACGTCTGAGACGTCTGCGATATCCGCAAATCGAACCGGTTACGAGGGTAGTACCAATCGTGCCACATGGTCAGCGAATGGGCGCTTGAAAGTTGCCCTGGAGCATTTCCTATAAAAGCATAGCCACAGAGCACACCGAGGTCTCAGAGGAAATACTGAAGCGAGTAACCTTATCTCGGTGTTCTCTGTGTTATTAGCAATTCAAATTTACACAACGGGCAAAAATTCCTGGACGATTCGGCCATTAAAAATAGGACTCTCGCAAAGGCGCTAAGACGCAAAGGAAACAAGAAAAAGGAAAGGATTGTCTCGCAGAGACGCTGAGACAGCGGAGAAAACCGCAGCACCATAGCTCTGCCGTCTCAGCGTCTCTGCGAGATCCAATTTCTTTACGGAGCCGCGCTGGGAACTCTGTGGCTACACACTTGAAGGAACTGCCCTAAGCAAGCAGGTCGTTGATGACTTTGCCGCCGCCGGCGATTTTCATTGGTCGACCGTTGGTTGCCTTGAAGGCTTTGTCGAGTGAGATTCCCATGGCGGTGCAGATGGTGGCCATTAGGTCTTCCGAACTGTACGGGGTGGAAGTTACCTGGGTACCCTCTTCGTCGGTTTCGCCAATCACCCGTCCGCCTGCGATGCCGCCGCCACCAGCGACAATACTCCAGCTTCGAGCCCAATGGTCGCGGCCTGCGTTGCCGTTGATTCGCGGGGTACGTCCAAACTCACCCATCCACAGCACAATGGTGTTTTCCAATAGACCACGACTGGCAAGGTCTTCGACCAACGCACTCATGGCCTGGTCGACTTCCGGCAGCTTTTGCTGAAGCCCCGTGAAACAATTTTGGTGCAGATCCCAGCCGCCCAGGTTCACTTCGACAAACGGAACGCCGGTTTCCACAAGTCGCCGTGCCATCAAACAGCCACGGCCAAAGTTGGTGTCGCCGTAACTTTCGCGAAATTGTTCCGGCTCGCTTTCAACCTTAAACGCCTCCATCTGGCTGCTGGTGAGCAGCGACAGTGTGCTGTCGAGTACCTTGGCATGTTCGGCAGGCGAGGGGCCGCGGTTCTCTCGCACAAAACGCCGTTCGAGCAACCCTAGCAGCTTCATCCGATCCATCATCCGTGCTTCTTCGACATTGGCTTTGACATTTCGCACACGGCCGTTGGAGTCGACTTGAAACGGCGCGTAAGCCATTCCCAGGAAGCCGGGGCCTTCGCTTGCGCCGCCAATCGAGACGAAAGGCGGGATTTCTAAATCGCGCAGGTCATCGGCCAATTCGTGCGCGACCACCGAACCGTAGCTCGGGTGCTGAACATTCGGGTTGGGCACAAAACCGGTGTGCATGTAGTAGCGGCCCCGCTCGTGATCCGCTTCGCGAGTACTCATCGAACGTACGATGGAGAGCCGATGCATTTGCTTTGCAACCTTGGGCAATAGCTCGGTGATTTGCCCGTCGCCCGTGGTGCTGATCGGTTTGAAGTTGCCGCCGGTTGGTGTGCCAGGCTTCATGTCCCAAATGTCGATCGAGGGCGGACCGCCCCCCATCCACAGCAAGATGCACGACTTGTGGTTGCTCTTGAGCTTTGTTGCCTGAGCCGCCAACGCACGGGTGAGCGTAAACGCGGGCGATACCAACGCCGTTGCGCCGGCCAAGTGGCCAAGGAAGTGACGCCGATTCATGCCACGGGGAGTTGAGAAATAAGTCATCGCAGTTCACTCGATAGCTGTTGGTGTAAGCGTTCTATGAATGGCCGTGAACAGTTGCCTTTTATTTGCTCTTAGAGCGTATCTGATTTTTCTATTGCGTTATTTCGTCGGTTTCATCCGAGATTTACGCCGCCACAAACGCTACATGTATGTCCGACACGGACTAATGGACGAAAATAAATTCGTTGCTGTTGAGTATTGCCCACCAGATGTCTTGCAAGGTGCCCACCACGTCGCCGCTGCGCGAGGCTAGCAGTTCGTTGCAGGCGTTGATTTCTTCTTTCGATGGCTGTCGCGCCAATGCCGCTCGATAGAGGTAGCCGATCTTCTGCCGACTCGACAGTTGGCGGTCGTTAGCAATTTTGTCGAGAAAACTTCCGCTATCGGTGCTACAGGCTCGCCGTATCAAGTCGCCATTCATCATGGTGAGCGTTTGCGGAATCGATCCGTTGAATGTCGTTGCCTCGGCTTGATCGTCGGTGCCAAAGGCCGTGCTAAATTGACGTAGCCAACGGTCTTTCAACGTCTTGCGACGTTCTCTCGAAACAGTCTCGTCGGCTTGGGTGGCCACCAACAGCGATTCGTAGAGCTGTTCGGCTTGCATCTGGCGAACATAAAATCGGCTGAATTTTGCCGCGGCAATTCTCGGATCGTCTTTGGCATTCTGGCTCCCGATACGACTACTCAGAGCGTAGGGTTCGCTAAGCACGATCCATCGCATTAGCGATTTCACGTCGAAGCTCGTGGCACGAAAGGCCAACCCTAACTTATCCATTAGCTCAGCATGCGAAGGCGGATTGTGGGGACCCATGTCGTCGCACGGTTTAGTAAATCCGTAGCCGAAAAAATGCGCCCAAATGCGATTGACCAACGCCCGGTCAAAATCGCGGGCATCCGTGACAAGCTTGGCCAGTTCTTGGCGGCGGTCGACGTGTTCTAGGTAGCCACTGTTGCCATACTCGACGCCTTCGTCGCTAAATTGCTCGGCCAGCGAACTACCATCAATGAACACAGGATAGGCAACTTGAAGCTGTCCGTTGCGTAGTTCGTAGTAAATTGGCGCCGACTTCAGTTGCTCGGCATCCCGGTCGACTAGCTTGCCATTGCGGCGTTCAAGAAAGATTTCGCGACGATTGTCGCTATACAGCTCGCGTCCTTCGCCGGCAAAATTCTGGTTGACGATTCGTCCGAGCCTACGGTTTTCATTGTCGGGGTCACGCATTCGTTCAACCCGTGCTTGGCGGAAAAAAGCGTTGAGTTCCCAAAACTGGTTCTGCCGATACTCATTGAACGGATGGTTGTGGCACTGCGTACATTGGACCGCCATCCCCAGGAATATCTGCGCGGTCTTCGCCGTTGCCTGAATGCCATTCTCGTCAAGTTTTTCAATGAGGAAATTGACGGCGCCGTTGTGGTCTTCGGCTCGTGGGTCAGCACTTCCGGTGGCGGTGATTAGCTCCACTGCCAGTTGGTCGTATGGTTTGTTCTCTAGCAATGACTGCTGAAGGTAGCCTTCGAAGCCACCACGATTGATCAGTGACCGCCGTTCTCTCCCGCCGGTTCGGCCGACGAAAACATTGGTCCAAAGTGTCGTCCAGTTGTTGCTATAATCGTCGAGATACTCGTCGCCAAGCAAACGGTCGACAAGCTCGCGTCGCTTTTGAGAGGACTTCTGAGCGAGGAAGGCTTCAAGTTCACTCACGGTTGGTACGCGGCCAATCAGATCGAGGAACACGCGACGGCACCACTGGGCGTCGGTTGCCTGGCGAGAGGGGCGTAGGCCGTGGTCGCGCCAACCTACCCGGATCTGTTGGTTAATCAGATCGACAGGCCCGGTGTCTCCAGAGTTGGGCTTGGCAGACTTGCTCGATGTCGGCTCTGCCGCTCTCAATGGCAGAGTCGCAGGACGTAAGCCGACCGCAGTGCCAGCCAGCGCTAAGGCTAGGCAGAGGAAACTTCTTACTGCACGTCCTAAAACAGTTTGGTCGCTCAGATTTTCCCGACCGCTGGATACTTCCAACCCAGTTCGGGGATAGGCTCTCGGAGTTTCTTGAAATGGTCGGGCCATCGGACGTTAGTCTTGAGCAGGAGAAGTGAACGAGACTCAAGTGGTTGTCTACTATCAGCCTATGGTAACCGGTCACGGTCGCCAGCTATACCACTTACGAGCCCCCAGCCCAGCGATACGACCCCAATTTCACCCAAGAAGCCAATTTGGCGGCCACGTGAAATTGTGGCAAAAGTTTATTTTTTTTGTGGCTGCTCGACTTCCCTCCGCCAAGACAGACTGTATCGAAACAGCACAGGTGTTCAAAAGTAATACACCAGATATGCAACAGGCGAGCCAAGCAGGTTCTTATGAACACTCCCGGGCTCGCCTAAGCATGTGGGCCTCGGCAACAACAAATGGCGGCCCTATGGGGAGGGATGGGCCGCCAAAAGCTGTTACCTATCTTGTTCTGGCCCTCAATAAGTGCCTCTATCTTGCAGCCGACCCCAGTATTTGCCTCTTCTCTGTACCGGCCCAGCCATGCGTTCCAAACATGTCGTACCGAACTGGTCGTCGTCTGCAACTTTCACTAAAGCAAAGGCCATGCCAAAACCGACAGCCTTGGCTTGATGCGTCACCGTGAAAACCGGATTTTGACTTCTGAGAGCATCGCTAGCCCAGATTTCACCGGTATTCCGCTACGAGTCCGAAAAGCGCCGTCAAAAAATGAGATCCGACTGTTGCGCAAATGACGGCGCATAAGTTGTCTGGCGCCGTACTGATAGCCACTCGACATTACCTAAACGCAATGATAGAAATAGTTTATGAGTTGCACCGAAATAATGGTACGCTAAGTGCAACTACCTATATCAAAGCGGTTATCAAACTTCCACCAGCCACCCAGCCGCTTAGAGTACACAACCTATAAGAGAGGGAATCATGTTCAAGCGATTAGTAATCACGACTGTGTTAATTGGGGGATTTGCCTTTGCAGGTGCTGCTGATGCCAATGCCTGGGGCGTTCGGAGAATTGCACCTGTTCGACGCATAGCTGCCCGAGCGGTGCTGCCTCCGTATCCGGTCGCTCGCCGAGTGGTAGCGGGACCGATCGTTCACCGACCGGTCGTTTACGCCCGGCCAGTTGTCTATGCACGCCCCGTGGTCTATGCCCGGCCAGTTATTTATGCAGCCCCAACCGTGTATTTCGGCTATTAACCACGAAATACAAACCAATAAGCGTTGTCTGCGGGGAGTGTAAAAGCTCTGCGGATGAATAGATGAGCCTGTCAGCTTGTGTCGAGCTGGCAGGCATTTTTTATGGAGGTTTGAATTGCCAGCTCGCAACCAGACAATCGGCACACTCTGAATAATCCTCAATCTTTACCAGCAAACAACCCGATGACAGAAGAGAGGGCAAATCCCAGGGAGGGGATACGCCTGTTTCGTGCGTTTACATTTCTGTTATCGAGAACCAAGCCATGCTGGTTATTATCAGCGACCTTCATCTGACCGATGGGACAAGCGGTGCGACGATTTCGCCGGGAGCTTTTCAGCTACTTGCTGAAAGACTGGCCGATCTGGGCATGAGCGCGTCGCGAAGGCGCGATGGCACCTATCGCCCGATCGAACGAATCGATCTTTTGTTGCTAGGCGATGTGCTCGATGCCATCCGCTCTACCAAATGGCTGGGCGATCGTGCGCGACCTTGGGACGATACCAAGTCGCCGGCCCTGTTCGAGATGGTTTCCCAGATCACTAGCGATATCCTTGTTCACAATAATCAAGCGCTGGGCGAATTTCGCAGGTTGGCCCAACAAGGAGTTTCGCTTCCTGCTGCCACCAACGAGGGACGTATGGCAGGCGGCGAATTGCAGCCCGTTCCCGTACGCATCCATTACATGGTTGGCAATCACGACTGGTTCTACCACCTGCCGGGCGAAAACTACAATCAATTGCGGCGAAAAATCGCCTCGCACATGGGCTTGGCCACTTACCCTGACGCACCTTTTCCACATGAGATTTGGGAAAGCAACGAGCTGGTGCAAGTCATGCGACGGCATAAAGTGTTTGCTCGGCATGGCGACGTTTACGACCCGTTCAATTACGAGGGCGACCGCGACGCAAGTAGCTTGGGGGATGTGATCGTCCTCGAACTGCTCAATCGCTTTGGCGTCAAAGTAAGGCAAGAGCTAGGCGACGATTTGCCCAACACCGCGTTGGCAGGCTTGCAAGAGATCGACAACGTCCGGCCCTTGCTATTAATCCCGGTTTGGATTGATGGCCTACTGGAACGAAGTTGCCCCCAACCGGCTATTCGCAAAGAAGTAAAACGAATCTGGGACGGCTTGGCCGACGAGTTCCTCGAACATCCCTTCGTTCAACAACGCGATACTTGGTGCCCCGTCGATATTGTCGATGGCTTGCAAAAAGCGTTGAAATTCAGCCGGCGATTGTCGGTTGGCTGGGCCAGTTGGGTTGCCCAGTGGATTGCTGAACTTCGGGGGGCAAGTCAAAGCTCCTATTATTCTCACGCGCTTACCGAACAGGACTTCCGCAATCGGCGGGCGAAGCATATCGTTTATGGGCATACCCATCACGCCGAAGTGGTTCCGCTCGACGCAAGTTACGCAGACGGTTATGTGTTGCACCAAGCCTATTTTAATTCAGGCACCTGGCGCCGAGTTCATGAACAGACGCAGTTTGCTCCTCGCGAACACGAGTTTATCGCTGCTGACACAATGACTTACCTTGCGTTCTACAAGGACGACGAACGCGGTGGCCGACCTTATGAAACCTGGACGGGTACGCTGGGATTGCACCCCCTAACCACGAGCAACTACCGCGTGGATTCGGCGACCAACTCTGGAATCAATACCAATGCCCCGGGCCAACCAATTTCGACACCAAACGTACCGGTCCGAGCGCCCCACTTCGCCGTACCACTTGCTCCCAGCAGTCGAGCCAACCCCACCGCAAACGGCTGAGTTTGCCGCGGCGATTCAATCTGCCGGCGCGGCGTTTGGCAACGCGGGCGTCGCAGCGGTCTACTGTGTGCATGGTACCTTTGCCGGCAACGATGCTCTGGGACTGTTGACCGAGCTTGCACGGTTCGCCCCCGGCGTGAGCAAATCGCTCAGCCGTCTGGGCAAACAGACGGTCGATTGGGTAGCCGGCGAGACGGGCAACTATACGCCTGCCTACGTTGCCGCGATGCAGGAAGGCCTTAGCGTCGGTGCCGGTCGTACAATCCCGGTGCGATTATTCAATTGGTCGAGTCAAAACAATCACATCGGCCGCGCGGATGGTGCAATTCGCCTCATTGATGAGCTGGCCCGATTTGCCGAGACGGTTGCCAACGACGGCAGCGCGGCGGACGAGCCACCTCGCATTCTGCTATGGGGCCATAGCCATGCGGGAAATGTGTTTGCTCTGCTGACGAACCTGTTGGGCAGCGATACAGAAGCTCGCGACGAGTTTTTCGAAGCGGCACAAGTTTTCTACCAGCCGTGGTTGAGGCGAGACGTCGATCTGCCTGTTTGGCCGCGTGTGCGAAAGCTACTAGAAGACACGGAGCATCCGCTGCGAAAAATGGCGATCGATGTGGTCACGTTTGGCACGCCCATACGCTACGGTTGGGAGACCGCCGCCTACTCGAAGCTGTTGCATTTCATCCATCATCGGCCTCCAATCGGCGCGCCCGAGTATCAGGCCCCATGCCCCATCGAGCCGCGTCGTCTGCTCGAAGCGGCTGATGGAGACTACATTCAGCAAATCGGTATCGCCGGGTCCAATTTCATTCCCAATATCTTTGCGGTGAGAACTTTGATTGCTGATTGGCGACTCGATAAATTTTTTGAACGCAATATCCCGCGCGAGCGGATATTGACGAGGCTTCGCCATCGAACTCGTGTTCCCGACGAAGGAACCACATTGCTCATAGATTATCAAGGGATTGAGTCGGGCGTTCACAATCACCTCGCCGGGCATGCGCTCTACACACGGCACAAATGGCTCCCCTTTCATTGCCAACAGGTAGCCGAGCGACTCTACGGCAGCGAAGCGTAATCGTTCAGGCTACGTGATTGAGATTTGTGCGATTGTCCTGCGCGTCGATTTGCTTGGTCCGCACATCGACAATCCTACACAACTCCGCAATAATGCGATCCTATGCCACCACTGAACCATGACAAATCCCCCGTAACCGACGCATGGTCACTTCAAATCGTATGACGGTTAACCCAAAAACTAACAAGTGAGCAAATAACCATGAGCGACTGGATCGAGCCTGGCAAAAAGGCCCCGGCCTTCACCCTTGCTGCTGACGATGGCAGCAAAGTACGTCTCTTGGAGCTAAAAGGTAGCCCCGTCGTGCTGTACTTTTATCCGCGAGACAACACCCCTGGCTGCACTCGTGAGGCCTGTGCGTTCCGCGATCGGCAAGCTGAAATCAAGAAACTGGGGGCCAAGGTCTTTGGTATTAGCCCGGATAGCGTCGAAAGTCATGTGAAGTTTCGCGACAAGTACAAACTGAATTTTCCGCTGCTGGTGGATGCTGATCATAAGATGGCAGAAAAGTATGGCGCTTGGCGCGAAAAGAACATGTACGGCAAGAAGTCGATGGGCATCCAGCGGAGTACTTACTTGATCGGTGCAGACGGAAAAGTTGCCAAGCTCTGGAAGCGTGTCAAAGTGGATGGGCATGATCAACAGGTGATTGATGCGATTGCGGAGCTTGGTTGATTTTTCTGTTGAATTCCCACCCGGAGGGTGGGGCTATGTTTGGCGGGGGGCTCTATAACCGGCATGGTCGTTTGGCAAGCTGTGATCCGAACAGTGCCTGTGAAACCCTTCCGCCCTTGCCGGTTCTTTAGTCAAACGGTATGGAAAATTCTTAACTTTGGTGCGTCTTGGGCCAGCATGTTTGCCAGTAGCGTGTAGAGTTACCTTGAACACGGCAGACACACAGCTGCCGACGGTTGGGCGAGCCACTGATTGGCTCCCCATTCGCTCGCCCAACCTTGTTCTATTTTTTTGCATTCGTACCGTCATTGCTTCTCATCTGACGTACTTCTCTGATCCGATGGTCGAGTCTGAACCCTGCGAGCAGACGCTGTGTCTTGTTGGTAAGCGAGCCCAAGGTTACCACGTGGCCGCCCTTTTTTGTCGGCGACCCATTCTACGAAACGAAGGAGGATCGCCGTATGATGTACGCAAAGCCTGCTCAAGTTTTGGTGACAACGATGCCCAACCCTACAAATCAAAATATCGCACTGCGCCGGCAAGTCTCGGCGGCTGTTGCAAAGCTGCGTGTGCCCTGTGAACACGGTCCAGCCGCGAAAGAATCCGTCTCTAGCGATTCCCTTCAAGCGAGGCTCTCTCCGATCGACCAACGCGGACGATGGAAATCGTCGCTGGCGATCGATATCAAAGACTTCGATGAACGTGGCATTACGTTTTATCACCAACTGCCCCTGAGCGATCGGCGTGCGATGCTGGTGATCGAAAGTCCACAATTGGGGCGACTCACCACAGAAGTTGATCTCACTTGGTGCCGCTTTAATCGGACCGGTCGATATACCAGCGGCGGTCGATTCGTCCAACGGGCAAGCAAATCCGCCTAGCAGTTTGCCTATCCTGAATTGACGGGTGCCACTGTAAAAGTATGCAAACTCCGTCGGGTCGGGGTTTCTCCTCCCTCCCCCCTTAATGCGGCCGCCTTCGAGGCGGCCGTGTTTCGTTGGTTTGCTGTTTTTCTGCGGAAATCGTGCAGCGGTTTGCCTTGAGCGGCGACTATGGGATATCCTCAGGGTTCTTCTAGGGGCTGGGTGTTCGGAACCATCCTGCCCTGATTACTTTCTGTAATTTTGAACACGAGAGGAGAAAATGATGTCGCGATTTTCTGTGGGTGCGGTGTGCGCATTGCTAACGCTGGCCGGTTTGACCATGAGCGGGCACCTGGGAGCGCAAGAAGAAAACAATTCGCCCGGCTTAGAGGCAGCTAATCACACGGAGGTAAAAAATGCGGAAGAACGTATTGAAGCGATTCTCGATCGACGGCTGAAAGCGCCGCTCGAGTTTGAAGAGGAGCCCCTATCGGACGCTTGCGCACAAATTGCTGATGAGTATGAGTTGCTCATTCAATTCGACAATGCGGCTTTTGATGAAATCGCAATTAGCCCGGATACGGAATTTACGTTGGCGCCGGTACGAAATGTCATGCTACGTTCAGCGCTCAACCTCATGCTCAAGCAGCCGGGTCTTGAAGATCTGACGTACATCATTGAAAATGAAGTGCTGTTGTTTACGACCGAAGAACGGGCCAATGAATCTCTGGTCACACGAGTCTATCGTGTTGACGACTTGGATTGCAGCGAAAGTGCCTTAGACTCTAAGAGCCTTCCGCAGAGCCAGGTTCGAAGCAGCAAGCGGTCGGAAAAATCGAAACAACCAAACCGCTCTACGAGGTGTCGTAAAGTGAATTACTACGGTTCATTGCCTCAGGTGATCGTTGATTGTATCGATTTTGATTCTTGGCAAAGAAACGGTACCGGCGAGGGCGAAATTTACGTCATGAAACCTGGGATTCTTGTTGTTTCTCAAACACGTAAGGTCCACCGAAAAATTATTGAGCTTCTAGCCGACCTGCGAGATGTCTCGGCAGAAATCAGAGGAAAGTGAAGTCGCTGTTAGCGAGGGTTTTTCGCTACGAAGGACACAGCGGGGCCTTTGGACGTAAATAAAAAAGGGAACCGCTAATCAGCGCTAATACACGCTAATAGGTGAAAGAAATGCGAAAAACAGACCTAGGATTAGCGGTTCCTTCTTACAAAAAAAATTGTGTCAAGAAAACAAGATTTTACGGGCTTGTCTTACAAAGAGAACGACGGCCAGATCGCACCGCGGCAAATTTGGCACTCCCGGACAGGATGACCGGGCTATATCCTGAAGCACTCGAAGGATAAATGAAACTGATCCACGCCTTGCCTACAGCATGTCGCCATCGTTCTCGTCATGCTCGTTGTGGTTGAATTGTCTCCGTTGCGACCCTGAGTTAAGCTGAGGGGGCTTATGCAAGTTCCTTTATTTCACGGTAGGTAGCGTCGATGCGAATTTTTGGTTCCTTCGGAGAAGCCGTTTTCTTGGCAGTGGCGATTGCGCTTGGAGTACTCCCATTTCAGCCCCAACGGATGTTGGCTGAAGATAGTATCGGCGCTGTATCAGAATCCGATGCAACAGCGCAAGAACCTCGAACTTATATGGGGCGCCCGATTGCGCGAACCATGTCGTATCACGGGGCGGATTGGTTAACCCGTGATTCGCGTGAGCAGGAAGAAAACCCGCAGCGGCTTATTGACACTTTGCAAGTCAAGCAAGGTCAACAGGTATGTGATTTCGGCTGTGGGAATGGGTACTATTCTCTTCGACTGGCTCCGCTTGTTGGGGCCAAAGGACGCGTATTTGCGGTCGATATTCAGCAAGAGATGTTGGATTTGCTCGATCAGCGTTGCAAAGCACGCGGCGTGTTGAACGTTGTTCCAATTCTTGCCGCAACCGATGCTCCCAATTTCGGTGATATCCAACTCGATTTAGTGATTATGGTGGACGTCTATCATGAGCTGTCGCATCCGGGTGAGATCCTGGAGGCGATTTACAAGAAATTAAGCCCTACTGGCAGAATTGCCCTAGTTGAGTATCGCGAGGAAGACCCGGAGGTGCCCATCCGACCACGGCACAAAATGAGCCAGTCTCAGGCGTTAAAGGAGTTTGTAGCCAATCGGCTTAAATTGGTCGGCCAATTCGACGAACTCCCCTGGCAGCACGTCTTATTCTTTGCGCGGCAGGACTCTCCGCTGACGAATGTCCAGTTGAAGCTGTGGGAACCCGCTATTTCGGGTGAATAAGTTCCTTAGAGCAGGCAGCTGCCTCTGCTATCGCGCATGGGGGCGTGTATTCCTTAGGAATGCAGACCTCTAAGGTGTTTATTTGCAGTAGTTTGCGCCGTATTTCGGTTGGATTGTCTGTAGGGGTGGGTTGTGCCAAATGCCACCATTTTGCCATCGGGATCACAAAAATTGGGAAGATTTTTGGATAGCATCGGTCCGGTTGTTTGTGGAAAGCGTAGTGACAGATTACAATGAGAGGCGTGACCGTAAGCTGGCCGAGTGATTTCGGCAGAGCAAGGATACGGTGCGTATTCTATCAATCATTGTTTGTATGGCTGGACCGCCAGTGACCTTTTAACAATTTGTGGTTTTCTCCGCTTGCTCCGGAACAGCAGGCGAGAAAAGCAGGGGGCAGACCTTTCGGCGGGCGTTTTGCGCGTTGGCCGAGGAGCTGAGAGATGGCATCTAACGAAACAATAGCGCTGGATTCGGTTGCATCATTGCCACCGGAAAACCCAGCTAGTCTGATTATTGGGCAAGATCCGGTGGTAAATCGGATCGCTCATCACGCCGGTCGTGCTGCTCAGGTGGAGTGTACGGTTCTGATTACCGGTGAAACGGGTACGGGTAAGGAAGTTTGGGCGCGGTTGCTGCACAAACTTGGACCCCGCCGCGACAAGCCGTTTGTGCCTGTCAACTGTGCTGCGCTCACCGCGACACTGGCCGAAAGCCAGCTTTTCGGCCACGAACGCGGAGCATTTACAGGCGCAGCAGGCGAAAGCTTGGGCGTTTTTCGAGCCGGAGAAGGTGGAGTCGTGTTCCTGGACGAGATCGGGGACATGCCACTTGAACTACAACCAAAGCTACTTCGTGTGCTTCAAGAGGGCGAAGTCACTCCGGTGGGTGCTGCCAGGCCGTTGCATGTTGATGTACAAATTGTCGCAGCAACGAACCGGGATCTTGAACGCGATGTGGAAGAAGGCCGTTTCCGGGAAGATCTCTATTACCGCCTAAATTTGGTGGAATTGAAGATGCCCCCGTTGCGGTCTCGAAGTAAGGATATCCCGCAGTTTATCGACTTTTTCTCGAAAAAATTCGCTGCCGTTTATAAGCAACCCGTTTGGCAGCCGGACGTAGAAACGCTGAGACGGTTCTGCGAATATCGCTGGCCGGGCAATGTCCGACAACTCAGCTTTGTCATTGAGCAGAGCTATGTCTTGCAGTGCGAGCCATCGCTTCCTGGCGATCGCAAAGTCGAAGAGAAGTCTGTCAATCTCCCCTTCATTGATTTGGGAAAGCTACGCCGCACGGCTGTGGAGCAGGCTCTGCAGACTACGGGCGGCCATAAGGGACGAGCGGCCAAGCTGTTGGGCGTGCATCCAAATACGTTGACAAGGCTGCTCTCGCAGATGGCCAAGGGCTAGCTGAAATTTGCGAGATATCGCATTTTTTCAACGAGTTTTGAAAGCCCAGGGGCCCTAACCCCTGGGCTTTATCGCTGCTATCCCGCCGTTTTGGGCATTCCTTTCACTGTGTTGGTGGAAGTACGCGCGCTTTCTGTGAACAGGCCTTTGCCGTACCCTGTGTTCCGCGTGAATAGGGTTTTCATTTGTGGTTCCGTTGTAGCCGCAGGCGGAAGCCGCGGTTTTTTTCAGACTCGACCACAGCTTGCGGCTAGCATGACTGAGCAGCAGCTCTCATGACAGAACTCGACGATCTTGTGACCGTAGGTGGTTCTGTATCGGTCATTTCTCCTCACCATTTTGGTGTCGTTTCACTGGAGTAGTGAAAAACAACCTTTCTATCGGTGTTCTAAGAGTCTCTCCTCACTAGACGTAAAAACCCCTCACCGTTTTGGTGAAAGGCGCTGCGAAGTCTTCAAAGCAGTTGGGTGAACGTAACGTTGCTATTACTAACGGGTTACCCTGCTTGCGATTCTCTATTGGCGATTTAGGCACACGAATCGCTATCTATGAACGCGTCCGGAAAGGCGTTTGGCGTTGCTGCTCTTGGGGGTAGCGTGTCGGACGATTTTGTTTGGGTGCCGCATTCGGTCGTCCGTTATGCGGGGAGGAGAAATTATTTTTCGGCGCTGCCGATGCCAACGGAGTGGGTTTGTCTAGGTGCGTTCCTATCATCTGATGAGGAGTATGAAGAATGAGTAACACGCAATCGTACGAAGCGATGGAAGCTGACTATGGCATGGACACTTTTCGACGCTCGGCCCCAGCCAAGTCTTCTAAACAACGCAAGCCAGTACACAGTCGCCGTGGCAAGGCTCCGCAATCGATCAACGGCATACATCGCCGTCGCAAGCGCAAGATATCGTGGTGATCGCTGAGGGAGAGATATCGCTACGTGAGCATGTGTTCTGAAACATGTGCCCTTCGAGGCGATTCTGGTTGGCGAGATTCACGATCGCAGTGCCCGTTTTCTTTAGAAGGCGTCGGCACAAATAAGTCAACAAGCGGAGCAGAAAGCTGCGCTCCCGGTGCCAGATTGTTGGGAGTGTTGGTGTGAGTTGTGCATGGTCTCTAAGTGAGAAAAGCGGCTACGCATAAGGGTTTAGGCAAGGAGTGGAACGGATTGGTAGGTCACCAGGTTTTACTGGGGAGGGGTGTGGTATGCCCGTTGTTCAACATCAAAGACTTGAATCTTTTGAAGGATAGTATTCGTGCGACAGGCCTCTTCTAAAACAACATCGGATCATCCGGGAGCACAGTTTCGGGCGCAGGTAGCGCTGCCCGAAGCGGCGTCTTCTAGAACATCATCACATCTACTCGAAGAACCGCAACTTCAGGCACCGACAACGGAGCGTGTAACTGCGCCACCAGGGCTACTGCGTTGCGTCATCATCTCTTGGTCAGCTAAGCGAGCTGATTTTTTTCGCGTTGCTGCTGAGAACGAGTCGTGGGAGACCGTAGTCTGCGGCGATATCGGCCAATTTATGCGGAGCATCTTTCGCTTGAAATTTCCGTTAACAATCGTCGATCTGCCAAGGGCCGATGCGTCTGACTACGACGACTTATGCAATGCAACCGTGCGCTCGCGCGCTGTGAGCGACTCTTTACTGGTTGTTTCAGTGGTAGATGAGGCGCAAGACGTTGAGATATGGGCACGGCAATTGGGGGCTTGGGCACACTTGCCAGGAGCATTGAACCCCGCGGGTTTAGAGATGGTTTTTCGTGAGGCACGTCAGGCAGTCGCGAAACAAGAGGCAGCCTGCGCAGAGCGAGAGAAATTTTGGCGAAATGACAACTGAAGTTCGCGAGTCTCTCCACCGTAAGTAGATGTAAGCAAAGAGCAACACCACAGCAGAAAACAGACTAAAAAAACCGAGAGAAGCCCACTAAACATGGGCGATTTATCAAACCTTTTTGAAAGGCAGAGTTTGATGAGCAACAAACGATATGACGGCCAGAGGGATTTGGACGCAGATCAAGAGGATGTTGGACCTGCAAGGCCGGTGAGCTTGCGCCGGAGTGTTCGTAGTGCTACTGCGCGTAGCAAGGGAAGCCCGAAAAGCAGCCGTCGGAAGCCAGGAGTTTCGCAGCGTAAGAGCAACAAAATCGGAGGCATTCACCAACGAGCGAATAAAAGAACAAGTTGGTGAACCTCTGCAGGGAGAGATCACAGAAATTGTGTCGCCACCTTTCGTGCGATACGCGCAGAGAGTGTGCGTGATAGAGGTGGGTGACGAAGAGTTAATAGGGGCCTAGTAGGAAAATTTAATTTGTCAAAAGGACTATGCAACATGTTTTCAAATCAAGTGCGGTATTGTCGAGGCGGCATTCCAATTGCTGCTTTATTGTCGTTTGTTTTTTTAGCAAACAGTGTTTTCGCAACAACTTTTTATCCCGATGTGATGGGGACGAATGTCTGGTTTCGGGATATTTCTGAAAATACCCAAACCATAGGCGACCCCGAGCCCCTTTATGGCCCACCAATCGCAATGGGAGATGTTCTCGACTTCAATCCCAATAATTACGGCTTCAGTGCCAGCTCGAACGATGGTTCAGTAGACACTACCAGTGGTGCCGTATCGTTGATGATCGAGGCGAAACCAGGTTTTACACTGGACACGGTTGGAATCGACGAGAGTGGCTTTGTGAATCTTTTCACTTTAGGGGGCGGCGACCCTTTTGCGTCGGTAACCAGTCTCGTGGAATTGACGATTTCTGAAATTGACGGAGTGGCGGTTGTGCCGATCAATTTGCCCGGGGTGATGTTGTCATTTACTCCGTCAGGAGGAGATTTTCAGCACTCGGTTGATGCCGCAGGTCCTCAGTATAGCTCTGCTTGGCAAGGCTCTGCCGACATCGACCTTTTTGCTGAGTTAGATAATCGACTAATTAGTTACACCCAAGGTGTTACTAAAGTCTCGTTGAGGGTCGACAATTTCTTACTCGCTGCTGCTGGTGGCGTAGGTTCGCTCGCTTCGATCGACAAGAACGAGTTTGTGATCTCATTAGGTACCGGCGTAATCAATAATATTCCTGAGCCGGCGACCTTCGGTTTGGCGGTTATTGGGTTGTTCGGTGCAATGCAGATGCGGCGAAGGCAACGGCAACTTGCTTGATGACATGGCAAGTTGTTTTTGTAGACGATTCAAAAGGGGGCGGCTGTTGTCGCCCCCTTTATTTTATGCGCAAGCAGTAAGAAGAGGCTAGAATTATCGACCAAGTAAAGCATCGGTTGCGGCACCGATGTTTGCTTGCCTCATCAAGGATTCGCCAACCAAGATTGCATCCACACCGGCCTCCTCCAAGCGAAGAACATCCGCTCGGGTTTTAATGCCGCTTTCGCTAACTAAGATGCAATCGTCAGGAACTTCCTGTCGCATTCTTAGTGTGTGTTCCAGGTCGACTTCAAAAGTGTGTAGATTGCGGTTATTTACGCCAACGAGCTTTGCTCCTGCGGCGAGTACCCGAGGGAGATTTTTCGGATCGTAGAGTTCTACTAGCGGAGTCAAACCCAACTCGATGGCTTTGTTGTGCAGTTTGCTTAGATTGCAGTCGTCGAGGCACTCGGCAATAAGCAAGATAGCATCAGCACCGGCAGCGCGGGCTTCTAGTAGTTGATAGCTATCGATGATGAAGTCTTTGCGCAATATGGGTAGACCGATAGCAGATCGGATCGCACGAAGAAAATCTAAATGCCCCTGGAAAAACTTCTCGTCGGTTAACACGCTGATACAGGAGGCCCCATGGGCTTCGTAAATTTTTGCGATGGCAACCGGATTGAAGTCGTCGCGAATGATGCCAGCCGAGGGGCTAGCTTTTTTGACCTCAGCAATCAGCCGAATAGGCCCGTCTGCGGCAATCGCTTGAAAAAAGTCTCGAGGGCTTGGGGCCTTCTCGATTTCTTCGTGTAGCTGCTGCTCTGGAACGGCATCACGGGCTGCAGCAACCTCAGACCGTTTGTGATCGACGATTTTTTCTAGGATGGTAGCTGCCATGGGCCGATTGTAATGTATTTTTTGCCCTGATGTTGGCCTTGGGGGGATGTGGCAGGAGAACTACAAAGCGCCGATTCCGAAGATAGTCTCGGTTCACTCGTTTTTTGCGAGTTGATTTTATAGCCGGACGGCGCCGGCGAGAAACTCGAATTTCTCGCTCTCAAAAAAAGCGATTAAATGCCTTTTGCAGTATTTCCAAATAATGGCGAATACCAGGGGAATATAGACTTTTTCGCCGATTTGGGCGGAGTGATCGGAACTGCCAGCACCAACTCCTGCGATACTGCCTGGAAAGAAGAGATGGCTCTGCTGCGGGTTTCCCACCCTGCTTCAGGGGCAAAACATTGTAGTTGTGTGAGCAGTTGGGTACATTGAGAGAGACTCTGCATATAAAAAAGAAAAAAGCCCCCGTCCCCCAGTTGATCCTGCCAGAATGCCCTCTCATGGCAATCGAGTTTTCGTGTTCTTCTTGCCAGAAGAATTATCGCGTTAAAGACGAGTTAGCCGGTAAGACGGCTGATTGTACTGCGTGTGGGACGAAGATCCGTATACCGATGCTGGTTTCTGCTGCCTCTGAATCTGACCTGAATTTGAACAATATTAGCGGCAACCAAATTAGCGACCTGATCGATGACGAATTGCCTACCGAACGGTCAGCGACACTGACTCCAGCTGTCACCACAAGTTGCAGCGAATGTGGTGCTCCGATAGTTTTGGGTGCAGTCGTCTGCGTGTCATGTGGGTACGACAAACGTTTGGGCGACGTGCTAGAGACTGAGAGTGAATCCAAGTTTGAGGAGAGCGAAAAACGTACTGTTGCAGATCACCTCAAGCGAGGCGGGGCGTTTAGCTTTCTTGGAGCAATGCTTGCAGCTGCGTTCTGGTTTGGGCTTGTGGTGTTTCTAGGAATTGGCGTGCAGGTTGGCTATCCGGCAGTAGCTGTCGGCGTTTTAGCGGGCATGGGCATGAAGCGATTCTATAGGGATGGGTCGGGTGTGTTGGCTGGGCTGGTTGCTTCGACAATGTCGCTGGCTGGAGTCTTTGTTGCCAAAGCTCTGATTTTCGATTACTTCCGTAGAGCAAACGAGAATGGTGATACCATTCCGGAATTTATACAGACCGATAACATGTTTTCGTTGTTTCCGTGGTACGACGTTCTTTTTCTTCTCGCTGCCATGGCGATTGCCTATGCTTTCACTCAAAACAACGAATCGACAGAGCCCGAGGTGGTTTAGCCGATCATGTCCAAATGACCGAGGCCCCAATCACCAATGCGTTTTGCCTCGGTTGGACATTGCGTGAAAGCGAATTAGGATATCTAGGGCAAACGTCATGGGTGGGTACGACTTTACGGACAATCTCGTAACGCTCACGCGTTTTCGTTCGCCTACAGAAGCGACCCTGGCCCTTGCGCGGCTTGAAGATAAGGGGATCGACGCCAGCCTCGATGGCGACGCAGCCGCTACGTCGCTGGGGCACCTCGGGGCCGATCTGGTTGGCGCTAGCTTACTTGTTCGGCAAGGCGATTACCGACGAGCTAAAGAAATTCTTGCCGACTTAGAAGAAGACGAGGACGACACGGATGAGCCCGACGATTACGACGCCGACGACTGGTCGGGCGAAGATTGGGCGGACGACGACGATCCGTACGAAGAGTACAGTGAAGAGCCGGCGCTTACGCCGCCGTTAGTGCGGGCATGGCGTGCGGCGGTGATTGGCATCATCTTCCTGCCGATGAATCTCTATTCGTGGTGGTTGATTCTGAAGTACGAGCTTTGGTTGCCAGAGTCTGGCAGTGCAAACAGTCGTTGGCGTTTCTATGCAACGGTAGCGTTTAACCTGATTGGCATTCTGTTTTTCTGGTCTCTGCTTCGCCTTTAGGTCTAGCCGGGGATTTCTCACCGGTATTCTGCTACGAGTCTGTAAGTTGCTCCGCCATTTCCCCTTGCTTGCCGTTCTTAACGCCTTATACGATGAGATTGCCAACAAGGTACCGGGAGAGTTCAATGATTGTTTAAGCTTTGGCTGGTCAGGGGCGA
>JAADGV010000067.1 GCA_013152205.1 Planctomycetota bacterium
TCGCGGCGACCCTGGGCTACGATGTGAAACGCCTTTGGCGTAAAGGACTTACGGCCTGGACTGCTCGGCACACCGAACTTGGAACTACTGAGTGATGTTAGCCGCAGGCGCAAGTTGCGGTCGGGCCTGAAAACCGCGGCTTCCGCCCGCGGCTATTACAGAATCAGTGACTTTGCAATCGTCCTGCCGTGAAATCCCTCGCTAGCGCGTCGGGCTAGTGTGGCGAATCTCTTGTTGGGCTTGAAAAAGCAGAAAGGCCAGGCTTCAAAACCCAGAACGGATGGAGTTGTCTTGGACATGTGGGCGTGAGGTGGGACTCAGTATTTCTAACACATTCCCCCCACATGTTCTTGATGGGGCAATTACGCAGATTATGCCGGGAATATTGCGTCGGCCAGCGTATAAATTGTGGTTGCCCGTCATATCAAGGTGCGCCGATTGTACCTGCGAACTATTCTACCAAGAGAAACTAGGACAACTTTGGTGTTTAAGCATATGAATTGGCCTGCTTGCAGGCGATGGAGCGCACTCGTTCCATCTTGTTGAAGGTGATATAGCGTGATCGATAATAAGAAAGACACATTGAGCCAATACTTGTTACTGGAAGGGCTGTTAGTGGCAGTCATTCTAGTGGCGACGGTCATGATGTGGTTTTATGAGGTCATCAATCCGGTTATTTTTCACCTGTACTATGTGCCGGTGGTGCTGACCGGTTTTTTTCGTGGTGCTTACCGCGCTCGGCTGATGGCTTTGCTGTGTATTCTGACTGCTTCGACGTTGTTTTTGCCAGATATTGGGGAAGTCGTCCTGCTTGAGATTCTGCTGACATTCATTCCTTGGGCAGTCACCTTGGTGCTTATTGCGATGATGGTTGGCTCGTTGAGTGATGATCGTCGAACGGCAATCAAAGAGCTATGTGAGGCCCATGAAAAGGATGTTCTTACTGATGTTCTGACCGGAGTGGCCAATCGTCGAGCATTTGAATTTGAACTTTCTCGAAGGTTTGCGGATTGGAATCGAGATCAGACGCCCCTTTGTTTGATCGTGCTTGATATCGACCACTTCAAGAAATTGAATGATCGGTATGGGCATCAGGCCGGAGATGCCGTGCTTGAGGCGTTTGCCAAAGTATTGACCTACACGACTCGCGAGCAGAATTTGGTTGCCCGATATGGGGGCGAAGAGTTCGGTATTGTTCTTTCTCGCATGGAGATCGACCAAGCAAACGAGGTAGCTGAGCGGATCCGAAATCTTATCGAATCTTCGCGGTTTCCCCACCGAAAGCTGCTGTTGCGTTTGACGGCAAGTCTTGGTGTTGCCCAGATTTTACCAGGTGAGAATATCAAGTCGTTTGTGCAACGAGCAGATGCTGCGATGTATAGCTCGAAGGAAGCTGGTCGCAATTGTGTCCACTTTCATGATGGAAATAGCTGTTTTCGTTACGGGCAAGGGGTTGCTACGGAAGCGGCTACGAAAATTACCGACTCGACGACTCTTGCGAAACAATTAGACATCTACACGGATGAAACGACTGGCGTGCCGACTCAGAAAGTTTTCTTGGAAGAGTTTCGTCGCCGCACGGCAGAAACGCACCGCTATGGGGGAGATTTTTCGATAGCGATTGTTAGCATCGATAGTTTGCTGGCGGGGAGAGAAGGGGATATTCGAGCTCGAAAAAGCCTGTTGGCCACGGTTGCCCGACTGACAAGTTCGGTGATTCGAGAAACGGATCTGGTCGCGAGATACGATGCCGTCAGTCTCGGGATTCTTTTTCCGGTTACGGCACTAGAAGATGTACAAGTTCCCTTGCAACGTCTGCGTGACGAAGCTGCTGAATATCACGATCAGCAATACCCGTCGCTGAGTTACGAGGTGAGCATTGGTGTCGTTCAGGTTGGCTCCGACGAATCGCCTGGGGCTGCGCTTCATCGTGTCGAGGGCGCATTGGCTTCGGCAATTGCTGCCGGTGGCAGCGTTGTTTGCTCGGATGATGGAGGCGAGCTTGGAGTTGTTGTTGATACTATCGAAGGGGTGGGCGACGGTAGTTGACCTGGGTTTCTCATCCGTATTTCTGAACTTCCGGTCAGGATGGCCGGGCTATGTGGATTTGCCAACCCAGAGGGTTGGGCTATGTAGTCCCACCGTCTCGGTGGGGTGGGATGCTCAAGTGGCAATTTCTTTAGAGCCACTTTTGTAGCCAACGGGGGACGTATTCTCGGTGCCGATTGAGTACCGCTCCCCAGAGCTCGACGTTGTCTTGTTGGAGCTGTTGAGCGATTCGTTGGACTTCGGGTTGTTTTACCGACTCGCTGCGTGTGACGAGTAGCACCCCGTCTAGCGATTTTGCTACTGGTAGTGCGCTGCGCAGGTCTTTCGCTGGGGGCAAGTCGACGAGGATTAAATCATAGTCTAAACGGAATTGCTCCATCATCTCGGCAGCCAGTTGTCGGTCGACTCGCGCGTCTGCGGTCGATTGAACATCACCCGCCGATAAGACAAAAACATTCTCGGCGATTTGTTCCGGTTCACATTCTCGTGGGGCAACTTCGCCGGAGAGGACATCGTATAGCCCTGAATTCGGTGCCAAGCCTAATGTTTTCTTCATGGTTGGCGAATTTCGATTGGCGTCGATCAAGAGCACGCGCCCCACCTGTTGCGAACCGGCATGGAGGGCAAGTTTGGTGGCCACGGTGGTGGCGCCTGACTTCGATTTGCAGCCAGTGATTCCTACGGCCATGGTCTGTTCGTCTGATCGTCGCGAGCTAAGTCGCCATAGAATCGAGTCGTAGACGGAATCGTCGGTGGAGAAGGGTCGTTTTTTTCGAGTCGCCTGCCACTGTGGGGCCGTGGATTTTTCGGGTGTGGCTGGCTGTACGTGAAGTTTGGTTTCGGTATTCATGTTTTTTTGCTTTGGGTCGGACATGTTTTTAGATTTGTGTAATCATTTGGCCGTTGGGATTGAGGCACGACGAATTAGGCAAGTACTCGGGCATATTTTCGTTTGTCGGGGATGACTCCGAAGACGGGCAGTTGCAAGGTTTTTTCTAGCTGCTGTTCGGTGTAGATGCGTTTATCAAGCATTTCGCTAATGAATACGAGCGAAGCAACTGAGGCCAAGGCTCCGGCAAAGGTGAGTATGATGACCAACGCTTTGCTGGGACTGACGGGCTTCTGCCAAAGCGTGGCTTGCTGCGCCACGATGACATTTGAGATATGTTCGTTATCGAGTTCTCGATCGATTCTTACTTCTTCAAGATTTTCGGCATACCGGAAGAAATTGGTTCGAGCCAATTGCGATTCGCGTTTGAGTTGATCGATTTCTAGTTCGTTGTCGTTCAGCTGCTTCAGTTCGGCAAGGATGGTTGCACGCTGTTTGTCGAGTTCGCTCCACAAGGCCTTGAGGGCGGCTAAATTGCTTTCGCTTTGGGCTAAAGTGAGTGCGAGCGAGCGGTGGTTTGGGTTTACATCCTGAGTGGTTTCCAAGCGATCTCCCGACACCTTTGCCAGCATCTCTTCGGCTTTTTCTAGTTGCTTTCGGGTAGCTTGTAGCAGGGGATGGTCGTCGCTGTATTTGGCTTGCTGCTTGAGCATGAGGACTTGCAGCTCATAGAGTTTCGGGCGAAGCAAGTCGGCTCCTGAATTGGGGACGGTTACTTCTTCAGAGACCATACGCTCGGGCACAGCCGCGATTTGCTTTTGGATATCAGCAACCAGTGCCTGGGTCGAGGAGAGCTGCTGCAAGGTATTGTATCGAGTTTCTTCGATACTATTGAACCGTAGCTCCAAGGATTTGCGTCGGGAATCGATCGACACCATATTCATCCGATTTCGGGCTTCTCGCAATTTGTTCATCGCTTGGTCGAGCTGCGCTCGTAGCGAGGTTGTTTGTTGCTCGAAGAATTCTTTTGATCCGCTGGTTCGGTAGAGCCGTAAATGTTCTTCTCGGTAAGCGTTGACTACCGCTTGGGCAACTAGCTGAGCTAGTTCGGGAGTCTTCGCTTGGTAGCGTATGGCAATCAGGGTTGAATTGTATTCGGCTTCGACTTTGAGATTTCGCTCGATAGTAATGACGGCCTTTTCTCGGTCGGAGATGGGGTCGATGCTTTTTATCCAATCGATGGCCGGGTTGAGTGTGTTGTCTCGTACTCGGGTGAACAAGTTGGCCTCTTCGGTTTCGCCGTTGCCTCCGCGTCTTAACACGGTATCGACACCAAGTTGGTCGACGACAATTTCGGCGATGCCTCGGCTCCTGAGCATGTCGATGACGGTCATGATTTCGTTGGCACGATCGTTGGCTTGGAGCGAGATGGTTTTACCCGTGGTTGCCGTTGGATCGAGGGTCACGGTCTCTCGTCCGATCTGTATGAAGAGTTTTGCCTCGGAGCTGTACTTGCGCGGTGCAAAGAGAATGACCGCCACGCCGAGCGCTAGAACCGACAGCAAGGTTAGTGCGGCTTTCTTCTTATGGCGAAAGACGGTCGCCACAATATCGCCGAAGCAAAAAGGGGCTGAGCTAGGTTCGATTGAATTTGTGTTCATCTGAAACAACTTTCGAGGTGTGCATTTTATTGATGTATGCGCCAGAAACTTTACTTGGTCCAAGCATTCACTCGCCAAATCCGGCACTCCCGTTGGTCGGCCTGCCGCGTTTCTTAAATAGAGTGTTTTATCTTTTTCTGTTCGCAGGAGTGTTCTGCGGGAGGATGTCGTGGCCGACACCGCTAACGAATCCGCATTGGGGTTATAAGGACTCACCGGAACGTCAATTGGTAAGTTGCTTTAGGGCAATGCTGTGCGACCGAGGGTCGCCGTATTTGCCGCTATTTACCTATCTTAAACAGGGGGTGAGGGGATCGCATCCTTGTTCTTGGGGCGATTTTGAAGATGGTTTGGGGGATTATTTGATCTGCTCCCCGTTTTGGCCGGCCCCAAGGCCGTTTTGGGATTGCTGCAGGGACCTATTCCATTCGGTCGCGATTTGCCGTTTTTTAGCGGTTTCCCTGAATTCCGATCAGCATTTTTGAAAAATGGCCCAATAGAAACGCTCACCCTGGTTGTCGGGAGCTATGGCGTAGCTAGCCAGCAGTGGCCCTTCTAGCGAGATAAAGATGGAAGATATTCTTCCATTATTTGTAACCGCTTGGTACATTCGGACACGAGGCGTCTCGCTTTTCGTGCGTTGCCGTTTGGCCTTCGCAGCCATTCAGACGGAAGAAGTACTGTCGACCGGCTTGTTTATTTTCAATTGACTCAGCAAGGCATCGTATTGTGCCCCGTCCACATCGCAGCGGGTTTACCCTAGTTGAGCTTTTGGTGGTGATTGCCATCATCGGCGTTTTGGTTGCGCTCCTTTTGCCGGCCATCCAGGCTGCACGCGAAGCGGCCCGACGGTCGCAGTGTGTGAACAACCTTAAACAGCTTGGCTTGGCTCTTCAGAATTACCATGGTGCACGCAAGGAGTTCCCCCCCGGTGGCATGATGCCAATGACCAACAGCGTGTTTCTCACCGGATTTGCCAGTGGCAACACAAGACTGCTTCCGTACTTAGAACAGACTACTTTATATGACCAGTACGATCAGACTATAGGTTGGAAGGATCAGTTGGCAGAGGTGTGCGCAGCGGTTGTTCCGGGGTTCAACTGTCCGTCAACCAGTGAAGAAAATCCCTTCACACATCCAGTCATCGGAAGCTTGGTTCCGCATTCGGTTTACGGCACGACCGACTATGTTTTTTCGAAGGGAGCTTCGGACGCTTGGTGCTTCTATCCCCCGAGCGGTCCCACGGACCAGAGACCTGCTAGACCGGGGCCGATCCCCGAGCAACTTTTGGGGGCGTTCTACATCAATGAGGGAGTTAGCATCAGGCAGATTTCTGATGGTACCAGCAATACGTTTGCCATGGGAGAAGGCGCAAGTGGCGAAAATTGGCTCATGTGTCGCGGAGCTACGTGTACTACTCCTCACGAGGCAAATGGCGTTCCTTCGTTTGCCTTGGCGGCTTGGATTATTTCCGAACCATCGAATTCGTCCTACTTCGCCGCGGGCTTGGTCGCACCAAGCTTGTTCGCTTGTACGCTCGTGCCTTTGAATCAGAACCCCGTTGCAGACAGTTATATCGACCCTGGCGAATTGCTGATTGCGCCCGGGACGACAGCGCCATGTCCGTCGAGTGTGGATGATGGTGGAATTACGAGTGGCGCTGGCGGAAGCACAACGAGTAACTTTCGAAGTGATCACCCTGGTGGGGCAAATTTTCTCAATCTCGATGGATCGGTTCGCTATATTAGTGATAGTGTTGATATGCTGGCCTATCGGGCTGCCTCGACCATTCGGGGTGAAGAAGTCATCTCGCTTGACTAGACGGTTTTGATGAAAAAGCAGGGGCGCAAATTCAAGGTTTATTTCCTGTTTGTTTTTAAGGGTTCGACTTATGACATCTTATCAATTTACTGCCGGCCTCGCGCTGGCCATCGCTGCTTTGCTACTGCCTTCTGCACCTGTTCAGGCAGTGCCACTTACGTTCACAATTGACCTGACCAGCAGTGTTGATGTTGTGGGTTTCGTCAATCAGGCTAACAATAATACGGTCCCACAGGGACCGGGTAGCGATAGCACACTCTACAGTGGTTCCATTCAAGTTGACGTAGATAATCTGCTAGCGCCGACAACGATCGAATTCTTAGGGGGCACGGTAATAGCGGCTGACAGCGGAAGCTGGCTGCCCAGCAGCACGGCTGCTGCCAACAGTGGTAATCCGGGCACGGCAGAACCAGCCAACTACGGGCTTGAGCTCTCGGTTCCGTTTTTGGCGGACTTTTGGTTAGCGATTCGCGATCTCGAATTCTCTCCTACGAGCGGAGTAAATGCCGTTGATGGCAGTGGCCTATTCCCCTCCACTCAGACGATTACTACCACTCAAGGGATATCCGATTACACCGTGGATTTCAGTTTTATCGCAGGTCAGAATGATTTTTCGGAACATGCCGACCTCACGGGTGTCTCTGCGACCAATGCGGCTGCGAACGGCTCTTACGTGGTCAGTGGCTCGACGGCAACGCTTACCATGCCAATTGATACCGTGTTGATTGTCACCGACGACATGGGAGCTAACGTTTTCGAGCTTACATACACCGGCACGATCACCGCGACTGCTTCGCTAAGTAGTGACGGAGACTTCGACAGCGATGGCGATACGGACGGAGCCGATTTTCTTCTTTGGCAGCAAGGCTTTCCAGGTACCTATACTGCCAGTGATTTGGCCGATTGGGAGGCCAACTTTGGCTCGCCATCGCCTGCTGTCGTGGCAAACGTGCCTGAACCGGCCAGTTTAGCTTTGGCCGGTTTTGGGATCGCAGCAGCTTGTCTCGTGAGGCGTCGCCGTCAACAGTAGGCTGGACTAGTCGCTGGAGGCGGAGGGGTTGTACTCGAAATCTTTCCACTTCATTGCCCTGCGGAAGGGTTCGATTCGGAGCATGACCTCACCGTTTTGAAAGACGCGAACTGTGCCGTTCGATTCACTGACGGTGATTGCGATTGCGCTCGTAGACCGGCTGATCGAAGCGGCAGCCCAATGTCGGGCACCGAGGCCCTTGGTCAGCGAGATTTCGCCAGCGGGGGAAGAGATATATTGGCAGGCGGCGACGACCGTACCATCCGAGGCGACAACCAGCGCCCCGTCTAGTTGTGCGATTTCTTTGATCGACTCGCGTACCTTATGATCTTTCAGGCGTCTTTCGCTGATGTTGTAACCCCGCACCGGATCGAACCCGAGCGGGTGGCAATGTTTTAAGACATTGCGATGATCGCCGACGACGAATAGTGTGCCGACGGGTTTGCCCTCGCGTCCTTCGCGTCCGATGACGACCGCAAGATCGACAGCCGTTTTGAGGGTTTCTATCGGGACTCGAGTGTCGAGTTGTCGAAGGTCGTGGACGGTTAGTCGACCCAGATGTTCGCCGAGTCGAATCACACTGAGCGAGTCGATCGTGCCGGTCTCGAATCCGCTGTAGAGCGCAACTACGCAAGCGCCTGGTGTGAGTACGTCGTCGGAAATACTTTCTAGCAGCGCTTGGGTTAATCGTTCGTAAACGGGGCTGTCTGGGATATTCAGCTCAATGGTATCAAAGCCAGCTTCTTCGGCATCTGTCAGATGTTGGGGTCGATCGCTGGCGAGTAGAACGGGCATCTTGCCCGTGGCCTTACGAAGCTTTTCCCAATCGATCGAACCTTCGAGCAAGAAGAGCAGCGCATCCGCGTCTTCGCGCTTGGCTAGGCGCGTGGCGATCTCGCAAAAGGCCTCTAGCTGATCGGTAAACTTGATTGAGGGCGCCATCCTGAAGCTGCTACACCAAGTGGTCCGGGGCGAATAGAAGAGTGGCTGAGCAGCCACGCGAGACGTGCAATCTAATGCAGGTTCGCAACTAATTCAATGGAGACTTTTGCGTACGGCAGGCAGTTTTCAGTTTTTCACAACGTGGAGCGTGGTGAATTCACTGGCCCGACGCGCTAGCTAGGAAAACCCTGGGAAATCCCTCGCTAGCGCGTCGGGCTAGTGTTACGTGCCTCTTGCATCGCTACTGGATCGCCCTGATGTTGGGCCTTTAGCGTTTTTGGTTGGTGGCTTTGGAACGCTTTGTTTTTCCTGCGATCGGAAGCTGGCCTTGTTCGTCGTAGGGGCCGAAGATCAGTCGATCGTAGAGCAATAGGGCGTGAATGGCGTGTCCTAAGGGGCCCGCTTCCCAGTCTTTGTACCGATTGTTGTACATGCTGCTGGCTAGGTAGTTTGCAGCCCTTGCCGTTTTTGAATGCCTTAGTTCTTTCTCGGAGGCGGCATAAAGGAGCCATTCGAGAATATGCCCCGTCGTTTTCATTTTTCGGTCGATATCTTGCTTGTTGCCTGGGCCACGGAACCACTCGGTGCTAAAGCTGCCATCGCGGTTTTGTAGCTTGTAGGCGTATTGCTGATACTTGGTGACAAATTGCTTGGCCCTTAGGTACTGGCCATCGATGGCTCCGCCCCGTTTTGCGCGGTTTTTGTAGGCCAACGTGAGACCCGACAGACGGTGGGTGCCGCCGCAAGCTGCGCCACGCACGGGTTGGCGGATTTCCTCGGAAATCAGTTTAGGGATATCCCATTGCATGCCTTGGTCGTTCATCCAAGTCGCATCTTCGGCGAGATAATGCGAGAGGGCAATTAGCTTGAAGGTCAACTCGGTGCGAGGGTAGCAAGTTCGCATTTCCATTTTGATCAGGTCGTTCACCGTGAAGTCCTGTTTTTCGATCCGCATCGGGTAGTCTCGTTTTACCTTCGATTGAGCCAGCATCGCAAGAAGTTGCCCACGGTGTCCTTGCAGGGCTGGCCCGACTCGAACTTGTAGCTCGCCATTGTCTTTTACGTACATCAGGGTACGTTTTTTGCAGACTTGATTGAAGCAGAGCCAGCCGACGGCAGTGATTGGTTTTCCTTTTGGTCCGCCTTGCAAAACTTTGCTATGCACTTCGAAGGCCAGCATCGCGTGCATCATTTCCCAGGGGCCACGGTCGCGTGTGTTTAGCGGGCGGTTGTAGTAGTGGGTAAGGACGCGACGGACTTTGGTGCGTAGCTGTTTCTGGCCTCTGGTGAGCGGTGGCAGGTCAAGCCGAGTTGATTGGGGCGGATTGACCGGAAACTCTATGTGGGGCGTCGAGGCGCTCTTGGTGCTTTTGGGCTTGGTAGGCTCTTTCGCTCGAGGTTTGGGTAACTCGGTTGCCTTGGCAATTTGTTTGGGAGCCAGTGGCTTGGGAGCCGGTTGGGTCTGCTTTGGCGAAGACGGAATAGGGCGAGCACGACGGGCAAGCTGAGGTTCAGTCAACTCGGGATCGACCTGATCAGAAACGGTCGCCTCGGTGTCGGTATCTGCCGACAAGGCCTTGGGCGAGACCCATTTGGTGAAGGGCGAAATCGTTTTTTTGGATTCTTTTTTGGCGGTACTATTTGGCTTAGCAACCGGGCGAAGCAAGGGGCCATCCGCCGATTTAGTAGCAGCGTTTGCAGCCGGTTTGCTACTTGTAATATTGAGTATCTCGGCTTGCAGGCTGAGATATTGAGGTTCTACGTTTGCATCCAGCGTCGACGACGGCTGGATTTCAACCGAGTCGAGTAGGCTTTCAGAGCCCCTCGAAAATTGAGGGCTAAGAGCCGCAAACGTAATTAGATGAAGCGCAATAAGCGCAACGACACTGCTCCCGTAGGCAGGCAACCTGCGTTGCATCGAGTTCGTCCCCCTCAGTTTTCCATCTCTCGTAATCCAGGCAGCAAGCTGCCAAGAATGCCCCACCATGTGCTGACTGTTTGTCAGCACGAGATGCCTTGGACGGGCGCGAGTTGAACTCAGCCCGATGTCATTGATATCGGGCAACATCGCTAGGAAGTTCAGCCGGAAGATTGACTTTCCGACGAGAGATGAAAAAGCGAGAAGTTAGGGGGGGCTTGCCGTTGAATCAAACGGCTTGCCGTAACGCTGATAGCAATGACAGCACGGCTGCCGAGCGCAGTTGCTCTAGAATGGCGAATACTGCTTGATGCGTTCGGTCACAGAAATTTGGGGCGAGATTTGAGGCTGCTCGCCTTCTGCATATTCTCGCCAGACTTTTACGTCGTTGCCTAGGTCTTGGCCGCTGATCGCTTTTAGAGATTGGACGCCTGCGTATTGCATGGCCGGGTCGCGATCTTTTAGCGCAATGGCCAGCGCACTGACACTCTCGGGCGACGGTATATTTCCTAGCGCGTCGACGGCAGCGAGTCGGGCGTCTAGCTGGTCGTCTTTTTCGATCACTTGCCTCAGTGCATTGATGACGGCCAGTTCAGATCGTCCCGCCAGTTGTCGGCAACAGGCGAGGCGAACATCAAGATCGTCGTCCTGTAGGCCCGCGAGCAGGACGTTTTGCGCTAGTGGCGTCGAGTATTCGGCAATTGTTTCTTGGATAGCTTGTCGGACCAGTGGATCGGGCTCGGTCTGGATTTGCGTGGCCAATTGTTGAGTGAGCCGAGTTTGCTCGGTGCTGTCGATGTCGCGGGCTTGAGCGGCCATTTCGCGTATGGTGGCGATTCTCATGCCGGGGGTAATGACGGTGGTATTCTTTTTAGTCTGGAATGGCCAGGCGGTACATCCGACAGTCGCTATTACCACTAAGCTAGCAGCGAAGGCCGTCTGCCAGTTTTTGTGCCAGCGTTTTAATAGATTGTGAGCCATGGGGCGATTGGTTACAGCCATTGTGGACAAACACCACGGATGCGGAGGAGACGTATTTCAAGCCGTCGGACTTCGATTTCAACGTGGGCAGGAGATTAGCAAACCGCTCTCCCCCTCGCCATGCCAACTTTGAGCCATGAAAAGTGCGGGTGGAAGGACTGAATATCTTGCTGAGGCAACTGCTGTTAGACTGGTGCTAGCAAAATTTCATATCCTTGCCTGAAGATATAGTGAATGGCCCCGCTTCGACCCACCCAACCGCTTGCTGTTCGCTCGTTTGCCGTTAGTGCCATTGGGTTGGCCCTTTGTGTTGCTTTGGCGAGCGCCCGACTGCGGGGGCTGCTGCTGAACTCTACGCTGCTCGCTGCGGGAACGTTGGTTGTTAGTCTCCCCCTCGGCACACTGTTGGCGGTGGCTGTCGTCAAGACTTCGATGCCTGGCCGTCGGTTGGTCGAGGGATTGTTGGGTGCGCTGTTGTTTATCCCGTTGTATGTTCATGCGGCAGCTTGGCAGGCTGCCTTGGGGCATGGCGGTTGGTTGGTGACGGGCAAAGGCGCGACAATTTGGTTCACCGGTTGGACCGCTAGCATTTGGGTGCATGGTTTTGCTGCAATACCTTGGGTGGTTCTTTTTGTGGCGGCAGCACTGCGAAGCGTACGGCCTGAGCTTGAAGAGGAATCGTTGCAGGACGCTTCTTCATGGCAAGTGTTGAAGGGAGTAAGTCTACGAGGAGCCTTGTCAGGCATTATCGCGGCTGCCTTGTGGGTTGCTGTCATCTGCTTTGGCGAGATCGCGGTTACCGATCTCTTTCAAGTACGTACGTTTGCCGAAGAGATTTATACGGCTGCCAACCTTGGTGTTTTGGCCAGTTCGACGGGAATGGCAGGGATGGTGTTAGAAGATGTTCCGCAACTGGCGAACGGCGATCTTTGGGTTGGGACGGGAGTTGTTGTAGCGTTGGTGTTGGCTGCTTTGGCTGCTGTTTGGTCTTGGTTGCCAGCGACCGATGCTGTTTCGACGTCGGCGGAATGGGTTTGGGAATTGCGGTCGGGTCGTTGGGGTGTTGCCTTGGCAACGGGTTTTGTGATTGTCGGGATGGTGGGAGTGCCGGCTGCGAGTCTTTTGAGTAAGGCAGGCGCGACCACTGAGCAGGTCGATAACGAGATTGTTCGCGGTTGGTCGGCCGGCAAATCGGGGAAGATGGTAGTTGGTAGCTTTTGGGAGCATCGTCGGGAATGGGGTTGGTCGCTTGCTATCGGCAGTGTGGCAGTCGTTGCGGCGACGTTGGTCGGAGGGGTGCTTGCTTGGGCACTTAGAAAGGGGAGTTTGCCTATGTTGCCGATCACCTTGTTGCTGGCCTTGGGGCTATCGGTTCCTGGGCCGTTGCTGGCTGTGTGGCTGATCGGAATTTTAAACCACCCTGACGATTCGATGCTTTGGCCGCTCACCTGGTGCTACAACCATACGATTTTGGCGCCGACGCTGGTGCAGTTTTTTCGGGCGTTGCCGCTGGCTACACTCTTGATGTGGTCGCAGTTTGCTAGTGTCTCGCAAGACGTGCTGGACAGCGCTGCCAGCGAAGGGGCCGGGTGGTGGCGGCAACTGTTAGCGATCGTGTTGCCGCTGCGTTGGGCTGCGGTGGTGGCGGCTGCCGGCATGGCCATGATTGTTGCTGTCGGCGATTTGACGGCGACTTTGCTGGTTGCACCGCCCGGGGTGTCGACCCTTCCGATGCGTATATTTGGGTTATTGCACTACGGTTCGGAAGATCGAGTTTCTGCCCTTTGCCTTGCTTTGGCTTTGGCCGTTGGGGTGGTTGCGATCTTTGTGGGGTTGGTTTTTCGAGCCAATGCTCGTCAGAGTCGGTCGGTGGGGGCGGATTGACGCTATTGGGCTACTACCAGTTCAAGTTTGCGCATGCTGCACAAGTTTTGGATGGGCGGACCTACAAATAGGACTCTCGCAAAGGCGCTAAGGCGCAAAGAAAGGGGTAATTCAGCCTCGTAAGCTCTCTCGGCGAGACAATTCCTTCTTGTCTTCCCTTTGCGACTTAGCGCCTTTGCGAGAAATTTCTACCTATTTGGTATTTGGTTGCGGGCAACAGACCTCATTGGGATCTTAGCGGCGTGTGCTGTGGGGATGATTTCGCTAGAATGGCTGGCAACGATTTTTTTGTTCGATTTCGCCTGGGCTTGCTGTTTATGTTTGCTAGAGCGTTTTACTTTTTTCTGTGCTTGATGTTTTCCATTGGTAGTGGCGTGGCCGCCATCGCTAACGGCTGTTGCTCGTTGCGCCGTGGGTTGCGTTTTACTCGCTTCTTCGGAATGGCATTTCGGCCGGTTGCTTGTGTGTTGCTTGCTGTGGCAATGCTGACCACCGTAGGTTGCGGCGGCTGCGACACCCAGCCGGTGGACGCGCAAGCTAAGAAGTTGGAAGAAGAAAAGAAAAAGAAAGAAGACGCGGAGAAGAAAAAGAAGCTTCCGGTCGAGATCGGCGAGTTGTTGCCGCAACTGGGGAGAGACTTGGAAAGCAACAAGGAAGCGGCAGAAGTGGGAGGTGACACTGGCGCACGCATCTTGGTGAAGCCGGGGCATTGGACGCCTACGGTTCAGCGAATGAAGGCCAACTACGAAGATTTTGTGGGGCGTAGCTCGGTCGCCTTGCTTGACGGAAAGAATCAGCCGACGGTATTGCGGAATACTCGTTATAGTTTGCTGGCGAGTCGGCCCATTGCGCTGGCCAAGGGGCGAGCCAAGCTGATTGAGAGCGAACTGTTTGTTCCGGAACAGACGACTGGCAAACGGGTTCGTGCTGCGCTCGTCAATCGCGAGTCGGGCAGAGAGATGGAGGGAACCAAAAACCCGATTCTTGTGAAGATGCCTTCGTATCAATATTATGTGGTGGTACTGGCCAAAGAAGTTTCGCGGTACGGCTATCTGAAAGTGACCGATACGGTTCGCGCTCCGTGGGAAGAGGAGTTCGACGTGGCGTCGGCTCCTCATTATCGGGTGGTGTTGGCGGATGCGACCAAGGAGATACCGCTGTCGGTCAACATGCTTGCTTGGTCGAGCATTGCTTATCTGTTTTGGGACGAAGTCGATCCTACTCGCCTGTCGGTTGAGCAGCAGGAGGCTTTGGTTGATTGGGTGCATTGGGGCGGACGACTGATTATCAATGGGCCGGATTCGTTGGAAACGCTGCGCGGGAGTTTTCTTGACGATTGGTTGCCAGCCGAGAGTGGTGGGCCTCGTATGGTAACGGCTGCTGATTTACTGCCGTGGTCGAACTATTGGGCTAAGAGAAGCCAGGGCAAGCAACTGCCGACGATCAAGCTCACGCAGCCTTGGTCTGGGATCCGGCTCAAGCCCAAGGACAATGCCCGGGAATTGGCGGGCGGCGCTGGGTTGTTTTATGAGTTGGGGGTGGGGCAGGGCAGCGTCGTTGTTTCAGCCGTTCAGCTTGCGGAACGCGACTTGGTGAATTGGAAGGCCGGGTACGATAGCTTTTTGAATGCGGGCCTTTTGCGACGGCCCCGGCGGCAATTCGCGGCAGGAGTCTACGACGGTTCGCGTGTTGGTTGGGCGGACTTTGCTGGACGTCGGTTGGATGCTCATTTTATCACCGGTTTGCGGATGTTTGCACGTGATGCGGCAACGAAGGCGAACTTCCAACGGATTGAAACCGTCAGTAGCAATCAATTTGGAATGGCGGACACTTCGGTAAGCGAAAAAATTGACCGACCTGGCGGGGTGGGAGCTTGGAATCCGACGAGCCCGATTTCGGTTGCTGCACGCGAGGTTTTGGAAGAAGCCACTGCGGTGCGAATTCCCAGCGCTGGCTTTGTCGTGGCCTGTTTGGCTGCGTACTTGGTGGTGCTTGTGCCGCTCAATTGGATGGTCTTTCGCACCTTGCAACGAGTTGAGTGGGCTTGGATTGCTGCTCCGATCATTGCGTTGCTGGGGACTTATGCCATTGTTCGTATGGTGCAACTCGATATCGGGTTTGTTCGTTCGCAGACCGAGGTGGCGCTGCTGGAACTGCATGGGAACTACGACCGTGGGCTGTTGAGTCGTTACACCTCGCTGTACTCGTCGCTGTCTACGACCTACGACATTGGCTACGAGCACCCCACCGCGGTTGCGTTACCGTTTCCTTCGCAAGATGGAAATCCACTTAAAATCGGAGACAGTAGCTCGCAGGTGGTGTTTGAGAAAAATCGCGAGACGCACCTTCGCGGGCTGACGGTTTCGTCGGTGTCGCGTCGCACGGTGCGTAGCGAAGAGATGTTTGAGTTTGAGGGGACTTTGCGTTTGGGTGTGTCGTCTCGTGGCCATCCGCAGGTTGAGAATTTCACGGGTCTCAATTTGCACAACGTGGCGGTGATTCATCGTAGCTTCGATCAGACGGGCAAGCCCCAGTATCGAGGTTCTTGGATTGGCGATCTGCGTAGCAACGATTCTGCCGTGCTGGGGCTTACGGCGTTGGCTTATTCGACGGAGAGCCTTCCGTTTGCTGAGGAACTCAAGGAAGCAGTTGAAGGTTCTGAGACCGATTTTCAGGGTACAGACAGCTTGCTGAAACTTGCTTTTCGTTTTCCGCAGGACGAGGACTTGCGCCGCCAACGACAAGAGGAGTATCGGTTGGTTGCTGTTCTCGACGAAGTATTGCCGGGGACGGAAGTCTCTCCTGCGGCTTCTCAGATCCGAGGCGTGACGATTGTGTTGGCTCATTTGGAATTTGGTGACCTGCCTCAGCCGCTTCCGGATGTGAATAGTCGTGAGGATGTGGTTGAGAAGAAGGAAGAATTGTAGGTAGGACGCGGAGGAACGCGGATTAAGCAGATGAAATCGGGCCTCGGATGAGTTTCGGCCTCGGCTACGTGCCATTGATTGGCTGAGCCACAAACTCGGCCGAGGACTCCTATGGCATCTGAACCTAGGGCGGCGGCAAGCTTCGCGATGCTTGCTTGCCTTGCCCTAGGCTATGATGTTTTGCCCCGTTGGGGCAGAAGCAGCTTTGCTACTTCGATACGATGTTTAACCACCAAAAACACTAAAGAACAAGATATTAAACCGATGATTGAAATCAAAAACTTTGGCAAGCATTACGGCGACTTTGTTGCGGTTGCTAATTTGAATCTCAAGATCGAAGCTGGCGAGATGTTTGGCTTTATTGGGCCGAATGGGGCAGGCAAGAGTACGACGATTCGTTTTCTGGCGACGCTGCTCAAGGCGACGCATGGCGAGGGGACGGTGAATGGTTATAGTGTTACCCGCGATCCGATCGGGGTGCGTCGGAGTGTGGGCTACATGCCCGACACTTTTGGTGTTTACGATGGGATGAAAGTTTGGGAATTTCTTGATTTCTTTGCGGTTGCTTATCAGGTGCCGAAAGCTCGCCGGAAAGAAGTGCTGTCGGATGTGCTTGAGCTTTTGGACTTGACGCACAAGCGAGACGATTTTGTGAACGGGCTCTCGCGTGGCATGAAGCAGCGGTTGTGTCTGGCGAAGACGCTGGTGCATGATCCCCCGGTGCTTATTCTTGATGAGCCTGCCAGTGGACTTGACCCGCGGGCACGACTAGAAGTCAAAGCGCTGCTCAAAGAGTTGCAGCGCATGGGCAAGACCATTTTGATTTCGAGCCACATTCTTACGGAGCTGGCCGACTGTTGTACTTCGATCGGGATTATCGAGCGAGGGCGGCTTTTGCTTCATGGTCCGATTGATAAGGTTTATCGAAAAATTGCCAGCAATCGACACATCGAAGTAAGGTTTAGCAAAAATCCGGAGCAAGGCATCAGTCTTATCCGTAGCGATCCGAATGTTGCGAACACGGCGGTCGACCCTCGCGGGTGTACGTTGGAGATGAAAGGTTCGGATGCCGACGTGCAGCGTTTGCTGCGTCAGTTGGTGGCAGCCGATTGCGGGCTTCTTTCGTTTGCCGAGAAGGAACCGACTTTGGAAGATGTGTTTATGATGGTGACCAAGGGGTTGGTGACTTGAGGATGTTTGATTGTTGATTTATGAATGTTGATCTGAATGTTGGTGGTAGCCGGTAGGGTGTTTCTCGCAGAGACGGCAGAGAGGGGGAGGCCAGTGATTCAAAACTGTAGCATCAGTGTGTATGAGGAGGGCTTGATCCCTCAAGATGAAATCCCTGGAATTATTGGGTTGCTGGGCGAATGCTTCGAGGGTTATCCAGATCGCTCGTTTTACAAGCAGCTTCCACATCGTCGTTGGCTCGTTCATGATGGCGACTTGGTTGCACTCGTTGGTGCCGACTTGCGGCACATGCGCCTCGGCGATCAAGGATTGCGTGTGACGGGAATCATCGATCTCTGCGTGAGGGAATCACATCGCAGCAGGGGAATCGCAGGAACTTTGGTTCGATCAGTCGAAGATTTTGCTACAGCAGCTCGTTCGGACGCGATTATCCTTTTCGCAGATGACCAACGCCTCTACCGCAAGCTTGGGTTTGTGTCGGTTCAGAATCCGGTCAGGTTGCTCCGATTGGCTGAAAACCGGTCGTTTGATGTTGTATCCAGACGCTACGGCGATTCGCTCATGATCAAGTCTTTGAGTAGCGTTTCTTGGGATTCGGAGGCCGAGCTTGACCTCCTAGGTTATCTCTACTGAGCGATTGTGGGCTACTTGGCTCCCGGCGACTCGTAGAGTCGCGGTTATTGTTTTTGGGGTGCATGCGTGGCTTACACTTCTAGGCCTAGTAGTCGCATTAGCGAGAGTGCGTTGCTTTTGGGGACCACGCCTTTGCGCATTTGATAGTCGAAGGTCATTTTTCCGTCGCGCCATTCGTCGCGGAAATGTACGTTTTGGGTTGCGTAGTCTAGCTGGTTGACCATGTCGCTTAGGGCTAGGTCGTGGGTGGTGACCAGGCCGATGGCGCCGGCTTGGAGTAGGCTGCGGATGACGCCGCGTGCTCCTACCAAGCGGTCGTGGGAGTTGGTGCCGTGCAGGATTTCGTCGAGTAGGAAGAGCACTGGTGCTGTGGTTGTTTGTTCGGCTAGCTCGACGACCAAGCGGATGCGCTGGAGGTTGGCCATGAAGTGGGAGGTGCCTGTTTGCAGCGAATCTTGCGAGCGTATGGCTGTGGCGACTTGCAGGCGAGAGAGCTTTAGGTTTTGGGCATAGACGGGTGCGCCCGCCCAGGCGAGGGCGGTGTTGATGCCGACGGATCGTAGTAGGGTGCTTTTGCCAGACATGTTTGAGCCGGAGACAAGCAACATGCGGCGGTTGTCGGAGAGTTCGAGGTCGTTGCTGATGGCGGTGCCGGGCGGTAGAAGCGGGTGGGCGAGTTTGGTTGCGACAAACTGCGGCGGATTGTCGACGAATTGGGGGAAGCAGTAGTCGGGGTTTTCGAAGTGGAGTTGCGCAAAGGCTAGCAGAGCTTCGAGTTCGCCGATGGCTTGAAACCAATGTTCGACTTTGGTGGCGTGCTTGGCTCGCCAGTGGTCGATGGAGCAGGCTAACTGGAAGCTTGCCATCGAGATGAAGGCCAGTGGGGCGATGAATACGTTGCGTCGCGTGTTTTCGTACTGGCTTACTAGCCGCTCCAGGCGATGGATGGCCTCGGAGGCGCGCATGCCGTCGCGATTTAGCTCGTTGCGCAGCCGATGGAGTTCGGTGTCGCTGCCCTCGACGTTTTCTAGGGCAGCTACGACTTGCTCGATCCGCCGCAGTTCGACGACCGCTTGTTCGCTATGCTGTTTGATCTCGTCGAGCGGTTGGCGCAGTTTTCGGAGAAAACCTAGTTGCACGACAACGATGAGGAGCAACGGGGACATCGATGTTCCGATAAGCCAAATTACGAGCGATGCCACTCCCAAAACGCCAAGCAGAGTTGCCACTACGCGAATCCATCTGGCGGTTAATCCCCCTGCACGGGCTAGCCATTGATGAAGCTCTTGGGTATGGCTCTGGGGTTGTGATGCGGGGCCGATGACTGCGAGGCGTTCGCGGAGGTCGAGTTGGTCGCGCAAGTTGCGGACCGCATCTTGTCGGCTGACCACGGCGTCTGGAGTTGGTAGCGGCGTTTGGGCACTGGGAGCCAACCACTCGGCCAGGGTGCGCGCTCCTGCGGGAGTAATGGGCGAGTTGAGCAACTGGAACAGCGAGCCGGTGCCGAAGATGTCGAGGTCTTCGGCGTGGGGGTGTTGGGGTTCTAAGAATTCGGTGCCGGTCGGGCCGGTTCCAGACCACTGGCCATTCAGGCGATCGAGGCAACGCTTGTAGTAGGCGATGGCCCGCCGGACGGCACGTAGCTTGCGATTCAGCGATTCGTGGTAGACGATCGCGGCGAGGAAGAGGCCGATTGGCAGGAGTAAGAGCGTCCCCGGTAGTTGCCAGTTGCCAAACACGGCCCAGGCGCAGATGAGTCCGAGGACAAACGTTGCCACGCGGAGGTGGACGGCTCGGTCGTCGCATTGCCGGAGTTGCTCGTACGTTTGCTGGCGATCTCGCAGGCGGTTGTTGTATTCGGTGAGGCAGCTCATGCTGCAAGATACAGTAGCTCAAGTGCTGGGCTTGGGCAATCTCTGCTGGTTTGCCGGCCCGGCGACTCGTAGAGTCGCGGTTATTGCTTTTGGGTGAGGCTGGTGCTTTTGGGTGGGCTGACGCTGTTTTGGGGCGTTAGCCTAGTAGTAGGGGGGCGTCGTCTTCACCGTTGCGATCTTCCCACTGTTTTCGGAGTTCGCCTAGACCGTAGACGCAGAGATCGAATTGATTGCTCAGTCGTTCTAATACGTCGTCGGGCGCCGATTGCTGATCGGCGGGCAAGCGGCTGGCTATTAGGTAGTTGCGTTTGCCTTGGTCTTGGTAGTCGATGAGACTGTCTTTGCGATCTTTTTGGAGTCGCTGGGCAACTTCGGGATACAGGCCTGTCCAGAACAAGGTGAAATCGCCAATGTGTCGATGGACTCGACGGCGGGCTGAACCTTGTCGGGTTTGCGCTTCGGCGAGCATGTCGGCAACTTGCGAGAGACGTTCGCCCGTTGGTGTGCGCAGGCCATAGATGGCGTCAGTGCGTACAAATTTTACTAGCATGGTGGCCAGGTAATCGATCAACGGAGGATCGGCAACGCCTAGCCGCGAGGTGAAGGTGTACTCGGTAAGACCAGAAAAGAAGCGCTGCAGCACTTCGCTGCGCGCACCGCGTGGCAAATTCGATGTCATAAGCGACCTCCCAAAAGATGAGTGGGGTCGGCTGCATCGTCGACGGACGTTGTCGAACTACATCTCCGCGATGCAACCCTCTTAATTCTACCCTGCAAAAATGCCTGGGGTCAAATTGAGTATGACGGGCGTAACACGTATTCCTGTTATCGGCATCCGGCTGGTGGGGCGACAGGGAAAAAGTGGGGGGGCTTTACGCTTTTCTTGGGGCGTTTGTGGTTTCCTGGACAATAAGGGGTGAAATTGTCATATTGGGGTAGTTCCCGTTCTCGGAATGACGGGGAATTGAAGAGGCGATTCTACGGCGAGGAAGTGTGGAGGCGAGGCTTGCAGCTTGCGGGCTCGACGCACGGTGCTCGGGTTGTCGCGGTTGCTAACGGAACAGGAGACCGGTCTATGAACAACAGCAAAAAACGAGCATTCACTTTGGTTGAATTGCTAGTGGTCATCGCGATCATTGGCACTCTGGTGGGGCTTCTCTTGCCCGCGGTGCAGTCTTCGCGCGAGGCGGCTCGCTCGAACACTTGTCGGAACAACCTCACCCAATTGCATCGGGCGATGGCCGGATACGAACTGTCGTTTCAACACTATCCGGGCTATGTCGACACGGTTGGCTTGGAGGGGGCCAACCAAGAGCGGGCCAGTTGGGTGGTGATGTTGTTTCCGTTTATGGAGCAGGCGTCGCTGTGGGATCAGTGGTCGAAGGGCATCCCGGAGTTCGCGGAGCTGGAATTGCTCATCTGTCCGAGCAATCCGCCTGATGTTGTGGGCGAGCCCTCGCTGGCTTATGTGGCCAATGCTGGGTACATCAACAACGAAGATGATCGAAAGATTTGTGACGCGGATATTGGGCTCAAGGAAAACATTGCCAACGGCGTTTTTTTTGACCGTACACGGGGACTTGGCCCCAACGACATCCGTGACGTCGAGCCTCCGAATCCAACTGAGTATGCTCCCGATCCGGTGTTCAAAGTGACGTTGGCTCATCTTCAATCGGCCGGGGATGGCACCACCAAGACGTTGATGCTGACAGAGAACCTTAACGCCGTGAACTGGGCTTACAAGGGCGGCGACATAAGCGCACCGGATCGCAAATATAATTTTGGCTTTTGCTGGGAGCAGCCCTACACGGTTGCGAATGCCGTGGCCAACTCGGGCAGTAGTGCCGATCCTGACCAAGATCCTCAGTTCCGCTTAATCAACGGAAAGAAGCGAGAGGGTTTATTGTCGATCAGCGCGATGAAATATAACCACGGTTTTCCTTCCAGCCATCATGCAAGCGCGGTGAATGTTGCGTTTGCCGGCGGCCAGATACGATTGTTGCGAGATAATATCAGCCCCTTGGTGTATGCCCAACTGATGACTTCTAATCGGAATCAGTCGGATCTATTTATCAACAGGGACGGAAATACCGTCTATGACAAGGATTTGAAGCAGCCGGATGATGACCAGTATTGATGGTGGTTGCTCAGGAGACGCCTCCCACAATCACAGATTGCCGACTTTGCAATTGCCCTGGGTGGGGTTGGTTCGATGGAGGAGACCACGAGGGAAGAGGTTAGGCGGTTGCTCTAGTACTACTGCGCAAGGTTGAACCACGACGGCACAACGGACACGACGAAAGAAGACTGGATTTCAGATATTTTCCACGATCCGTGACCTACCAAAATTCCACAAGTGTTGTTTTCTTAAAAAATCTCTTCCCTTTGAATTGGTTGGGGGCGAATTGAATGTTCCATACTGGATTCACGTCGTGGTCGTTGTGTCGTTGTGGTTAACTTGACCCTGCGCTGTAGTACTAGAGACGCTTTTGGAAAGCGCAGTATTTTTCTGTTTGATAGCCACCCAAATCTGCTGTGGCTTGTATTTGGAACGGCTGATAGTGGCGGGCATTTACTCTAACGCTTCCAGCAGCGTCGCGACGTAGTCGCCGACTTCTTGGAGGGTGCTGGCGCGATCGCTTTTAGCGACGTTTGCCATGCGGCGGACGATGGCTGAGCCGACGATGAGTCCGTCGGCAACGGGGGCTAGTCGTTTGACATGCTCGGGTTGGCTAATTCCGAAACCGATGCAGACGGGCAGAGGGGTTTGCTCTCGCAGCCAACCGACACGTTCTAACAATTCGGGGGGCAGCTCGGTGCGTTCGCCGGTGATTCCGGCCACGGAGACGTAGTACAAAAATCCGCTGGAGGTTTCGGTGATCTTGAGTGCCCGATCTTTCGGCGTGGTGGGGGTTACCAATTGAATTAGGCTGAGATCGCGCGCCTTGCAGACTTTGGCCAAGCTGGGCGACTCTTCGACGGGTAGGTCGGGCACAATCATGCCGGCGATGCCGCGCTGGTTTAGCTGGTCGGCGTATTTTTCTAGGCCGTGGCGATAGATGATGGCGTAGCTGACCATGGTGACTAGCGGCGCGGAGATCTGAGGCGTGACTTTGCCGAGCGTTTCTAAAATGGCGGCCAGTTTGATTCCCTGGTCGAGGGCTCGCGTGTACGACGCCTGGATGACCGGCCCGTCGGCGATGGGGTCGCTGTAGGGGATGCCTACCTCGCACATCGAGGCCCCGCGCGCAACCAGTTCTTTAATTACGGCAGCCGTGAAGTCGAGGTCGGGATCGCCGGCTGTGACAAACGGCATCAGTGCCTTGCGGTTTTCGTTGCGGAGCTTGATGAAAAGTTGGTCGATTGCGGACATAAGTGAGGTTAGTTCAAATCGATTTTTTTGTTGCAGTGTTTCCGGCCAGGATGGCCGGGCTATGTGTTTTTGATCGGCGCGGCGGGCTATGTGGTTATGTCGTTTTTGAGTCGGGCGATTTCTGCGGCGTCTTTGTCGCCGCGGCCGGAGAGGCAGACGGCTACTCGGTCGCTGCTGCTTCGTTGGCTGGCGATTTCCATCGCCTTGGCAATGGCGTGGGAAGATTCGAGCGCGGGGAGGATGCCTTCGAGGCGAGCGAGCGCGTCGAAAGCGTTCATCGCGTCTTTGTCTGTGCAACTGGTGTAGTCGACTCGGCCTGTTTCTTTCCAATAGCTGTGTTCTGGGCCAACGCCGGGGTAGTCGAGGCCTGCCGACATCGAATGGACGTCGCACGTTTGGCCATCTTCGTCCTGCATGACGTACGAGAAGCTGCCGTGCAACACGCCGGGGCTGCCGTAGGTAAGTGGCGAGGCGTGGTCGCCCGGCTGGTTGCCTCGGCCACCGGCTTCGACGCCAACGAGCGCTACGTCGCTGTGTTCCACAAAGGGATAAAACATGCCAGCCGCGTTGCTGCCGCCGCCGACGCAGGCCACGACTACTTCGGGGAGGCATTGGAAGCGTTCGCGGCATTGTTGGATCGTTTCACGACCGATTACCGATTGAAAATCGCGGACAATGCGCGGGAAGGGGTGAGGGCCGACTACCGAACCGAGGATGTAATGGGTCGATTCGACGCTCGACATCCAATCTCGCATGGCTTCGTTGATGGCATCGCGAAGGGTGCGCGAGCCGCTGGTCACCGGGCGCACCTCGGCGCCTAACAGCTTCATCGAAAACACGTTGGGCGCCTGACGGCGGATATCTTCTTCGCCCATGTAGACAACACAATCCAGGCCGAAGTGGGCACAAGCGGTGGCTGTGGCGACGCCGTGTTGGCCGGCACCGGTTTCGGCGATCACCCGTTTTTTGCCCATGCGTAGGGTGAGCAGGGCTTGGCCGATGGTGTTGTTGATTTTATGCGCGCCGGTGTGATTGAGATCTTCGCGTTTCAGCCAGATTTCGGCTCCGCCACAATGTTCGGTGAGGCGTTTGGCAAAATAGAGCGGAGAAGCGCGGCCGACGTAGTTTTTCAGTAGTTCGTCGAGTTCGGCTTGAAAGCTGGCGTCTTGACGGGCCGCATCGTATTCAGCGGCCAATAGGTCGAGCGCATGCACGAGTGTTTCAGGCACAAAACGTCCGCCAAATTTGCCAAACCTTCCGGCAGCATCGGGGACGTTGGCAGAACAAGAATCGGCGTGCGGGGCTGTCGGCATATAAAACTCCAGGGGAAAACACCGATTCTCGATACCCGCTTTGCTATGGTCAAGGGGTTGGGCGCTGACGCTTGGAGGATTGCAAAGTCGGTACGATCGACCAAAGTTTAGGAAAAAAGAATAACCACAGAGGACACGGAGTAGCACAGCGGGGCCTTTGGCCGCAAACAAAAAAAGTGAACCGCTAATCAGCGCTAATACACGCTAATAGGTGAACGAAATGCGAAAAACAGACATGAGATTAGCGATTATCAGCGTTGATTAGCGGTTCACTTCTTTCAAAAAAGTGTGTCAAAAAGCAAGCTTTTACGGGTTTGTCTTACAGAGTGCCTTAAAAAATAGATTTTCTCTGTGCCCTCCGTGTCCTCTGTGGTTCAAATTGTTGCGGTTTTTTTGTAAATTTGTGACTTTGTAGTTCCCCCTGGCGTTTGGTTTTGGGGCGTGCTCTGGGGGGGATGGCGTGGCCGCCGACGCTAATAGGGGAGGACACGTATTTGTGGGTTTGGTTCGGGGGGGCCATCCCGAAGCGTGTGTTATTGCCGGGTTAGCGATTGGAATGCTTGGCTTCGGAAGTCGCGTATTGCGTCGATCATTTCTTGCATGGTTTGATATCGATTCGCGGGATCTTTCTCCATCGCTTTCATCGAAATACTTGCAAGGAGCCTGGGGATGTATCGGTTGGGAGTGCGTTGCACCGGAGGTATCGGCGTTTCGCGGAGAATCATTTCGAAGGTTTCGTTGACACGGTCGCCACGGAGCGGCTCTTTGAGCGTGAGGATTTCGTAGAGCACTACGCCAATGCTATAGATGTCGGTGCGATTGTCGATTTCGCCACCGCCCCGCACTTGTTCGGGCGACATGTAGAGGGGGGTGCCAGGACGTTGGCCGGCGCTGGTTAGCTCTTCGTGCTCCATGAGTTGCCGTTCGGGTTCCTCGTCGTCCATGGCCCAAACTTTGGCGACGCCCCAATCCAGCAGCATCACTTCGCCGAACGAACCGATCTGGATGTTCTCGGGCTTGATGTCGCGATGTACGACGCCGTGGGCGTGGGCGTACGACAGGGCGTTGCTGACTTGGATCAATATGCCAAGCATACGTTCGAGGTTGTAGGTGTTCATTGCTTCGGGCTCGCCCAGGATCTGCTGTTCGAGAATGTCGCGTAGCGTTTCGCCTTCGACTTTTTTCATCGTGAAATAAAGTCGGCCCTCGTTGTCGTGGCCAACTTCGTAGACGGGCACGGTATTGGGGTGTTGCAATTGGGCGGTGACACGCGCTTCGCGCAAGAACCGTGCGCGAAGGTACTCGTGGTTTGCGAGGTGCGGGGGCAGGGTTTTCATGATGACTTGGCGGCCGAGATTTGTGTCGAGGCACGCGCGGAGTTGGCCGCCACCCCCTTTGCCGAAGGGAGAAAAATCGGTGTAGCGATTGAAGCTGTTGGAAAAGTGTTTTGAAAGTTTCCGATCGGTATCTTTGGCATCGATGTGCGGATACCCGTCGTCTTTGGAAGTTGGTTTTATCGATTTGTCGGCCATGGCACACATCTGGGGGTCGGAGTCGGCAAAGTAGGTGGTTACGGGATAGTTTAGTGTGCAGACGTGAAACACAAAATAGTAGCTCTTGAAATTCTGTGGGACGAAAGTTTGCAAAGCGGCGGTGGGTCGACTCTAATGTTTCGCAGTGCTTGTTAGAGCATTTATCACTTGAGTGTTCCGCTCCACCGAGACGGTGGGACTATATAGCCCGACCCTCTGGGTTGGAGTGGCGGAACACACAACAGCGAAATGCTCTAGTAGGTACGGCCGATTTTTTGCAGCAGTTGAATTTTGCCATTTAGGGCCAGGGAGGTTCACCGTGTATCACGAGTTAAACATTGACCGAAAAGCCGTTCAGTCGGTCGACCGGCGTTCATTTTTGGAAATTACCGGAAAAAGTACGTTGGCGGCAGGAGCGGCGGCTTGCTTGCCTTCGGTGTTGGCCCATGCTGCGCCTTCCTCTGCTGTTGGTAATAATCGCCAGCCAGAGACGCTCGTCAAGGTGCTCTACGATTCTTTGACGCCCAAGCAGCGCGAAGAAGTTTGCTTTGCTTGGGACTATCAAGATAAAGAACGGGGCTTGCTGCGAACCCGTGTTTCGAACAATTGGAATATCACCGATCCTACGGTTAACGGTGGATTTTATACCAAAGACCAGCGAGAAGTGATTCGTTTGATTTTTGAGGGACTTTACAACCCTGCGTGGTTAGACCGGATTGATCGCCAGTTGCGGGACGACTCGGATGGTTTTGGCGAGGGCAACAGCATTGCGATTTTTGGTGAGCCTGGGAGCGAAGAATTTGAATTTGTGATGACCGGTCGCCACATGACGATTCGCTGTGATGGCAATTCTTCGGAGCATGTTGCCTTTGGCGGCCCGATTTTTTATGGTCATGCCGGCGAGGGATTCGAGGAAGAAGCCGACCATCCAGGCAATGTTTTTTGGTCGCAAGCCCAAGAGGCCAATCAACTTTATCAAGCTTTGGACGGGAAACAGCAGAAACTGGCCTTGGTGAAGTTAGGGCTTCCCGACGAACATCAGGTTGGCTTTCGTAACGACCAGGGGAAATTCCAAGGTATTCCGATCACTGAGTTATCGGTTGATCAGCGTGGTCGGGTGCAAGAGGTTGTGCGCAAGTTGGTCGAACCCTTCCGCCAGAGCGATCGTGACGAAGCGATTGCATGTATGAAGGCCCAAGGCGGCATTGATGCTTGCCATCTTGCATTTTATGCGCAAGGGGATATTGGCGGCGATGGTGTTTGGGATAACTGGCGTTTGGAAGGGCCTTCGTTTGTTTGGCACTATCGAGGGGCGCCGCATGTGCATGTTTGGGTAAACGTGGCTGCGGATTCGTCGGTGAAGCTGAATGCTTGAAAAGAGGTTTGCTTGTGAGTTGTGGTTGTTACTTAAACTGAAAACAACCAACCACGAATTATACGAATAGCACGAATGATTAGGGCCTAGCCGCCCAATCCAGACGTATCTCGGGAAGGGGATTTTGAGCTAAATCCCAACCCTAGTCGTGTAAATTCGCGTCATTCGTGGTTCAATCCTTTTCACTTTGAATTGTTAGTATTTGATGACCTCTAGTAGTTGGCTGCGTAGGTGGTCGATTTTTTTTTCGTCGGTGATTTTTTGGCCTTGGCGATCGGTGATGTAAAAAACGTCGACCACTTGATCGAGGTCGGTGCCAACTATGGCGTGGTGAATGATCATCGAGATATCGTGTAGTTTGCGTGCCAGCGTGTAGAGTAAGCCTTTTCGGTCGAAGGTAAATATCTCAATCACGCTATAGTCGGCTGAGATTTCGTTATTGATACGTACTTCGTTGGGCAGCATCGAAAGTTGGATGGATGCTTCTGCTTGTTCCTCGCCCCAGACTTGGGGAAATCGGGGAGGTTCGTCGGAGTCGACCGATGCCTTGATTGCTTGGCAAACGGTTGCTAATCGCTCGGGCGTGGTTTGATCGGTGGTTGAAGGATCGGAAACTACGTATCGCAGCACCAACAGGTCGTCGGCCAGCACGTCGGTATGGGCCGACAAGATGCGCATACCTTGCTCGGACAGCGCGCCAGCCATGCTGGAGAAGACTCCGCGTCCTACTCCGCGATCGACGCCCGCCATTAGGTGAATGGTTTTTGTTTCTGGGTGAATGGCGCCGGTAACATCGATGGCAGAATCGGACAGGCCGTGGTAGCGACGAAGTGCTTCGACGACCTCGTCGGCTTGAATTTCGGCCAGATAGCTTCGTGAAAGGGTCTTGATTTGTTTTTCGAACCAGCCGTCTTTTTTCTCCTTGGGGGTGAGTTGCTCGGAGATTAGCCGGCGATGTTTTTCTAGATCAGACTCGTAGGAATCGGCGTCTCCGTCTTGCAAAAGTTGGGCAGTTCGTCGGTAGACACCGGCCAGGACGTCGACTTTCCAGTCGTTAAGTACTCCAGGGCCAACGGCCGCCAAGTCGGCGCAGGTAAGCACGAACAGCATTCGTAGTCGCTCGACCGATCCAACGTCGTCGGCGAAATTTCGGATTAGCAACTCGTCGCTGGTGTCGCGGCGAAACGTGAGATGCGCCATCATCAGATGTTGGTGAACCAGATAGGCAACGTCTGTGGCAGACGGTTTGTCGAGTTGAAGTTGCACGGCTGTTTCTTCGGCGATGCGTTTTCCGACTTCGCTATGGTCTTCTTCAAACCCTTTGCCCAAATCGTGGACCAAAAGAGCCAGGTGGAGGACTCGTTTGTCTTTGATTTCTCGATAGGCGGCGCCTAACGTGTCTTGTCGCTGGGCAAATTGGGTTGCGCTGCGAACGGCTCGAAGGCTGTGTTCGTCGACGGTGAATTTGTGATACTGGTTGAATTGTAATAGACCGCGAGCGTGTCGGAAGGCGGGAATGATTTTTTCGAGGTAGCCCAATTCGTGAAGGACGTGCAGGATTTCGGCCACGGGCTGGGGATCGGCAAGTAGGTCGTAGAATTGTTGGCCGACCGACTCGGCAGCTTTGTCAGAAAAGTTGGGTGCTGCTAGCAATAAAAAAGAAAAGGTTCGATGGTCTAGGTGCTTTTGTTCGCGAGCAGACAGTTCAATAAGTCGTAGCACCTCGCCGAGGTCTTTTTTTAGTTTATCGATGCCGGTGGGGGTGGCACTCACGTGGCGTAGTCCGACTCGATAGTTGTCGCCGACGTTTTTTCCAAGCACCGGGTCGAGGGCGCGAGATATTCGCGAGACTACTTGTAGGCTCGCATCTCTTCGGCGGACTAATCGCCAAATATGGTTGGAATGCCGAAAGTAGTCTCGCATTAGATGTTCGACCGGCAACATTCCCGCGCGATGTGTATGCCCGGCCCAGTCGGCGAGTCGTAATTGTTCGGCACGGTCGAGCAGGTCTCGCGCCGAGTTGGAGTGGAAGTGCATTTCGTTACGAATGCGCAGAAAAAAATCGCGAGCTGATAGCCAGCGGCGATGATCTAGTTTTGAAATCGCGCCGGCTAGCAATAGCCGATCGGGGTCGGCCACTCCGTGCTCGACGTAGCCGATCCAACGGAGGAGGTCGAGATCTCGTAGTCCGCCGCGCGAACGCTTGATATGTGGTTCGAGTAGATAAACCGTCTTGCCGTACTGGTCTCGCTCGCTTTCGCGGGCATCAAAAAAGCTTCGGCAAATGGCCTTACGGTTTCGTTGCAACATGCGTTCTAGGCTTGTGCGAAACGTTTCGTATAACGATTGTTTGCCGACCATCAGCCGAGCATCGACCAGCGAGGTGCAGACAACGGTATCGCTGCGGGCTAACTGCACCGCCTCGTTTACGGTGCGGATGCTGTGCCCTAGTTGCAGGCCGATGTCGAAGATGCCTTGCGTCATTGGCCTCATTGCAGATGCGACTTCTTCGGAATCCTTACACTGATGCAAGATCATCAGATCGACATCCGAGAACGGAGCGCATTGCCGACGGCTAAAGCTACCGAGGCTGACGACGGCGATATTCTTGCGTAGCGAGTCGGCGAGCTTTTCGTCAAGCTCTTCCAGTGCGAGGTTGAAGAGTCGAATGACCACCCCGTCGATGAGTGTGGCCAGCTTGGTAGAAACCCTAGCCCCCGAGAGGCCCCGATCGTGCAATTGCCGAATGGCCTCGTGCTGCTGTCGCAGATGGTCTCGAATCGACGAGATTGGGGAACTGTTAGGCATGCTTGGATGTTCCCGCCTGTGAGATGGGTTTCGTGCGTTTTGGGGGGTTGGCGGTTTTTTATCCGGCGGCTCGTAGTACTACAGCGCTAAGTTCATTGAACCACGACGACACGACGAGCACAACGACGCATGTGTCAGCAAGGTTGAAATGAGATTCTGAAAGTCCAGGATATGGCTGAGTACAATCAACAAGGCCATTGGGCTTAGGCCCTTCTCGTCGTGTCCGTTGTGTCGTTGTGGTCAAACCTAGCGCTGTAGTAGAGCCCGGCTATTTGGGGTTTGTGGGGTAGCGATGGCAAAAAACGGGCCGGCGTTTGCCACGCCGGCCCGAGGTGTTTGTTGCTACAAGAAATTGCAGCTTGCCAAGTGTTACAGCGCTTCTCCACCGGTTTCGCCGGTGCGGATTCGAATCGACTCGGTCAATTCAGAGACAAAGATTTTGCCATCGCCAATCTGGCCGGTTTGGGCCGTTTTGATAATGGTGTTGACAATTGCCTGTACTGCATCGTCGTCAACGGCAATTTCGATTTTGACCTTGGGAACAAAGTCGACGGCGTACTCGGTGCCGCGGTAGGTTTCGGTATGGCCTTTCTGTCGGCCAAACCCTCGGACCTCGGTAATGGTCATCCCCGCGACTCCATGCTCGCTGAGGGCGTTCTTGACATCTTCGAGCTTGAAGTGACGAACGATCGCTTCGATCTTCTTCATCTCGTGAGCTCCTTATCTATCGGGCCAAGCGTTTTCCGGCGCTGCATCGGGCGACGTCGGAACTGCGCCATTTAGTAAAATTCTATCAAGCAATTGCAAGTATTGTTATGGGGAAACTGCGGTGGCAAGTTAGGTGAAAATGTAACCTTCTTCGCCATGTTCGCTGATATCCAGCCCGCGAGTCTCGTTATTGTCGTCAACTCGTAAACCAAGGACGGCGTCGATGATCTTGAGGATGATAAAAGTCGCGACGAGGCTGAAAATCCAGGTGACCGCGATCGCGACTAGTTGGCCAGTCATCACTGAGCCACCCTCGACTATCCCTAGCTTATCACCTTCGGCAATATCCCAGCAGGCTCGGGTCGCAAAAACGCCGGTTAAAACGGCCCCCAAGGTGCCGCCTACGCCGTGAACGCCAAAGGCGTCGAGCGAATCGTCGTAGCCCAGACGGTTTTTTAGGGTGCCGCAGGCAATCGCACAGATGATTCCCGCCGCGGCGCCCATGAGCAAGGCGTGCATCGGGTTCACGAATCCGGCAGCGGGTGTAATGCAGACCAAACCGGCCACGGCACCTGAGGCGGCGCCTAAGACACTAGGTTTGCCGTCTTTCAGCCACTCGTAGAAGCTCCAGCCGAGAAGCCCCGCCGCTGCGGAAAAATGGGTGACTGCAAATGCGCTGGCGGTGAGGTGATCGGAAAGCAGCTCGCTGCCGGCGTTGAAACCAAACCAGCCGACCCACAACATTGCAGCGCCTAGGGTGGTGTAGGTGAGGTTGTGAGGTCGCAAGTCGGCTGTGCCATAGCCGACCCGTTTTCCGAGAATCAAGGCACAGACCAACGCGGAGACGCCGGAGCTAATATGTACGACGGTCCCGCCAGCAAAGTCGAGTGCACCGCCACTCCAGGCATGATCGGAGCCAAAAGCGAGGATGCCGCCGCCCCAGACCCAATGGCAGAGTGGACAGTAGACGAGCGTTCCCCAGGCGATGCTGAAGATGACCATTGCGCTGAACTTCATGCGTTCGGCAAATGCGCCGCAGATGAGTGCGGGGGTGATGATGAAGAACATGCCTTGGAACAGCATGTGGGTGTACATCGGAATTTTGGTGTTGGTCTCTTCGTCGATTACATACATTGGTTCAATGGCAGCGCCTGCGGTTTCATCCCAAGTGCGTTGCACACCGTTCATAAACAAGTGGTCGGCGTTGCCGATGTAAGGTCCGTCGCCGCCGAACGCAAGCGAGTATCCATACAAGGCCCACAGTACGGTCATCATGCCCATGAGAAACAGGCATTGCATCATAATGCTGAGAACATTTTTCTTGCGGACCAGTCCGCCGTAGAACATGGCGAGGCCTGGGGCTGTCATAAACAGAACCAGCGCACAACTGGTGAGCATCCAGGCGTTGTGGCCTGCCAATGCGGCTTCGTCTGCCTTTGCCGCTACGGCAGCCAGATCGAGGGCTTCTTCAGCCGCAGCTCGGTTGGTTGATATCCAAGTGCCCGCGATCGCGAGTGCCAGTATCAACAGTCGAAATGATCCGCCCATATCATCCTCCACCAGATTGTATTTTTGGTTTTTGCGATGAGAAGGCACTCCGCCTTACGGACCATCCCGGTCCGCGCACCTACTCTCAAAAAAAGCTACATATCGCCAATTGAAGAGCCATCGAATTAGCGTAGATAAGCTGATACGTAGGATAAGACGCGAAGCAGGGTACGTAAAGTGGCTAGGTAGAAAGGTTCCAGAGCCAGTCACTTTATTTTTATGCTAGGTATCCCTGTGGGAGGCGTCTCCGACGCCGAACGTGTCAAAAACAGTGGCTTTCGGCGTCGGGAGACGCCTCCCACAGTCGGAAACCGGCGGGAAGAATCAAATCAGCGTGATGTTTTCCAGGCTACGTCGCTTACGCCTACGGCTGCGTTGGCTGATCTTGCGAGGACGAACAGCAAATCGCTGATTCGGTTGATGTACTTCAGCACGGTTTCTTGTACCGTGGCTTCTTGCGATAAGGCGACAATTTCGCGTTCGGCTCGTCGGCAAACGCAGCGGGCTAGGTGAAGTGTCGCGGCGGTTTGGCAGCCGCCTGGCAGAATGAATGTGGTGAGCGCCGGTAAGTCTTTCTCGAACGTGTCGATCCGGTTTTCTATTGCAGCGATGTCGTTGTCTTGAAGGGCCGCAGTGCTTGGCTTGTCGGCTTGTGGGTTGGCCAGTTCGGCACCCAGGTCGAAAAGTTGGTTTTGCAGAAGCAGCAAGACGTCGTCGATCTGTGGCTGTGGCTTACCCGCTCGGGCTACGCCCAGCAGTGCATTGAGTTCGTCCAGGGTTCCAACGGCGCAAATGTGGGCGTCGCATTTGGCCACTTTGCGGCCGCCCAAGAGTGCGGTTGTGCCGTGGTCGCCGGCTCTTGTGTAGATTTTCATAAGTACAAGGGTCGCCGTGGGATAAGTGTTGGGGCAAGGCGTGCGGGATATCACTCCAAAGCCTAATCGAGCGGAATCGGGTGCCAAATACAACGGTTTAAGCGAAAAGTCCAGTTATCGGGATTGTAAGCTCGATTTGCGATTTTGCTGCTCCTAGCGATGAAACCGTAACAAGAATATGGGCTTTTGGCGTCGGCGCAGCTAGAATCTAGCAGCCGGATACTTTGCCTAGCCCTTAAACTACCCGTAGTTTGCCATGGCTAGGCTCAGGCTACCCAATCAATTAAATGACCGCACTCGCACGTCGTCCCGACGATTGTTTGAGCTGACAAGGAGCTTTTGATGTCTCGTGTTCTTAGCAGTTTGCTTTTGTTTCTTCTTATTTTCTGGGCAGTTGATGCCCAGGCGGCTCCGACCAATTTGGGTCTTGCACAAACGGTTGGCGAGGAGAAGAAAGAGGCTGAGCCTGAGGAGAGTAAGCAGGTAGCCGACGAGAAACCGGCTGAAAAAGCGAAGGCGGCGGCGGAAGAAAAGAAAGAAGAGAAGTCGGACGACGATTCCGACGACTCGGAGTCCTCAGCCGACTCGGACGAGGATAAGAAAAAAGGCGAGGAAGCGGATGAGGAGGAGGGCAAGGACGATGAGGGCGACGACGACAAAGAGGAGTCTAAAAAGGATGATAAAGACTCGAAAAAGGAAAAGGAATCAGACAAAAAGCCCAAGCCTCATAAAGTCGAACGCAAACCGTTGAAGATCGAAGCAAAGATCGACGGAGTGTTTGTCGCGAAAGAAACGCACGAAGTGGCGCTTCGTCCCGAGAGTTGGAGCCAATTTGAGGTTGTCGAAGCGGTGGAGCACGGCGCCCGAGTGAAGAAGGGCGATGTTCTTGTACGTTTCGACGAGGAAAAAATCGACAAAAAGATCGACGAGGAGTCGCTTACGCAACGGTTGAGCGAGTTGGCGTTGATGCAGCAGGAAGAAGAATACCCTCGCATCAAACGACTGAAGGAGATCAGTTTCCAGGAAGCCAAAGTGCGGCATGAACAAGCGAAAGAAGACTATCAGTATTATCTAGACATTGATCGGCCCTTTGAGGTTGAGATTACGAATTTCCTCTATAAGCGGTCGAAGGAAAGTCTGGCTTCGCAGCAGGAGGAGCTAGATCAACTGTTGAAGATGTATGAAGCGGATGAAATTACCGAGGAGACCGAGGAGATTGTTCTCCGGCGTCAGCGTTTCGCGGTCGAGACGTCAGAATTGATGCTAAAACTCCAAACGGCCAGTCGCGATCACTCGTTGAATGTGAGTTTGCCACGTCGCGACGAGCGTTACCTCTTGGCTTTGGAAGAGGCCGCGTTGAATTTCGAGCAAGCGAAGACGGCTAAGGAAAAAGGCCTTACGCGCCTTACTTACGAGATGCAACAGAAGCGAGATGCCCGCTCGCGTAGTGTCGAACGTCATGCCAAGCTGATTAACGACAAAGGGCTGATGGTCGTTCGAGCCCCGGCGGATGGGATTGTGTATTATGGCCGATGCGTGAATGGCAAATGGTCGGAAGTTACCTCGTATGCCGCGAAATTGAAACCGTTTGGCACGGTGACCGCCAACAAAGTGCTTATGACGATTGTCTCGCAGCGTCCGCTCTGTGTGGAATCAGCAGTTCCAGAAAAGGAGTTGCCTGATTTTAAGGTTGGCCTTACTGCGACGATTGCCCCTACGGCAGATGATGAAGTGGAATTGACAGGGAAGGTGAAAAAGGTCTCTGCGATTGTTGGTGGCGACAAAAAGTTTGCTATGCAGCTAGACGTTGAAACGGACGGTGCCCCGGAGTGGCTTGTTGCAGGGATGACCGGCAAGGTGACCATCGTCGCCTACGAAAACAAAAAGGCGTTGGTTGTGCCAAAGGATCTCGTGCAAACCGACGAAGAGGACGACAAAATTAAGTACGTCATGCTCGTTAAAGAAGATGAGGATGAGCCGGTGCGTCGCAACGTCAAGCTTGGCCGAACGAAAGACAAGCTCGTCGAGGTGCTTAAAGGCCTCGACGAAGGTGACGAGATTGTTAAGGAAGAGAAGAAAGAAGAGGAGTAGTTGTTGTTAGGCGCTAGTTAGGGGTGGGAGAGTATTTTTCAATTGTTACTTGGCAATTGTCATTTGTCATTGCAAGGGAGTCGCGGGTAGACGGATGATAAATGGAAACCATCGCCGCTGGATGTTTTGCGTAGCTGTTGTGTCGTTGTGCTTGGGGGTTTTTCTTTCGGCAGGGGATGCAGCAGGCGAGGAGGCTGTGGCTAAGGTGGAGCCTTCGCCGGTGCCAAAGATTTCGCCGCTGGCAACTCAAGGCCCCAAGCCGGCGCCCATTACTCCTCCGACGACGGAAGAGATTCTTAAGTCGATCGAACGTGGTGTCGATTTCTTGCTGGATGTGCAGATGAAGCACGGTGCGTGGGGGAGCGCTCAGCGTACCAAGCAGTTGAATATTTATGCGCCAGTGCCGGGTTCTCATCGTGCTTTTCGCACGGCGGTTACCGCATTGGCGTTGCAAGCGCTGATCGAGTCTCGCGAACATTTTGATGGCGAACGCCGCAAAAAAATGGAAGCTGCCATTCAGCATGGGCAGAAATGGTTTTTAGCGAACGCTGGCACTCTGCGTCGTGCTGAGCCGGAGGCAATTTACAACATTTGGGGGCATTCCTACGCACTCCATGCCATCGTCTTGCTGCACGAGCGAGCGGCTGGCGATGAAGCGTTGCAGGCCCAGCTTATTGAGTTGGCCAAGTATCAGGTCGACCGGTTGCGTCGCTATCAATCGATCAATGGCGGCTGGGGCTACTACGATATGGTAGCCCACACGCAGAGGCCGAGCAGTAGCTCAAGCAGTTTTACTACTGCGACGGCGTTGATCGCGCTCAAAAAAGCGGCCCCGTTGGGGATTGCGTTTCCCGAAGACCGCACTCAACAGGCAATTGCATCGATCCGTCGGCAGCAACACCCCGATTTTTCGTATGCTTATGGCGAGTACTTGGCTTTGTATCCGCGCTACGACATTAACCGACCGGCTGGTAGTCTCGGGCGATCGCAAGCCTGCAATCTGGCTTTGCGGATATATGGCGATGCAAGAGTTAGCGACGCGGTGGTGAAGACGTGGCTTGACCGGCTCTACGCTCGAAATGGCTGGCTTAGCATGGGGCGGAAATACCCGGTGCCGCATGAGTCGTTTTTTGGAGTGGCTGGATATTTTTATTACTACGGCCATTACTACGCGGCGATGTGTATCGAAGAATTGCCAGCCGAAGAGCGACCGTACTTTCAAGGCCATCTGGCCCATATTTTGCGGCCTCTTCAGGAGAAAGATGGAAGTTGGTGGGATTACCCTTTGTACAACTATCATCAGCAATATGGCACGGCGATGGCGGTCTCTTCGCTTGTACGCTGCTTGGAGAAGTAGCGTGGTGCGGCCTCTGGCCAAAACCAAACAGGTAGGGATTTCTCGCAAAGGCGCAGAGACAGCAGAGAAAACCAGAATATTGTAGCTCTGCCGTCTCAGCGTCTCTGCGAGATCCAATTTCCTTACGGAGTCGTGTGTGAGGGATTGGTAACACTTCAGCCACCTGAAGAAATAGAACGCGGAGGAACACAGATCAGACGGATTTTCACGGATACAAAAAGAAGATTATTGAAGTCCTAGGGGCTAAAGATCGAAACAGACGACGGTTTTCCAAAATCGTTTTGTTATCTGCGACAATCTGCTAAATCAGCGTTCATCTGTGTTCTATCTGCTTCACTCGGCTGAAGTATCACAGAGATTGTAAGGAGTGATTTCCCCGTTCTTTGCGCCTTAGCGCCTTTGCGAGAGTCTTATTGCTACTGCGCAAGGTTGAACCGTTAGCAGCACGATAAGCCTCTTTCTTGAACTCGATTCTGGTGGCCGTTTCTTTCTGCGGACGATGATGCCTAGGTTCAACCGTTTTTCGCCCGGTTGCCGGTTATGCCGGTTGTGGCTGGCCTGCTTTAGCGAAAGAGTGGTGCAGGGCAACCGTTTTGCTTACGAGTAACCTAATCTTCTTTTAGAAGGCAGCAGCAAGCCAGACCCCGGCGAAGCTGTTGAACGAAGCCCCCCTCGCCAAGAGATCGTAAGGATCTTTGGCACGCTCCCGGCAACTCCCTGATTGTTGCGTTTGATTTACCATTTTGCTCCGACCAAGCAAAGAGTTCGCCGATGGGTTTCCTAAAGAAATTTTTCAATAACGTATTTCACGAAGAGGTTGTCGCGCAGACGGCAAGCAGCTTCGAGCAACTCGACCAAGACGAGTTGGAAGCTCACTTGGACGTGAGCCGCTACGGTAGCTTTGCGCTGACCGATGCAGTGCGGCCATCGTTCGATCTGGATGTCGTGCCATCCGCCGGTTTTCGGCATGATACTTACCGAGACGAGGCGTCTCGGCAGAACGTGCCGGTGGTTATGGCGGCTGCGTCTCGCGAACGATTGTTCGACACCTTTATGGAATTGCTCGATCCGCTTGGGCCCGTGGTCGACGTGGTGATTGAAACCAGTCACGACTATGCCGCCGTAGGTCACCAAGACCTTTACCGCGAGCATATCGACATGCCCATCCTTCAGAGCATTCTGTGGGACTTCGAAGACTTACTAGTCAACGATGGCTGCACGGGAATCGCGGTGTTGAATCCCAGCATTCCGCAAGAAGTGCAGTTTGACGAGCATAAGATTTTGATTGTCTATGGCAAGCAGCTTCGCGAATACGAAGGCGTTTTGATCGATGCGGGCCTCAACTGTCGCGAAGAGATGAAGTTTGTTACCGAGGCAGAACACGTTCACTCGACCAACGATAGTTATATAGAGCAGTTTGAGATGCTCAAGATGCGACTCGGCATCGATGGCGACCGCTACTAAAACGGGTCGCCGACCAAACCACTTGGCTGCGGCTTTGCAACCGCCAGGCCGATTACTCTTTTTTGAGTGGTCGGCCTGTTTTTTTGGTGGGGCGCCGTGGACCGCGTGGCGGTCCGGCTGGGGGAGGGGTGAGAGTGCTAGCAGATTTAGGGGGGGGAGATTAGCCTTGCCTTGCTGGCAGTGTTTCGCGATCATTCGCGGCCCGAGATTCTCGCGCGAGGAGCGGATGAACTGTTTGCTGAAATTACGATCGATCTGTGCGCTGGCTGGCGTTGCGCTCGTAGGTGGCTGCCAACCGATTCAGACGCAGTCGATCGCTGTTCCTCAAGTGTTGTTCGCTGCTCCGCCCCCGATGCCGGTTGGGCCTGCGGTAGTGGCTCCGCCGGTGTTAGATACGACGGTGATTCCGCCCAAAATCAATACGGTTCCCGGGACGGCTTGTGTTAATCCCTTGTTCCTCCCGGTTGTGGGAAGGAATCAAGATCTTGTCTGGGAGCAGATTGTTGACGTGGTCGACAATTACTTTCGTATCGAGCGCGAGAACCGCGTGCAGTTGATTGGCAACGTGGTGACTGAAGGCCGCATCGATACGTTTCCTCAGGTTGGGGCGACTTGGCTTGAGCCCCATCGGCCCGACTCAGACGGTTTCGAGAACCGTTGGGAAAGTACACTTCAGACGATTCGTCGCCGTGCCGTCATGCGTGTGATTCCCGCACAGGGTGGCTACTTCGTCGACCTTGCCGTCTACAAAGAACTCGAAGACTTGCCACGCCCAGAGCACGCGACTTCGGGGGCCGCCACGTTTCGGTACGATAACTCTTTGCCCAGCCGATTGGGCGATAAGGTGCTGCGTACCCGCTTTTCAAAGTCTTGGTTGCCGCAGGGTCGCGACGTGGTGATCGAACAGCAGATGTTGGCCGAGATTCAGGCCAGTGTGACGGGAGTGGCGTCGTTGAGGTAGCGGTTGTTTTTCCGACCAGTATGGTCGGGCTATGTAGGGCTGCTATTTCACTGCTTTTGCTGTTTGGGTGGGGATGCCGAGCTCGGTGATTGGGGCCACGGTTGTTGTTGGGGCTGCTTGTTGATGCACGGGCAGGCGAACGGTAAAAGCGGTGCCGCGGCCGATGGTGCTTTCTACGCGTAGACGACCTTGGTGAGCGTCGACGATGTCTTTGCAAGTGGATAGCCCCACGCCCGTCCCCCCTTTGCCGCTGGCGTCGGGACCATCTTTGGTACTGAAGAATCGGTCGAAGATTTTAGGAAGCTGATCCTGAGGAATCCCTGTGCCCGAGTCGCGTACCATCAGGTCGACCATCCCGGTTGTTGGGTCGTGGCTTAAACGTAAGAGCAACTCGCCGCCGTTGGGCATTGCCTGTCGCGCGTTGGTCATCAGATTCAGCAGCACTTGTTGAATCTGGTTGCCGATCGCCCGCACTTGCGGTACTTCGGCGAACTCACACACAACCACCACGCGGTATTTTTGCATTTCCCGCTCGAGTAGTACGAGCGATTCTTCAACGAGTTTTACCAGTTCGGTGGGAGCGAACTCCTCTTTGCGGTTTCGGGCCAGCCCTAATACGCTGTTGGTGATTTTTTCTGCCCGTTGGGCGGCGGATAGGATTTTGGTGAGAGCCTTGTCGCGTGTTGGTTCGTCTTTATGACGCAGGCCGAGTTTGGCGTAGTTGAGGATGGTCATCAACACGTTGTTGAATTCGTGGGTTGTGGTTCCGACCAACTCGCCAAGCGCGGCCATCCGCTGGGCTTGGATCAACTGTTTTTCGAGCAGTTCAATTTGCTGTTCAGGAGAGGGTTTTCCGTTTTGTGTCATTGTGTTGTCTGCCATGTTGTTCTGGTGTTTTGCTTAGCGTGGTGTGAGGGTACAGCATCTGGAGGTTTCTACAGTCGGTTCCAAAAGCCAACTTTCGGCATATAATTTTGGGTCTATTGGATACATTTCCAGTGTCTTGAAACGGCTTTTCGTGTCTCGACACAACTGGTTTGGTGTGTTGTCAAAACTGACGGGTGCCACTGCTGGCTTGCCCAGCAGTGGAATCCTGGTACCCGCTTCGCACTGCTGGACAAGCCAGCAGTGGCACCCAACGTCGCAACCCAGCATTGAGGTCCCACTCGTACAATCAAAACCACCCAGCACCGTTTCTCATGACGTGCCAAGCAAGCGGTCGGCTTTCACGCTTCTCGAAGTTATTCTTGCCCTGGCGATTTTGGCTGGTGCCGTGGCGATGTTGGGTGAATTGATCACGCTCTCCAGCCGACGCGCCTCGGATGCCTATGCCGAAACTCGTGCCCAACTGCTGGCTACCTCGTTGATGGATGAGATGATCGTCGGACAGACTAAGCTCGAAGAACAATCAGATGAGCCGTTGGATGTCGAGGACTCCGTCGATTGGGTCTACTCGGTTTCGTTCGAGAGCACCGAAATCGATTCGTTAATCTCGGTGGAAGTGCTCGTCGAGCAAGACCTAGAACGAAAGTATCGCCCCGTAAAATACCGCCTGGTCCGCTGGCTCCCTACCACTTCGACGAAAAAAGAAAAAGACGACGAATCCGAAGATACCTCCGAGTCGTCTGAATCTTCGGAGGGCGACGATGGCTAACGGTAACTTCAACGCAACTCGACTGCCGACCTCTCGCCGCTCAGGATTCACCCTACTAGAGGTGATACTAGCGCTGAGCCTGACGGGGGTTGTACTGATGCTGTTAATGACAACCATCGAATTGTTTTTGACACGAGTTGACTCCAGCCGAACACAAGTCGAAGCCTCGCAGCTAGCTCGAACCTTGCTAGCCCAAATCGCCGACGATCTACGTGCTGCTCGCTACTATGCCCCCGCCTCCGAAGACTCGACAGCGAGCGACGATTCAGCCGAAGCAGACTCCTCAGAAGACGAAACGGAGGACAGCGCCGACGAAACACCGGCCACCGCTGAACAGTCGTTGACGGTGCTTGGCATCTACGGCACCGATTCTGAGCTACGCATCGATCGGGCGGCAGCTTGGCGTTGGGAACGCTTAACGCGCGAAGTCGACGACTCGTACTCGACATCCGCCGACGAAATGCCACAGACCGTACGTTATTTTCTTAGCAAGGGCGACCCGCTCGACGCCGACGAACTTGCCGAAGAAGGGCTAGGCGAAGAAGGGCTAGGCGAAGAAGAGGAAAACACGCTCGACGGCTATTCCGGTTTATCCTGCCAGCGCATGGCAACCGCCGTTTGGACTACGCAACCTGAGTCGGTAACGAGAAGTGCAACGAAAGACCCGCCGGAAGGGGCCGAGCTAATTGCGCCGGAGGTTGTCGACATCGAGTTTGCCTATTACGACTCTGAGAAAAAAGAGATTGTCGACGAGTGGAACTCCGCCAAAAAAGGTGGCCTACCCCGGGCCGTCGAAATTACGCTCAAGCTTGCAGCCGGGCCTCGCAGTCTCGATAAAGAAGCCGAGCAGACAGAACCGACCGAGGGCAGCAAGCCTCGAAGCGTGGAAGAAAGAACTCTTGAATACAAACTTTTCGTCCGTTTACCGAACGTAGAACTACGAGAAAAACCGCCGGGCCCGCAAAGCCTACCTGACGATCAATCCACCGAGCAAACTCTTTGATGAAGCATTCTTTGCCGAACAACCACGACCGCAGCACGCCGCCCCAAGGCAGCGTGCTATTGATGGTGCTTGTCGCCATCACCATCATGTCGTTGACCGCCGGCACTTACTTGGTGTTGATGCACAACGAGCACATGGCCACCCGCTATCGGGGGCGACGCGAACAAGCCCGGCTGTTGGCTGAATCGGGAGTCGAATATCTCCAGGCATTTCTCGATCAATCGGATTCGGAAATCCAAGAGCAAGGCGGCCTTTACGACAATTCCGACGCGATGCAAAGCATCTTGGTGATCGAAAACACCTCGCCTGCCTACCGTGGTTTCTTCACCATCTTGGCGGCAAAACTAGAAGATGGGTACTACTCCGATCTTCGCTACGGGATGGAAAACGAGTCTGCCAAGCTCAACCTCAACGTATTGATTGAAGACGACGACCCCGAAGACGACACCGCTCGCAAGCGTTTGCTGGCGATCCCCGGTATTGATTCGAAAATCGCCGATGCGATTCTCGATTGGCTGGACGAGGACGACGAAGATCGCGAATTCGGTGCCGAACAATCGTACTATCAAGACTTGCCCGTCGAATACGAACCGCGCAATGGTCACTTCACCGGCTTAGACGAGCTGCTAATGATCAAGGGCATCACCGCCGAGCTTCTCTACGGATTGGATGCCGACCGTAGCTATGTCGTAGAATCTCAAGAGGAGCAGCCCCGGGGTGCGCTCGAAGAACTTGACAATAACGAGGGCCAACTGAACCGCGGCCTCTCTGCTTACCTCACCGTGTATAGCATGGAAAAGCTCTCTAACCCTGAGGGCAAACCAAGAATCGACGTCAACGATACCGACCTCCAGAAGCTCCACGATGAACTAAGCGAAGCAGTTGGCGAAGAAGAGGCGAAGTTCATTATTCTCTATCGACAAAATGGCGCTGCCGACGACAAGGCGGTAGGCAACTCAACCTCGCTCAATGCGGCAGAAATCGATTTCGAAAAAGAGACGCAAACCGAGATCGCCACGCTGCTCGATTTAGTAGGTGCTAGTGTCGCGGTGAAGAAAGAAAAGGACGAAAACAATGCGGAAGCGCAAAACGAACCCGCTCAGATTTTTGGGTCCCCTTGGCAAGAGGATTCAGAAAACTTCCGTGAAGACTTTCTTGCCTTGCTCGACCTTGTCCAGGTCGGCAGCGAAAATCGAATTGCCGGACGAGTGAACATCAACGCCGCATCGAAGCCCGTGCTGCTCTCGATCCCTGAAATGACAGAAACGGCAGCCGACCAAATCCTCACGCAGCGCGATAGCGAAGTTGATTTAGAGGAAAGCGTGCAACGCCATCCCTACTGGATTTTGGCCGAGGGGATCGTCGATAAGCAGCAAATGCGAAAAATGGAGCCCTATATCACCACCCGTGGCGATGTCTACAGTGCCCAAGTTGTTGGCTATTTCGAGACGACCACCCCCCGATCCCGCGGCGAGGTCGTCTTCGACCGCACTGGCGAGACCACCCAACTGCTGAATTGGCTGGATCTCAGCAAATTAGGCCCCGGGGTTGCCCGCCGCCAACTTGGCGAAGAACCCGAGGGCCAAGATTACTCAGACTGAAAACGCTGACATATATTTTGCCCGCGAATCACGCAAATAGGCGCGAATGAGTTCTGTTGTTACCAATGAATTCACCTGCACGGACTAACACAGGATGAAGGTCAAGTATCCGAATAAACGTAACACTTCAGCCGAGTGCAGCAGAATAGAACACAGATGAACGCTGATTTAGCAGATTGTCGCAGATAACAAGACGGTTTTGGGAAACCGTCTGTTTCGATCTTTAGCCCCTAGGACTTCAATAATCTTCTTTTTGTATCCGTGAAAATCCGTCTGATCTGTGTTCCTGTTCCTCCGCGTTCTATTACTTCAGGTGGCTGAATTGTTACGAATAAACAAACATTTTCGCGTCTATTCGCGTGATTCGCGGGCTCCTTTTTTTCAGTTTGAGAAGATTAGCAAGATTCTCCCCGCACTTTTATTGCCTTCCAGTGTAGAATAGAGCTACCCGAAAATCCCACCTAAGATCAGCCTACCAAAACACGTCCCACCACCCCCGGTTGAGCGGAACCATGCCTCAATCCATAACGATCCACTGGACAAAAAACTATCTCCGCGCGGTTGTCGTAGGGCGACGCGTCGCCCATGCCGAAGTCGACAACGTAATCGAATTCCCGCTCGAAGAATCCGACAAGCCAGAAACTATTGGCAAGAAGCTTGCTGAAGTGCTCGCCTCCTACCGTCCGGGGCGTTCGAAAATTGTTTTTGCTGTCGGACGCGACAAGCTGAGTTGGCAGCATCTGGAATTGCCCCCATGCCCTGCCGCCGAGTTGCCCGATCTTGTACACATGCAAGCGGATGTTGACGTCGCCTCAACCGACGAACTTGTTGGCTTCGATTTCCTGCCATTGATCGGCGACGAGAGCACGCCCAATCGGGTCATCGCTATTTCGCTGGATGCAGAAGAACTAGGCAAGCTGCAAGCGATTTGGGAAGCGGCAGAGATAACCCCTGATCGTTTGGTGCCACTGGCCCTTGGTTGGCCAGCGGCTGCACGGCGCGCGATCGACGGCGACGAACAACCCATACGCATCTTCGTCACCCCCTTCGCCCAAGAAGCCACTATCTGGGCAACCGTCAACGGTCAGATCACCCTGTTCCGCCGCATTCAGCTCCCGCCGGCTGACAACTTCGAGACCCTCGAAAAAATCGTCGCCGCCGAGCTTCGCCGCACATTACTTGCCATCGCCCAACAGCAACCGGAGATCGATGGTGCTTCCGTCTGGATTGCAGGAAAGCGACCCGACAAACTAACCGAGTTGGTCGAATTGCTCGACCAGAAGCTCGACGTCGATGTGCTGCCGATGGACTTTTCCTCGGATTCGGCGATCGTCTCTGCCAAACTATTCCAAAACCCCTCGGCTGCCGACACGATGCCGTTGGTTGGCCTCGCCCTGGACGAAGCGGTTGGCAACGCCCCGCCGATCGACTTGCTCCACCCACGCAAGCGAGTCGTACGTCGCTCGAATCGTCGCCTCTATGCCCTGGCCGGTGCCGCTGTTTTTGCCGCCGTTGCATTTTTCGGCGGCAAAGCCTACACAAAACTCAACGCCCCGGTCGATGCGGCTGACATCGCTCGCGAGGAGATGGCCCTCCTCGAAAAATCGAAAAAAGAGCTGTTGGCCGACGAAAGCTTTGAAAAAACCGTCCACACTTGGATGAACGACGCGCCCAATATGCTCACCGAGCTTCAACACTTGAGTAAAATCGTCCGGCCGATTGCCCTCGACTCCGAAGACTTTGTTCTCGACCAGGATGTCGTTATCGAAAAACTTGATATTGGCGGTCGCCAGATGACGATTGACATCGCCGCCAGAAAATACCCTGAATTGCAGCCGCTTGAAGATCGCCTCCGAAGCGATGGCACTCGGCGAGTCCAACGTGATGGCACTGCGGAACTCGAAGAGACCATCCCCGACTACCCTTGGCATATCCGTTCGACGATCGACGTCGCTGAGGACGAGCTTTCGAAGGAGGGAAGCAAATCATGAACAGTCGCGAGAAACTCTTAGTCGTAGGCGTGGGGCTCCTTGTCCTACTCTGGGTTAGCACCAAGGGGGTCAGCAACTACCGTCAGGCCTGTGAGCGGAACGAGAAAAAGCTACTTGACGTCCAGGGCGATCTAACGATGGCCCGTCATGCCGATGCGCGTGGGCGCCGCGCCCAAAGCCGTCTTAGCGAGTTAGGCCGCCTTTCGCTACCCACCGACACCGACATCGCCGTTACGCTCTACGAAACTTGGTTGCGCGAGCAACTCGGGAATTCGGGGCTCGAAGTTGACGATCTCAGCAGTAAAACGGGGGCTGGCCCCCACAAACGTGCCCAGAAAATTATCTTTACCGTCAACGCCAAGGGCACGTTAGCCGAGCTATCGAGCTTTCTCTACGGTTTCTATCAAGCAGGTCACCTACACCGAATTTCTGAAACCTCTTTGATGCCTGAGGAGGGCGAAGACTCGCTAAAAATCACGCTCGCCATCGAGGCCTTGTCGCTCGACAACTGCAAACGCGAGGATAGCCTGACCGATCGCCCCAGTAAAGCAAAGCTAGAGCCGCTAGAAAAAATCCAAGTCGATATTGTCAGCCGCGACATCTTTACGGTCTACAATCCGCCCGCGGCAACCCAAACCGCCAGCACCCAACTTAGCATTGCCGAAGACGCCATCGCCGCCCAAGCATTTATCACCAGCATGACCTACGGCCAAGGCGGCTGGCGCATGTCGGTGCGCATGAAGGATACAGGGAAAATCCAATTCTTCCGCGAAGGCGACCCCATCAAGTTCGGCAGCTTTGCCGGCAACATCACCAAGCTCGACGGCCGCCGCGCAGTCGTCACCATCGGCAACGAGCAGATGCAAGTCCGACTAGGCAAAAGCCTAAGCCAAGCCCAACCGCTGGCCGACCTAGCAGGCTAAAAAGCCCCCCAGCCGGACCGCCACGCGGTCCAAGGCTATTCTAAATCGGGTTTGGACGTATAATGGATGCACGGCTGTATTACGGTGGAAATGTTCCCAAGCGGGCTGGTGTAGATACCTTGCTGCCGCCTGCGAATCGCGAGGCTACATGAAAGTTGGAGACAAAACATGAAGGTTGATTTACCTGCCGAGCAGCAAGCTATTATCGAAAACCTAGTGTCCTCAGGTCGATTTTCGTCTGCCGGGGAGGCCGTAACCGAAGGCCTACGCTTGTTAGTTTCGAGCGAGCGATTAAGGCAACAAGTTCAAGAAGGCATCGAACAAGCCGATCGTGGCGAATTGATCGACCATGACACCGTGTTTGGCCAACTGCGAGCAATGGCTGCGGCAACCCAAGCCCCGAGCGGACATTGACCAAGCCGTTTTATACGCCATTGGCCCAGCAAGATCTGGCTGACATTCTTGGTTATATCGCCCAGGACAAGCCTGAGGCCGCGTTTGCTTGGGTGGAAAAGATTGAGTCGAAGTGTCTGCTAATTGCATCGACACCACAGATTGGCGAATTGCAAAGCCAGTTTGGTGAAGGTGTTCGCACCAGTTCTGTCGGACGCTACGTCATTTTTCATCGAGAAACGGATGAACAAGTCGAAATCCTTCGCGTGATCCCAGGCGACCGCAATATCAGCAAAATCTGAGCAACTTTCAAATTGTTCGTGTCTTTCAGCCTTCGCCGTGGCGTGGGCGCCGGCGCTAGCACCTGTCACTAGGAGTCGCTGGGGTCGCGGAAGTGGATGCTTTTTCGGCGGGTTAGATGGTAAAAGCCGTAGCGTGATAGGGTTGAGCCTTTGCCGCTGTCTCCCCAGCCGGTCCAAGGTAGGGCTGGGTCGAGAAAATCGCAACGATTCTGGAAGATTGTTCCCGCGTTCAAACGGCGAGCCATGTGCTCGGCCCGGTCGCGATCGGTCGTCCAGACCGAAGCCGTCAACCCGAAGACCGAATCGTTCATCCGCTCTAGTGCTTCCTCATCATCCTTGACGGCACTCACCGGCAACAGCGGGCCGAAGCTCTCTTCTTGCATCACCGCGGCACTGTTTTCTACATCCGCCAAGAGGGTAGGGGGGTAGAAATTCCCTTTCTGGTCTTTTGAAATTTGGCCACCCAATAGCAGGCGTGCCCCACGGGCGACGGCCTCGTCGACTTGCTGCTGCAGGAATGCCGGTGCGCTGCGGCTGGCCAACGGTCCCATGGTTGTCGATTCGTCGAGGGGGTCGCCTAATTGGTATGCCATCAAGGCTTTCTGGGCCTTTTCTAAAAATGCGTTGTACACATCTTGATGGACATAAACTCGCTCGATCGCACAGCAAGATTGGCCGGCGTTGTAGCAGGCTCCGTCGACTAGGTTGGTTGCCGCGGACTCGACGTCGGCGTCGGCGGCTACATAGGCAGGGTCTTTGCCCCCGAGTTCTAACCCAACGTCGATCAATCGCGATGCTGCAACCGCTTGGTAAATACGCTGACCGCCTTCGACCGAGCCGGTGAACGAAACATGGTCGACCTGTGGGCTGCCGATTAGCTGGGCCGTCTGTTGGTGGCTCAAAGTTAGGTTGGTTACTAGATTTGGTATTTCTAGCTTGCTGAATGCGTTGTCGAAGGCTAGGCCGGTTAACGGCGTTTTTGCGCTGTGTTTTAGTAGTATCGTATTGCCTGCCAACAGGGCGGGCATGATGACGTTGATCGGAATTACCAATGGGTAATTCCAGGCCGCGATGTCGAACACTACCCCTAGCGGCTCATGCTCGATTCGGCGGGTAAATCCCTCGATAGGCAACTCGTCAGCCGCCAAGGCCTTCGGCGCATCGGCGATGATTTGCGCAGCGCGATCGAACATCGTTGCAAGCTCGCCAGCGGCTTGAGCCAGTGGCTTGCCCATTTGAAGCGACACGTCGCGGGCAATTTTCTCGCCCGATTCTCGCATTTTTTCCAGGCCTACGCTGGCGATCCGAATCCGATCGTCTAGCGATAGCAATTTCCATTGCGATTGGGCCGCTGCGGCAGCCGCTGCTTTGGACTGGATTTGCTCAGAGGTATCGTAGGGGATTTCAGCGACCACCGATTGGTCGTACGGGTTCGTTGCAGTTAGCATAGAAGACGAAGCAGGCATCAGATTGAATCACTCGGGAGTTACGTAAGCAGCGGAGATGCCGCCATCGACTAGGAATTCGCTACCGGTCATATAGCTCGAAGCGTCGGAAGCAAGGAACAGTGCCGCCTGGGCCATCTCTTTCGCCTCGCCAAAACGGCCCATGGGGATATGAACCAGCCGTCGCTGTTTCTTTTCTTCGGTATCGAGAAACTTCATGAGCAGTTCGGTCCGCAATGGGCCGGGGCAGAGTGCGTTGACGCGGATGTTCTCGCGGGCATGGATCACTGCCAATTCGCGGGTGAGGGCCAATACGCCACCCTTGCTGGCCGTGTAGGCTACCTGGGGTGTGGCGGCACCTAGGTGGGCGACGAATGAAGCGGTGTTGATAATTGAACCGCCGCCGGCACGACGCAAGGCGGGTATTCCGTATTTGCAACCGAAAAACACCCCTTTGAGGTTGATGTTCATCGTCAGATCCCAGGTAGCTTCGCTGGTATCGTCGGTGGTTCCATCTTCGGAGTGCATGATGCCGGCATTGTTGAACATGATGTCCATTTTGCCAAACTGTTTTTCGGCCTCGGCGACCATCTGTTCGCAATCCGTGGCCTTCGAAATGTCGGCTCGGATTGCCGCGGCTTTGCCACCGGCAGCGATAATATCTTGAGCCGTTTTTTCAGCGGCTTCGATTTGAATATCGGCGCAGAGCACGCTCGCCCCTTGTTCAGCGAACAAAAAAGACGTCTCGCGGCCGATTCCGCTGGCTGCGCCGGTGACCAAAGCGACTCGATCTTTTAGACTTGTCATCATAATTTCTTCTGTTGTTTCTGTAGTATTTATCACTTGAGCGTTTCGCTCCACCGAGACGGTGGGACTATATAGCCCGACCCTCTGGGTCGGAGTGGCGGAACATACGATGGTGACATGCTCTAAATGTGGTAAACAGAAATGCTTTCCGTTGGGTTTGGAGTGTTTTGCTTTTTTTGGATGGCGTGGCCGCCACCGCTAACGGAAGTTTTCCTATCGTACAAACTACCTCTGCATTTGTGGAAGGACTAAACGGTTGACCCAATTTCGCACTTCGCATAGTCGTACATCTTCGTTCATAACGTCGGCGTCGATGCCTAGTCGCCAGGCGATATCTTTTCGGCTGGGGTCTTGGTGCAGTGCTTCTAGATCGTCGATGTAGCTCAACGCGGATGCTTCGTCTAGGAAAAAACCGTGCTTAATCAATTTGGGGATACGGCAAAATGCTAGCCGGGCCAGTTCGTGGAGGTCGTACTCGGGGTGATATTGCAAACCCCAGAATGTTCCTCCCTTGTAGGTGACCGCGACCGACTGCACTTTGGTCCAGGGATTGCGGCTCAGGATCACAGCACCCGGTGGCAGGTGGGTAATCTCGTCGTCGTGGCTGGTGAAGGCGTTGAAGACGTTCGTTTTGCCTTCGTACATCGGATGGGCGCGGCCTTCTGGGGTTAGCTCGATCTTGCGAGCGATGCCCATCTCGCGGCCATTGGGGTTCGCTTGCACCTGACCGCCTGCGGCGACCACGGCAATCTGTGCCGCCCAACAGCTTCCGAAACCGGGAACGCCGGCCTCGAACGCTCGTCGCGTCAGATCGATTTGCTGCGAAACTTCGGGCAAGTGGGTGTCGTTCAAGCATAAGCTGCAACCGGTCCATGCAATGCCATCGTAATTCGCTATTTGCTGATCGTTCGGATAGACGGCTCCCTCGTCGGCCGGAAAGAGTACGTCGCACTCGGTGCCCGGCGGCGAACATTTTTTCAGCATGTTGACATAGAGATCGACAGCCATCGACGCACCGCCGCCAACGAGCTGCTCGCGTGCTTGTTTGGTGTAACCGTCAATCACCAAAAACTTTGGGCCAGTGGCCATTGCCTAAACTCCTGCTAATTGATCGATGATACCTGGCAAATCTGCATAACGCTCGCAGATTGCATCGGCCCGGGTGTGGTGTTTGTCGACATCTCGCGTCGCAGTGAAGAGGACCGCCTTCATGTCCAGAGCGTGCGGCCCTTGGATGTCGTTGTGATCTCGATCGCCGATATGTACCATCTGATTGATTTCGACGCCCAGTTGGTCTGCTGCTGAGGCGAACATCGAACGGTCGGGCTTCGATCGGCCGACCTCGTCAGAAAAAGCAAAGCCGCTGAAATACTGTTTTACATTATGCTTTTCTAACAGGTCGCGAAGACGGCGCCCCGGGGTGACAATCGCGTCAGAGACGATGGCCAACTTGTATCGTTTTGAAAGCAAGGCGAGGGCCTCGACGCAGCCTTCGATGATGTCTGGCTCGACGTCCACTTCCATCGACTCGTGGCCGGCGACGACTTGATCGTAGGCCTCTGGCGGCAGTTCGCGGCGCAGTCCTTTTAGTACGACGTCTAGCCGCGAGGGGATGGTCCAGGTCACATGCTGATCGTGCCAAACGATGTTGAACGCTGCCTCGGCTGTGTCGTAAGCCAAATTGACTGCTGCTTCGTCGATGGGCTGGATGGATTGGAGTGCTTCGTAAACTAAATTCCGACGCTCCGCACGCTTGGTGCGCAATCCTTGTGCTGCGCGTTTCGACTCGTCGGAATCGTCGTCAACGATCGTGTCCCATAAATCGAACGTAATTGCTTTTATCGTTTGGCCCACTTCTCTAACCCTCACCTTGACTGTCAGCAGACGTTTTCGCGCCGTAGTTCCACTTTGTTGCCAGTAGCAATGAGCCTAACAAGGCGCAACCAACAAACAGGTAAAAAATTGAATCCCAGCCATAAGCTTTCTTCATGTAGGTGACCACAAACGGTGAGATCAGTTGTCCACACGACCCCATGCCATTGATTACCCCAGCTGCCGTAGCGGCCCGGCGGGGTGTCCCAATATCCATCGCGCCGGCGGCCGTCATCAAGGTATCGGGGCCGTAGGTCATGAATCCCATCAGTGCCATCGCTAGGGCAGGTCCATAAGCCCCCCATCGGACGAGGGTTGGCTCGAAGTAACATGCAACTGCTAGCCCCAGCAGCATCAGCGAACCGACGGGAAACCGTCGAGCAGAAAACAGTTTATCCGAAACATAACCAGCAAACACGGCCCCAAGAAATCCGACCAAGTCGTACCAAGACGATGTGTTCCCGGCTGCAACGGGGTCCATCTCCAGATGTTCGACTAAATAGATCGGCGTGTAGAATATGATTGTGTAGCGAGTTAACTTCAGAAGGAAGTACATCGCGCCCGTTACCCAGACGGCAGAGTGCCCAAGCACCTCTAAGATGTCTGCCAATCCAGTCGGTTTATTGGGATCGTCGACGTCATCGCCTAATGTAGCGACTTCCGGATCGTCGGGGTCGATTTCATCAAGTTCCGGCAGCCCTACGTCAGAGGGGCGGTTCCTGGTAAGCAGCACGAAGAGAATCGCAATTACAGACAGCACCACCGTCGGCAGCCAAAAAGCTCGTTTCCATCCCCAGTCTGCAAATGGAGCATTCGAACTAATACTCCAAGCGGCAAACCGGGTCGCCAGAAACGCCCCGAGTACATAGCAAGTGGCCCACCACGCCATGACGATCCCACGCTCGCCGCGCGCATACCACGGTGCCATGTTCTTGACCGTGCCGGACCAGCCAGTCGACTGCCCTGCGCCATTCAGCATCCCCAAAAACATAAACATAAAGGGGGTGCCCGCGAATCCCATACAAAGGTTTGCGACGATGGCGACAACCAACCCGATGCCGACAATAAGCCGTGGGCCATGCCGATCTGACAATACCCCGCTGATGAACTGCCCCAACATGTAGGTGAGGCTATAGGAAAAAATAATCCACTTGAAATCATCGTCGGTAAAATGCAGCTCTTCTTTCAAGAGCGGCATGGCGATGCTGAAATTCTTACGACAGAAATAAAAGCCTGCGTACGCTAACCACGTAACTGCAAATACCCGTACTCGATAATCGCCAAACTTGATACCTTGAGCTAACGCCTCATGAGGCCGAGAAGCAAGTCGATTTGCCATGCGTTAGTGCGTCCGGGTATCAAGTTAATTGGCAGAAGGCAAGCTAAGAGAGGCTGCGGGGAACCACAGCGGAACCAATGTTTGGAAGCAATTTGTGAAGGGGCAGGGTAACATATCTATCGGTGTATCACAATTCGCTAGTGAGAGCCTCGATGGGTTGCAAGTCGCAGGTTCTGTTGTAGCCGCAGGCGGAAGCCGCGGTTTTCTTCAGGCTCGACCGCAGCTTCCGCCTGCGGCTAGTATGACTTTGTGATTCTCCCGAGAGCTTTTTACTTTTTCAATTTGGGCAAAAGTATCGTACGACACTAGCCCCAAAAAAATGCAACGAATTTTTTCAAAGGGCTTACCGAATGCCTGAACTAACCAGCCACTCTCAAGTCGAGCCAATCCCCTGGTGGAAACCCGTTTTTTTTGCGTCGCTTGCTGGTGGCATGGCGTGGGGCATTCGTGGCCAATACGGACACGAAACGGGGGCCATGATTGCCGGGCTGCTTGTGAGCTTGACGCTTACTTATTTGCTTTGCCCGCGAGCCTCTTCGATTTCTCTAGCAAAAGCCGTCGCTTGGGGCACTCTTGCAATGGGAATCGGGGGGACGATGACTTATGGCCAAACGGTTGGGTTGACGCAAGACTCGTCTCTGATTGGTAACTGGGTCGCATTGCGATGGGGGATGCTTGGGTTTGCAATCAAAGGGGGAATTTGGATTGGGTTTGCCGGGGCATTTTTAGGAATGGGTTGGAGTAGCGTTCGCTATCGGGCCCGCGAAATTTTTCTACTCATGCTCTCGCTGTTAGGCGCCCATCTACTTGGTGTTTACCTGCTGAATACTCCTTTCGACCCAGCCCATCATGAGTTGCCCAGCATTTATTTTTCAGACGATTGGCGATGGGAACCCGAGGGCGAACTGACACCTCGCTTTGAGCAGTGGGGAGGGTTGCTGCTTGCGCTAACTACATTGATCGCCTACACCGGTTGGTATCGCCAAGATCGCTTGGCATGTCGCTTGGCTCTTTGGGGAGTGCTGGGCGGAGCCATCGGTTTTCCGGCAGGCCAGACGGTGCAGGCATTCAATGCGTGGAATCGAGAAATGTTGGCCGGCACTTGGTGGGACGATTTGCAGATGAACTGGTGGAACATGATGGAGACCATTTTTGGTGCCGTCATGGGAGCGATGTTGGGGCTCGGAGCATGGCTCAACCGGGTGCACATTCAACCTGCTGAATCTGAAACGCAGATGCCACTGGCATTGGAATTTGGTTTGCTCGCAATTCATCTGCCTATGTTGTTGGCAGTCGAATTCTTGGCTATTTCGCAAGTCGACGCCCTGTACGACCTAGGACTCATTATGGTTTTGATTCCGATGGTCGCAGTAGCGGGGGGACGATGGTGGCCCTACCTGCAAGTTCTTCCGCTAACGATGATCCCGATTGCAGGCAAAACCGTCCGCACCCTGGCCCACCAAAGCGATGGCAATATCGCAGTTTCGGATTGGCTGTGCTACGTGATTATTCCGTTGTTGGTCGCTACCCTGTTTGCCATTTGGTATGGCAGAGAGTCGCAACGACAACGCGATGGACTGCCGTTTGTTCGTTGGTCGTTGCTTCTCGCTACCTGGACCTATTTTTGCTTGAACTACGCGATTTTCGACTTCCCTTGGCCATGGTCTGAATGGACGGGGCGCACCTGCAATGGGCTTATATTTACGTTCTGCGCTGTTGGTTTGACCGTGCTTGTATTGCTGCCCCGTAAGGATGCGGGTAGTAAAATCACCAAGAACGTTTTTTAGAATTCCCTCGCCTCGTAAATTGGGAAAGTCGGTTGAACATGAGGAGGGGAGCTAGTGCTTCGTCAAAACGGCTAATTCGCTCAACCCCAATTATTAGCGTTGACGAAGCACTAGCCCCTATTTTTCGTCCGGCCAGAGGCTGTTGATAAGTTTAACTGTGTACTCGACAAGAACCTGCCCTCCTTCGGGGCCCACCTCATTGCTTTCAACAATTGCGCTGTACCCTCCGCCACTTGCGGCAGTTGCCGTTGGCACATAGGTTCCAGGGCCAGCCAACTGGATCACAAACGTCTGCAATGCTTTGCTGCGGGCCTTCATCTGAATTCCAAATTGAGTGAACAACTCAAAATCGTTGGTCGCAATTGCGATATCGCCCAGCCGAATGGCATGAAGTTCCATCGGATAGATTTTTTCGTTCCCGGCTTGCTGTCGTTCGTAACGGTCGATCGCGTCTTGCCGCCATGTGTTCCAACGGAATTGATTACGGTCGTTGGCCGTTTTTGCAACCTTGGCTCGGATTTCTTTCGCCTCAGCCTCCGTGATTTTTCGAACCGGCAATTCAATCGTTTTAACCTCATGGATCAACGGGACGTTTGAATGTCGCTCTTGCTTAGCACCGGCATAGGCTTCTTCCCAAGCCAACACAATGCGACGCGAAATCTCTTGTAGACGGTCGATCCCTCGCAATCTGCGCATCCGCTCTTCGGCCTGTCGACGATACCTTAGGTGTGGCGACTGATCTCCGGCAGCGCCGGTCCAACCGAGTACCGCCAAGTCTTTGCCGTACTTAGCATGGAGTGACTCACGTACTTGGTGCCAAAAATCTGCGTTTACCTCAGAGCCGCCCTCCGCTTCTTGTGAAGGGCAGGCAACATTGACAGCAGTTGCCGTTAGTTGCCCCTGTTCGTCCCAGAAAAACAATACTTCGACACCGTGATCTTCGGGGCCCTCGACCTCACGAAAATCTTCTCGTTGCATACTGCCGTACATCTGTGCATGACGGTCGGCATAAACGCTCCGTCGGTTATAGGCCACGACAGCATGTCCCAGTCCCCACCCGACGCTCGCTGCCTTACGTTTCTGCCATGCGCTAACAACGGCTTCTGCCAAACGATCCGCCAAAAAATCGACGTACTCGTTGGGCGTGATAATCCCTTCCGCCGGTAGCTGAAAGATACCCTCGTACAAGACCGGTGCCGTGTGAGTATGAGTGGCGCTCAGCACTAGCTTGCTTGGATCAAAGCCTGGAATACGGCTCTCAATCCGTTCTCGAACTGTGTTCAGCACGACGCTGGGGATGTAAACAAGATCGCAGGAAACGAGAATTGCTTGACCTTGCGACTTGTCGCCATCGCGTGTTTCGATCGCCAGCGCTGTTGCTGTCAGTTCGGTTTCCACTTTCGTTGCAATGCGGGGTGACATCTGCCCAGCCAAAGCAACGGGTTGATCCGGTGTAATACTTACGGTCGCCCCGCCTACGTAGAGATCTCCTGCCAAGCATTTATTTCCTGAAGCATTACGCAGTATACAGGCGGCTACAATCGCAAAAAAACAGTAAGTTGGTTTCAATTTTCGATTCATAGTTAGTGCCTTTTCATGAATGTAGAATTGGTCCATCCGACTAAAGCATAGGTGGTCCGATGGAACGCCAGCATTCAGCGGTCAGTAAGTCTGAGTTTCAAAGTCTGAAAGCTGATGGCTGACTGCTGAGAGCTGAGAGCTGCCGGCGCTGGGACGCCAGCGGCGAGAAACTCCGAGTAAAACAATCGATTTGGAACTATTGAAACCACAAGCAAGCAGGGCTGTGAAGAACACGTCTTCACAGCCCTTGTTTGCTGAGAAATTGCTTGCGGGCTGAAGGAGCTGCTTATTTCAGTTCGCCACAATCGGTAATCACAATCGGTTTGCGAGTTCGTCCGTCGGGCGAGCCTTGCGCCTCGACCCGTTGTAGCACATCAAGCCCCTCGATAACGCGACCGAACACAACGTGTCTAGTATCCAGATGTGGTGTTGCGACTGTGCAAATGAAAAACTGCGAGCCGTTCGTATTCGGTCCAGCATTTGCCATGCTCAACACCCCCGGTCCATCGTGCGTGAACTTGAAGTTCTCGTCGTTGAATCGGTCGCCGTAGATACTCTCGCCACCCGTACCATTGCCGCGCGTAAAATCGCCACCCTGGATCATGAACTGGGGGATGACGCGGTGAAAAGGGCTGCCTTTGTAATGAAGCGGTTTGCCCGATTGGCCTTTGCCTTTTTCCCCGGTACAAAGGGCACGGAAGTTATCCACGGTCTTTGGTACATCGTCTCCGAAAAGTCCCATGACAATCCGGCCGGCCTTCTCGCCACCTATCGAGATATCAAAAAACACCTTCTTGGTTACTTTGCCTTGCGAAGCAGGTATCGCAACGGCTTCTGGCGTTGTGGCTAGGGCACACAAGGTCGCAACACAAAAAGAAAATACAAATCGAAACATTCAAGCCTCCAGTGAATAAAAAACGGCTAACTCGATCAGCCAATGGTTAAAGCATTCGTTACAAAAAAACGTCGTCAACAACCCGGCATTCTATGCTACCAGGGCGAAGTATTGTAGAGGTTTGTGGTCTACCAATCGTGAATTGACGGGTGCCACTGTCTGGCTTGCCCAGCAGTGGAACCCTGGTATCCGCTTCACACTGCTGGACAAGCCAGCAGTGGCACCCAGCCCCCCCAATGCGACCACTTGTGGGCTTATGTCCGTATCAAAAGCCCAGGGGCTGCGACCCCTGGGCTTTCATAATGCACGGGTTTCCGTAGTTTTGCCTAGGCGGCTGCTAGCACCTCTTCTGGCGGAGATTCCACCCAGATTTCTTCTTCTGAAACCATGGGGCTGTCGGCCACGTACTCCGACAATTCAGCACTACGAACCGGGTGCTGGAGCTTCGCGACCGCTTTGGCCTCGATCTGCCGTACCCGTTCGCGAGTCACCTTAAAGATTCGTCCCACCTCTTCGAGGGTGTAACAATATCCGTCAGCCAGTCCGTAGCGTAAGCGAACAATCTCTCGCTCACGATAGGTAAGCGTGCGGAGCAACTCTTCGATCTTTTCTCGCAGCAACTCGTTGTTGGCAAGGTTCAATGGGTTTTCAGTGTGCGAATCCTCAACGAATTCGCCAAAGCTGCAATCTTCGCTCTCGCCGATCGGCCGATCAAGGCTGACGGGCGAACGCCCAATGTCCATAACATGCAGGCTCTCTTCCAAGTCGATTCCCGCGGCCTCGGCGGTTTCTTCTTGCGTTGGCATTCGCCCCAGTTCGTGCTGCATGCGTTTTGCGGTCTGCTGAAGCTTGCTTAGCACGTCGATCATGTGGACCGGAATACGAATGGTGCGAGCTTGATCTGCAATCGCGCGAGTGATTGCCTGACGTATCCACCAAGTGGCGTAAGTCGAAAACTTAAAACCGCGGCGATACTCGTATTTGTCGACCGCACGCATCAAGCCGGTGTTGCCTTCTTGAATCAAGTCGAGAAAGCTCAACCCACGGTTGCGATACTTTTTAGCGATCGACACTACCAATCGCAAGTTGCCGCTGGAGAGCTGACGCTTTACTCGCTCGAACTCGGCCAGTTGGCTGCGCAGTCGCACACATCGTCGACGTAGGCTGTCGGGCGATTCGAGTGTCTGCTCCATCAATGCCTTCAACTCGCGTCGCACTGGCTCTTTGCGCTGCGCGGGGGCATTTTCTTCTTTTAGCTGCGTCAGGTATTGCTGCAAGCGATCCATTTTTTTGGATAGCTCTTCCAACTGATCCACCATGGGCAACACACGGCGAGTCCGCAGGCTTAATTCCTCAACTAGCTGCAACATCTTGCTGCGGCGACTCATGTAACGTTGTCTTGCCTGTTGCTTCTCTTCGGCTGGGGCACTTTGGCTTATCAGTATAGAAAAATCTTTTCGCTGCTGACCCAGAAGATGGTTCAACAACGGTAGGTTTTGTGGCATCCGTGCCTGAATATGATCTTTGGTCAAACGCTCGGTCAAAGAGACTTTGATCGTACGATCGAAAGGCAATTCGCTCGCGTGAACCCGATCGAGCGTCTCCACGGTCGCCTGCAAAGCAAAGAACGATCGCAATAAATCGCGTCGGAAGCGTTTGCGTGTCAGTTCGATCTTCTTGGCGAGCGTGATTTCTTCTTCTCGCGTGAGCAGCGGGATGCGACACATTTGCGAAAGATACATACGAATTGGATCGTCGGTTAGCTTGGGTAGCTCTTCGGCAAAGAGGCGTTCGCGGTCGGTCTCGCTGGAGTCGGTCGCTTCAGCCGGGAGTTTTTCTTCGACACTTTCACCTTCGACGAAATCGATGCCAAGGCGATCGACCAAGTCGAGCAGAAGGTCAACCTGGTTGGAATCAGTCGCTTCGTCGGGTAAAAAGTCGTTCGCTTGCTGGTAGGTGATATAGCCTTGAGATTTGGCTAGCGAGATTAAAGTCGAAAGTGGGGTCTTTTCGGGATTCATCTGGGTATTCCTCCTGCACTTCCTGTGCAAACGGAAAAGCAATACGGCGTTGCGGACGCTTGGCCGTTCGATTGCCCTGCGAAAACTCGCGGGGACGGAACGACACGCCGTAATGGCGGGGCACCGATCAGACACTTCACCCATCCGTGGGCGAAGAACCAGTCTGGCGGCGTTTGAAATCTTCAAACAGTTCGGAAAGTACCTCCTGCTCGTGCTCGGGATCTAATCGACGTTGTTTTAGGTCGGCCAATCGTAGTTGATGGTGGGCTGCCTCTTGTTGTTGAGCCAAATGGGTTAGCAAATCACTCACTCGTTGTTCGGTATTACTATTTTGTTTATCAAGCCCTTGCTCGTCGCATTCGACCAACAAGTTTTTCTCTTCGGAATCGTCGGTGGCAAGCATCAATCGTTCGAAGCTAACCTCCTGGCCCGATTCCATCATGTTGATCGCCTGTTGGTAGATTTGACGACAAAATTCGTTCTCGATGTGGTCGACTGGTAACGATGCAACCAGCGTCGGCAGAACCTCCGGCTGGTGCAGCAACAATTCGATCAGCTCTTTTTCCCAAGCCGACAGGGCCAGACGCTCGGCTCGTGGTGGCCGGGCTTCGTCTGTCGAGGAATACGCAGGGCTACGAGTTCGCGAGGTTTGCTCGCGACGTCGGGCAACCAATCGGGAGCGTAGGATCTCTTCGCTGATGCCGAACTGACGAGACAGCCGCGACATCACCTGCTGCTCGCGCACCAAAGACGCCGACGAAGCACTGCCTTGCGCGGCGAATGCCCGCGCTAGGGTGCCGAGAATTTCTTCCACTGCTTGGGCAGAGCGGTGGGTGCCAGGGGCCGATGCCAATCCGTTGGTCACAGCTTGTATCTTGTGTTCGAGTGCGTCTAGTGAATTGGAAAGCAGTTGCCGAAATGCGTCGCTTCCTTGCGAAGCAATAACATCACATGGATCGGTACCTTGAGGCAAGGTCAGAATTTGTAAATCTATTTCTTGAGCCACAAAGAGTGCTAGCAGGTCGTCGAGGATCTGCATGGTTCGCTTCTGCCCCGCCTCGTCGCCATCGAGAACCAAGGTGATGCTATCAGTAAACCTGCGCACCAAGGGCACGTGCCGCTCGCCCAATGCGGTGCCTAAAACAGCGACGGCGTGGTTCACTCCATGCTGGTGGGCCATGATCACGTCGGTGTAGCCCTCCATCACTACGATGTTCTTCTCCCGAGCAATTCCTTCGCGGGCTAAGTCGAGCGCGTACAGCTGATTGCTTTTGCTAAACAGCGGCGTCTCTGGGCTGTTGAGATACTTGGCGTCGTTTTCGGCCGAGACACCTGGCAAGAATCGCCCGCCAAATCCGATTGCCCGCGAACGCACATCGCGAATCGAGAATATCACCCGCCCGCGAAAGTAATCGTAAAAACCGCCTGAATCGCGTCGACGTACCAGCCCGACACGTTCGAGAACTTCGGGGGCAATTTGCGACTGCTGTGCCTGCTGTAGTAGCCAATCCCAACTCTGCGGCGCGAACCCAAGCTGAAAATTCTTGATGCTTTCGTCGGTGATACCTCGGTCGATCAAATATCGCCGTGCAGGCTCTGCTTGCGGCGACTGCAATAAGCTACGGTGAAACAGTTGCTCTGCCCACGCCATGACCCGCAGAAGGCTGCGGCGATCGAACTGCCCATCCCCGCCTTGCGGTTTGTGCGAAAGCTCGACCCCGGCACGCTCGGCTAGCATTTCGAGGGCTTCGCGAAACTCTAGCCCCTCCATACGCATGATGAAGCTAAAAATGTCGCCACCGATGTCGCAGACCCAGCACTTGAACGACTGTCGATCGGGATTCACCTGTAAACTGGGCCGCGAATCGTCGTGCCATGGGCAGAGCGCGACGTAGCCGCGTCCTTGCCGGCGCAGCTGCATGTAGCTTCCGGTCAGATCGACGATATCGATCGCTTGGCGAACTTGCTCTTTTGCGTCCTGCAAATCGGTAGGGGCCACAGAAATATCAATTCGCGTTGGTTGAGTGAATGGGTGTTAGTAGTTCCGAATATGGTCAATCAGAAATACTTGCCACAAGGCTAATACCCCAAAGGGGTTGTACATCGTAGCCCAGGGTAAGCGGCGAAGCCGCGCCACCCTGGGTAATCGTTTGTTGAGAATCAAGGAACCCTGTAGGGGTTCCACAAATTGAAACATCACGTTTTTCCGACAATTCTTCGATTGTACAACCCCTACAGGGTTGAGTTTCTCTGGCACTCCGAACCCAGGGTGCGCTCACTTCGTTCGCGACCCTGGGCTACGATATGTAACGCCTTCGGCGTAAAAGAACCCACACTGCAAAGCCCCGTTAATGGGGCTTTGCAGTACTGATTTCATTCACAAACCTGACATAAATGCCGGGCCTAATACTCAATGCGTGTCATTTGGCCACGACATCCCCTGAAGAACCATAAATAATGGTCCTGCTTTTTTTGCCCGTGAATCCCGCGAATATTTTCTGAGCGGTTCTGTTTTAAGAACCAATCCGAGGCTTTGCTCCTACTTTTACGGTGAGCGTCTTCCGGATCACTCCCTTGGGTGTCTCGCGGACAATCTCGACCGGGACGCTCGTTCCTATTTTCGTTGCAGCGATCGTTCGGCTTACCAGCGTAGGGTCTGAGAACTCGGCACCGTTCCAAGTAAGTATGACATCCCCAGGATGCAAACCGGCATCGGCGGCAGGGGTATTTTCTTGCACATGAGCGACCAGAATCCCTTGCCCTCGCTCTAACTCTAACTGTTCCCCGACGAGATCCGAAACCTTTTCGGGCCTCACCCCCAGGTAGCCGCGTTCGACCCAGCCATCGTCGCGTAAGCGTTGGTAAATATCTTTTGCCAGGGCGCTGGGAATCGAGAAGCTGATTCCGCGATAGGCAGGCCCAACAATTGCCGTATTGATGCCGACGATCTCGCCATCGATATTCACCAGTGGCCCGCCGCTATTGCCAGGATTCACCGCCGCATCAGTCTGCAAAAACTCTTGATACAACGAGGGGGTCAGCCCTCGGCGGCCTTTCGCGCTTAAAATGCCAAAGGTAATACTCTTCTGTAAACTAAACGGGCTGCCAACGGCCCAAACCATCTCGCCAACGCTCAGCTCATCGCTATCGCCCCACGGGGCTGCGATTAGATTATCTAATTCGGTTTTGAGTACCGCGACGTCGCTTACTGCGTCGGTGCCCACCACGCTCGCCACCCCGCGGCGGCCATCGCTCAATTGAACCTGCACGGTAGGTTGGTTTGCGACAACATGATGGTTGGTCACGATGTAGCCCGCAGGGTCGACGATCACGCCTGAACCCTCCGATTGGCCAGCACTAGTGCGGATGTTGACCACGCTAGGCTCGACCGACTGGGCAACCAGACGGAACGCGGTGGAAAGCTGGGCAAGATTCAGATTCTGGAGATTCGCGCGAGCCACATCAAGCCGAGCACGCTCTTTTGCCTCGGTGAGTGCGTACTGAAATCGGCTGGCAACATTGGGTGCTACGTAGACCGCGAACAAGACAAGAAATATCCACACCAGCTTTCCCGTACTACAGGACGAGTGAGATGGCTTGGTCACACGGTTTGACGCTGGCTCGGCTAGCGAGTCATCCGAATTTATCGGTACCGGGTTCGGTGTTGGCTCTTCATACATAAACGTGTTACCTCAAGACAAACACGGCAGTGATCGTCGTTTTCGCTGTAAACCAAGCGAATCGCTCAGCAGTAGAACAGCTTGAACGAATTATACTATGATTCTGACTTTGCCGCACCTGAATCACCCCTTTTCGTCAGGACGACTGCCAAGTCGGTGCGAGCAACCAAAAGTTATAGGAAAAAAGAATAACCACAGAGGACGCGGAGTAGCACAGAGAGCCTGGAAAAATAGTTTATCTCGGCGTCCTCCGCGTCCTCTGTGGTTCAAATTATT
>JAADGV010000126.1 GCA_013152205.1 Planctomycetota bacterium
CTGCACTTTAGGGGATCATGCAGCAAGGTCGATCATGTGCTGAAAAAGTTTACGTAATTTACGATTGTCTAGAGCTTTTGGCAGAGCGTAGAGAAATTGTTTCTGCATCATGTCTCGGGCAATAGTGCGTCGGCGGTCGGCGTGGGAGGGGCGGCGGTCGGGATTGTCCCAAGGACGATTGCTTCGGTCGGTGAGCTTGGATTTTTCAACGTCCCAGGAGCACAGTTCTACCAACGTATAGAGCCATCCGTTCAAGTGCCAGCACCCGACGCTGGACCACACATTGCGAACTTGTTGCTGACCCGCTCCCCAAATTTCCTTGACGTCATGGAAATGTTCTTCAATTGCCCAGCGTGAAGCAACTGCTTCGAGGATGTCTTGCACTTCGGCTGATGAGTCGGTGCAGAAGTAAGGTGCCCAACCGCCATCGTCAAAACGGACAATCACCACACGGATCGGGCCGCTGACTAACCTGGAAGTCGCCAGGAACGTTTTGATCTGACGTGTCACTTCGGTGCCGCGGCAATGGTAGGAGATTGTTTGCCAGCCCTTCTTATGCGCAGCACGCTTCGCCAGAGAGATTTTGTTCGTAGATGCGGGGACGCCCACGTCCCTTGAATTTTGTTTTCGAAGGCAAATCATACAGGCAGGCATCCTTTCGCAAGCGGCTCACAACGACGATGCCCATTTCGAGCAGCGGCTTCAAAAACGGTCGCGCCGCATAAGCACCATCGGCTACCAACCAGACCTTTGCTTTCACTCCGAGCATTCGGAGACTCGTGACTACCCAAGTCATCAACTCGACGCCAAGTTCGTGTTTCGTCTTAAACTCCCATGCATATTTGTTCGCCAGCTTCGGCACATCGACTGCGCGAACGTACAGCATCGAGCGCAAAGGCAGCGCAATCACGCCCCACAACGGATGCGTCGCTAGCCAAGCAAGGGCGACCCAATTGTGTCCATAAAGCCACACGCCGTCTGCTGGGCCTGGCGTCGGATTGTGATGCACGCCTGCACCTTCCACATGTTTTCCGTAACGCGAAGTGGGCGAGTCATCCATCGCCAACACGATTCGATCGCCCAGTCCCGGAGCAAACTTCTGTACGACAAGGCCGAGCACCGCTGTCGACAACTTGCCGGAGGTTCGGCCGACGCTGATGAGACAATCATAAAATCGATCCCAATCGTCTTGCACTCCTGCAGCGACGAACCAGCTACTGGCCGTACGACGATCGTCGGCCAGAAACATACCGGCAACAAGGATCGAAAATCGAAAAGCAATACGCCGATCCAAGACCGCTTGCAGTACCAAGACCGCCGTCTGCATCGAACCGACAAGAGGAACTCTGGCCTTGGTAGTTTTTTTGCGTTTTGGATTGGGACGCAGAAGTCGTTCACGCTTATCATGCTGCGACTTCTTGAGATTGCGCTTGTGCTCGGCTTGCGGACGCTTTGAGGAACCTTTACGCTTGGCCATCCTTGGCTCTCCCGGTGGGGTGATTGTGTGATGATACTCACACCATCGCGGAGAGCCGGGTTTTTGCTAATACCAATTGGGAATCAAATTGGGAAATCTCCTAAAGTGCAGTTTAATTCTGACCCCCATTTATTGGTTCCGTTTATTGGTCCAAGGACGCGGTGGTCGTTCCTTACGAACTGCTGGTACGAAAGATCTCTAGTGAAAGTGGCACGCTCTTGAATCAGGGCTATTTATTTTTGCCACTGCACCTTATCGACTCCGATCAACTCGATACGTTCAAGACTCCGATGCGCCAAACCCCTGAGCTCTGCCGTCGTCTTCGCTCTCGCTGCATATCCTCACCCTAGCTGGGATGTGTGGCGAGAGGGAAGGCGTAAGACAGGGCGGCCCTGCTGTTGTTGAGCTTCAACTGAAATCCGTTCGACAAGAAAACCACGGTTTTCACCCACGAATTCTGGCGAAGAACCAATTTTTTGACTATTCGAAACGGGTTGCTAAGTGTGTAAAATGAGGGCCCCTTGATGGCCCACGACTCTCCTCACTCCCACCGGCTGCATGTCCCCGTCACGAACCTCGTCACGAAATCAGCCTTGGTTTGGCTTTTTGCTCCTTACTGCCAGCCTCGTCAGCTGGGCGATTTGTCTGTGCGTGGCGAGCGCCCGATTGCGTGGCTTATTGCTGAATTCGACTTGGCTGGCTGGCGGGGCGATTGCGATTAGTGTGCCGCTAGGAACTTTGCTAGCGGTAGCGATCACGAAGACTTCGCTTTGGGGACGCAATCTGCTAGAGCGTCTCTTGATGGTGTACCTGTTTGTTCCCCTTTATGTTCAAGCCACGGCTTGGCAGGCGGCGGCCGGGCAAGGGGGCTGGATGGCGAAGGGTTGGTTGGCAGGGTGGCGCGGCGCTATTTGGGTTCACGGCGTAGCAGGGACAGCTTGGGTCGTCTTGTTTGTGGCGGCGACATTACGAAAAGTTCCTCGCGAGTTGGAGGAAGAGGCCTTGCAAGATGCCGCCGCAGGACGCGTTTTGTTGCGAGTGAGCTTGCAGCATGCCGTGCCTGGCATCGTCGCAGCTGCGCTTTGGATTACGGTCCTCTGTTTTAACGAAATTGCCGTTACCGATCTTTTTCAAGTACGGACGTTTGCCGAAGAAATTTATACGGCCGCCAGCCTGGGGGCCTTGAGTGGTTTGGGTTCGGAGTCACCACAATTTGCTTCCCATGAATTATGGCTCGGTACGTTGGCCGTTGCACTGCTGGTATCGGCGGCATTGACGGCGATTTGGATCTGGGTGCCAGTGACCGACTTTGTTGCAACCTCGTCCGACTGGATTTGGCGGATGCCTCGTGGTCGCTTTTGCCTTTCGCTTGTAGTTTGGCTGATCACGGCCGTGGTTGTCGGTGCGCCGCTACTTGGTTTGCTTGGCAAGGCGGGCGCGCAGGTTTCGCAAACCGGTGGCACGGTTGTGCCTACTTGGTCAGCGACCCAAGCGGTAACGCTGATTGTGCGCAGTCCTTGGGACCATCGTCGCGAGCTAGGCTGGTCGCTGACGATTGGAGCCGTTGCCACGATGGCTACGATGGGGGTAGCTATTATTTTGGCTTGGGCATTACGTACTCGCCGGTTGCCGTTGTTGCCAACGGCACTAGCGTTGGCACTAGGATTTGCAATTCCTGGACCGTTGCTGGGTGTGTGGATTATAGGTTGGTTGAACCATCCGCCCGATTCGATGCTTGCGCCACTCACGTGGTGCTACGATCACACGATCTTGGCACCGGTCTTAGCACAGTTTCTCCGCGCGTTGCCACTTGCCACGTTGATCCTCGGTGCACAGTTTGCCAGCCTGCCACAAGAAGTACTCGATAGCGCACGCACCGAGGGCGCCTCCTGGTGGCGACAACTGTTGAGCATCGCTTTGCCGTGGTGTTGGCCGGCCGTGGTGGCTACGGCTTGCCTGGCGATGATTGTGGCGCTAGGCGACTTGGCAGCAACATTACTGGTTGTACCGCCCGGAGTGTCACCCCTGTCGGTGCGTATCTTTGGGCTGTTGCACTATGGGGCCGAAGATCGCGTCTCGGCCCTTTGTCTGATGTTCACGCTGGTGCTGGGCGCTATCGTTTCGATAGCTTGGCAACTACTGCGGTGGCTAAATCGACGATAAAATTGTGCGTCCTAAGCCCTGCGAAAGGAAGGACGATCGGTTAGAATGGCCGGTGTTAGTTAACGGTCGCGGGCGTTGTTGAGCTTGAGCTGAGATCCGAGCTCTGTAAGAAAATACCTCTTTCCTACCCACAGATTTTAGTGAGGAGCCTTTCCAAGAGGAATAGATTGAGCCCTTTGACGAGCCTGATCCGAAGTCTGAAAATCCTACTGAAAAATCTGCTACCCATTTCAAAATGACGGTCTACTTTTGGAAACAACGTACACGCGTGCTCCTCTGGGCGGTGGGGATGCTCGCCATTTTGGGCTGCAGCGGCTCTGATTCTCAGCAGACGCCTCCAGCGCAAGCCGAACAAGAGGATGCCGAGCAGCAGCAGAAAAATCTTGCCGAAAAGAAAAAACGAAACGACCGCGAGATCCAACCGCTCTTAGCGCTGCTCGGGCAAGAATTCCTGCCAGAAAGCGATGGAAGTGGACGGTCCACCGGCAAGGCTAGTCACAGACTGCTTGTGAAGCCGGGGCACTGGACGACGACCGTTCAGGAGATGAAGTCCAACGACGACGATTTTGTTGGCGTCAGCTCCACGACTTGTGTCGATGCTTCTCAGCAGCCCACGACGCTCGAACACACCAACTTCACGTTGCAATCGACACGCCCTGTCGCACTTGCCAAAGGACGGATGAAGCGTGTGGAGAGTCCGTTGTTTATCCCCGAACAGAGCAACGTCGTGCAAGTGCGTGCTACGCTGAGGAATCGGGCTACGGGGCGGTCCGAGTCGATGGGTCGATCGGAGTTACAAAAGATGCCGTCGTATCAGTATTTTGTTCTCGTGCTGTCCAAAGAAATCTCTAAGTACGGGTTTCTCAAAGTCGCCGACGCGATACGCATGCCCTGGGAAGAAGAATTCGACGTAGCTTCACATCCCCATTATCGAGTCGTTTTGGCAGATGCCACAAAAAGTCTGCCGCTGCCAAGCAGTCTCCTTATGTGGACGAGTCTCTCGCATCTTGTTTGGGACGAGGTCGACCCAACGCGTTTAACGCCAGAGCAACAAGTGGCGCTGGTCGACTGGCTACATTGGGGTGGGCGGCTGATCATCAACGGCCCCGATTCGCTCGAGACTCTGCGCGATAGTTTTTTGGCCGAGTTTTTGCCCGCCCATCGCGTAGGTCCGCGTGCTTTGACAACCACCCAGCTCAGCGAGTGGTCTGCCTATTGGTCACGACGCGATCAGGGGGAAGAGCCACCACAGCTCAAGCCGACAAAGCCTTGGTCGGGCGTCCGGCTCCAGCCGAAAGCCGACGCGAGGGAACTGGCTGGCGGCGCAGAGTTGTTTTATGAACGGGGCGTCGGTCGCGGGACGGTTGTCGTTTCAGCGATTCAACTCGTGGAACGTGACTTGATTAACTGGCCCGGTTACGACAGTTTTCTCAGCGCCGCGCTGTTGCGCAGGCCTCGCCGGATATTTTCCGAAGGCCCCTATGGGGGGTCGCGGATCAATTGGGCCGAATACGCAGATCGTCGCCTCGATGCCCACTTTGTTACTGGGCTGCGCATGTTTGCCCGTGATGCAAGCACCTCAGCCAACCCGTGGCGTATCGAAGTGCCCGCAGGAAAGCGGTTGAGAGAAATCAACGCCGTCACTACCGCCAAGACCAACCGTCCTGGCGGACTTGGCAGCTGGAGTTTTTTTAATTCCGTTGCGAATGCAGCCCGCGCGGTGCTGACTGACGCGGCTGCGGTGCGTGTGCCAGGGGGGAGTTTTGTACTCGCTTGTCTCGGTCTGTATTTGGTCGTGTTGGTGCCGCTCAATTGGATGGTTTTTCGGACGCTAGATCGCCTCGAATGGGCGTGGATTGCTGCCCCAGTGATCGCCGTGCTAGGCACGCTCGTCATTGTACGGCAGGCACAGCTCGACATCGGCTTTGTACGCTCGCAAACAGAGGTCGCTTTGCTGGAGTTGCAAGGTGCGTACCCGCGTGGCTTGCTGAGCCGTTTTACTGCCCTCTATTCTTCGCTTTCCACTACGTACGATGTCACCTTCGATGCTCCGACTGCTGTCGCTACGCCTTTTCCCACCAGTCGGGAACCGCGCCCGAGTGATGAAACCATTTGGAACGTCGTTTTCGAAAAGCAAAACGAGACACGACTCCACGGCCTGGCAGTCTCTTCGGCATCAACAAAGATGGTGCATAGCGAAGAAATGTTCGCACTCGCTGGTCCTTTGCGACTCAGTCAATCGTCGCGAGGACACGATCAATTGGAGAATCGTTTGGGTTACCACCTCCACAACGTGATGGTCGTCCGGCGGACCTTTGCAGGTGGTGCTACGCCAAAATACGAGAGCAGTTGGATTGGCGAGTTGCGTGACGGCAACGCCACAGTGATTGGCTTCCGGCCACTTTTGTTAGCAGAGGGCCAAGCCCGGCAGCGGAAACAAGCGGCCCGTGTGGACCGGGCTGTGCAGGTCGATGTTGAGGCTCTGCTGGAAGTCGCCTGGCAATTCCCGACCGTAGAAGACCCCCTCGAAAGTCGCCGCGACGAATGCCGCGTTGTCGCTTGCATCGACCAAGTGCTCCCTGGCACCAAAGTCTCTCCGGCCGCTTCGCAAATCGTCGGTGCGACGGTCGTGCTCGCCCATTTTGACTACGGCCCTTTGCCACAACCCGAGCCGGACGTAAATAGTCCCAAGATCCATGATTGAACTTAAAAATTTTGGCAAGCACTATGGCGACTTTGTGGCTGTGGCCAACTTGAATTTGAAGATCGAGGCGGGCGAGATGTTCGGCTTTATCGGCCCCAACGGCGCCGGCAAGAGTACGACGATCCGTTTTTTGGCTACGTTGCTGAAAGCAACACACGGCGAAGGAACGGTCAACGGGCACAGCGTCACCCGCGATCCGATTGGCGTGCGCCGCAGCATCGGTTACATGCCCGATAATTTTGGCGTCTACGACGGCATGAAGGTGTGGGAGTTCCTCGACTTTTTCGCCGTTGCCTATCAGGTACCCAGAGCACGCCGCAAAGAGGTGCTCTCCGACGTATTGGAACTGCTCGATCTCACGCACAAACGGGACGATTTCGTGAACGGCCTCTCCCGCGGCATGAAGCAGCGGCTCTGCCTGGCGAAAACCTTGGTTCACGATCCGCCCGTCCTCATTCTCGACGAACCGGCTAGCGGCCTCGACCCTCGCGCTCGCTTAGAAGTCAAAGCCTTGCTAAAAGAGCTGTGCAACATGGGTAAGACGATTTTAATTTCGAGCCACATTCTTACCGAACTGGCCGACTGTTGCACTTCGATTGGCATCATCGAACGGGGGCAACTTTTGTTGCATGGTCCGATCGAGAAAGTGTACCGACAGATTTCCAGCAGTCGTCACCTGGTCGCCCGATTTAGTAGCAACCCGAAGCAAGGAATTAGTCTTATTCGCAGCGACCCGAAAGTCTCCAACTGCGAAGTCGACACGCGTGGTTGTATTTTTGAGATGCAAGGGAGTGATGCTGAGGTGCAGCGCTTGATGCGTGCCTTGGTCGCTGCCGATTGCGGGCTACTCTCCTTCGCCGAAAAAGAACCGACGCTGGAGGATGTATTTATGAGGGTGACCAAGGGGTTGGTGACGTAGGGGTTGGTGACGTAGGGGTTGGTGACGTAGCGATTGGTGACGTAGCGATTGGTGACGTGAGTCACCCCAACAGCAGCGCCCCGTCGCTTTCGCCGTCGCGCTCTTCCCACTGCTTGCGAATTTCACCAAGGCCATAGACACATAGATCAAAGCGATCACTTAGGCGTTCCAACACGGCGTCGGGCGCCGACTGCTTGTCGGCGGGCAGGCGGCTCGCAATGAGGTAATTGCGTTTGCCTTGCTGTTGGTAGTCGAGCAGGCTGTCTTTGCGGTTTTTGCGCTGGCACTGGGCGATCTCGGGATAGAGACCGGTCCAAAACAAAGTAAAATCGCCGATGTGGCGGTGTAGGCGGCGACGTGCTGCGCCTTGGCGCGATTGCGCTTCGGCCAGCATGTCGACGACTTGCGACAAGCGCTTGCCGGTCGGGGTACGTACGCCATAGATCGCATCGGTACGAACAAAGTGCGCGAGCATCTGAGAAAGATAGTCGACTAACGGCGGATCAACGACACCTAACTGTGTCGTAAAAGTGTATTCCGTGAGACCGGCAAAAAAGCGGCACAAGACTTCGCTGCGCTGCGCTGCTGCGGGACGTCGGTGTGGAGAATTTTCTGGCATCGACAACCTCCGAGTGCTTTGACAACCTATCTCTATTTTACCTTGCCACTTCTATGCAAGTCAAATCATTTTTGTCGGTAATAACACCTAGTTTGTTTATCGACATCGAAGGAAGGCGTTGCCACAAAAAAATTTGGCTCTTCGCAAAATCTGTGAGTAGAATAAGTCAGTGGGCAGTTTTTAACCCAGGGCGGCGCTACGCTTGCCCTGGGCTGATATGTTTTGGGCCCTTCAGGCCAACTTGTGTATAAAGGTGCATTCCGCTGTCGCTGCGCCCACCCTGTTTACTGCCCACTGCCTACTGCCTACTACCTACCGGCATGGAGAGCTACAAGCAACTCGGACAAGTAGTCGCCGATTTGCTGGAGCGTCGTTGCTCGTCCGCCGGTTTTCACATTGGCCATTCGCCGTACAATGGCTGAACCCACGATCAGTCCGTCAGCGACCGGCGCTAGCATTTTTACATGTTCTGGCTTACTGATGCCAAATCCAATGCAGACGGGTAGCGGGGTTTGCTCGCGTAGCCAGCCGACACGTTCGGCCAACTCGGGAGGCAGTTCGGTACGTTCACCGGTGATGCCGGCGACAGAAACATAATAGAGAAAGCCGCTGGAGGTTTCGGCGATTTTCAGTGCGCGATCGCGAGGCGTTAAGGGCGTGACAAGTTGGATCAAGCTGAGATCGCGTGCCTGACAAATTTTGGCAAGTCGCGGCGATTCTTCGACAGGCAGATCGGGCACAATCATGCCAGCGACGCCCCGTTGCTGCAAGGCATCCGCGTATTGTTCGACACCATGGCGGTAAATGATGGCATAGCTGACCATCGTCACGAGGGGTGCGGTCAGCTGCGGCGCTGCTTGGCCGAGTGTTTCGAGAAGGTCGTGGAGTTTGATACCCTTGTTGAGCGCACGGGTGTACGACGCTTGAATGACGGGACCATCGGCAATCGGGTCGCTGTAAGGAATTCCGACTTCACACATCGACGCGCCGCGCGCAACCAATTCCTTGAGGACCTCGGCCGTAAAATCCAAATCAGGATCCCCAGCAGTGATAAAGGGCATCAGGGCCTTGCGGTTTTCGGAGCG
>JAADGV010000001.1 GCA_013152205.1 Planctomycetota bacterium
GCTCGCCCTATCTAATGGACGCCTCAGAGCAGCAAGTCGAACATGCCAAACAACTTACCGCGCGGAACAAGGAAAAGGGTTAACGGCGTTGGGTAGCACCGACAGTCGTTCGGAGTTGACGTTGGTTCGCGAGGAAATATTCTCGAACGATTGTCGGTGTCACCCGCGGAAAGAACAAAAAAAATTAGTGCAATCACGCTCTAGTTGCCAGCAGGCTTGGCCAGCAAACCCTTTGCTAGGTCGAGCAATTCCTTCGGCATGGGTTGCGGCTCGTCCCATGCCGATGGCGATTCGACAAACTGCTCGATGGCACCGGTCAATTCTGATAAATCCAGTTCCGGATTCTTCTTCAGCAGGAGACCGGTCGCCTCGATCGTATTTTGCAGCATGGTGTTTCGCTTGAATGCTTGCAAAGCCGGGGTCTTTTCTTTGGCAATACTCATCGACACCGCCTCGGCATCAAACAATTCACACAACGCCTCGACCGCATGTAGATTTCCGCGCCGGGCCAACGCGATGGCTGCGTTGTAGCGAGCATCGGCGTAGAGATCGTCGGCTAACTTCTCAAGCTCGGTCAGCAAACGCTCGTCGGCTTCTTGCTGTCCCACAACCACGCCAATCGCATAGGCGGTCTGCGATCGAATCAGGTCGTCTTGGTCGTTTGCTAATTGCACCAGCGCATCAACCAGCTCGGGATGAGCCATCGACTTCGGCGGGTCTAGCGAGTGGAACGTGTTGGCCAATACCGCGATCGCATTGATCGCCTCTCGGCGCACATCACGTTCGCCATCCTCGCGGGCTGCACGTATCAAAACCGCCAAGCCCTCGTCGACGTGGAACTCGCCAATAATCCGGCAGAGGTAATAGCGTAGATTGATCGAGTTGTCGTCTTCGTGGGCAGCCTCGACCTCTTCGTCCAACAGTTTCGCCACTTCGCTGGCTAACTCTGCGTTTTCCTTTAGCTCTACCGATTCCTCTCGATTGCTGAGCATCATCTGAGCCAGCTCGAATGCCTGCTGCCAGCGTGATTGGTTGCCTATTCGCAAGGCACGGATTTTTGCTGCCGGATCTTCTTTGGTCGACTGGGCCCAGTTGATGACCAGCACGCACAAAAATACGACCAGCACGATGACTGCCGGCACAATAAACAGTTGCAAGATGAACCCGGCATTGGGCGGCTCGACGGGCGGCAGCAACTCGTCAGCCGTCAGGGGCTGATTTGACGCTGAATCGGAAGCAGATTTTGGCGGGACTGGGTTGGAGGACATGTCAGTTCGTGGCAAGATAGTAGTTAGCTCGACTTGATAGCGAGTTAGCGGGAAACGAATTGGCCGCTGAAGCAACCGGCAATCCCCCAGACTAACAGAGAGACTCGCCCTCGGCGAGGCCCGACGCACCCAGGAAATTCCGCTCCTCCCCCACTTATGCACCACCTGTCACTCACCCTTGATTCCCCAGCAGAAAACCTCGCCCTCGACGAGGCTCTGCTTGATGCTCATGAAGCGGGTGAAATCGCCGGTGGAGTGTTGCGTCTGTGGGAATCGCCAAACTACGCTGTTGTCCTGGGACGATCGTCCTCAGCCAATCTCGAAGTCAACCTAGACGCCTGTCGGCAAAACCACATTGCGGTACTCCGGCGCTGTAGCGGTGGCGGCACGGTTGTCGCTGGGCCCGGCTGCCTGATGTACGCTGTGGTCCTCGATTTCGATGCCTACCCTCAGCTACGCGCGGTCGACCTGGCCCACGACTTCGTGCTAGGTCGCCTCACCAAAGCTCTCACCCCACTGCTGCCCAATGTTGCCAAAGCCGGGACGAGCGACCTGATCCTCAAACAAAAAATAAATAAACATTTGGCACAGAAATTCTCTGGCAATGCTCTGAGAATCAAACGCAATCATCTCCTCTACCACGGAACTTTGCTCTACAACTTCGACCTCAATCAAATCTCGCGGCTACTCGGCTCACCAACCAGGCAACCCGAGTATCGCGACGGACGCAGCCATGGCGAATTCATCACCAATTTACCAACCTCGCGTGAAAACTTAGAGCAGGTACTCATAAGCACTTGGAACGCAACGAAACTGCTAACCTCTTGGCCACGGACGCGGGTCACTGAAATCGTGCAAACAAAATATGCCGCCGACGCGAAGTGGACTATTCTTTAATCCACCCTAATACTACATCGCTAGGTTTGACCACAACGGCACAACGGACACGACGAAAAGAGCCTAGTGGTCTGTCAATTCTGAATTGCTGGGTGCCACTGTCTGGCTCGCCCAGCAGTGGAACCCTGGTACCAGCTTCACACTGCTGGACAAGCCAGACAGTGGCACCCAGCCGAACCCCTCAATGCAATCTTGACGGACCACTAGGGCAACTTACCTTTTTCTGTTCGCAAAAAGGTGTTCTACGGGAAGGATGTCGTGGCCGACACCGCTAACAAATCCACATTGGGGTTATAAGGACTCACTATGGCCTTGATTGTATCCAGCCACGTACTGGTTTACTTCCAGAATCTCATTTCAACCTTGTTGGCATATGCGTCGTTGTGCTCGTAGTGTCGTCGTGGTTCAATGAACTTAGCGCTGTCGTACTAACCTCTAAAGTAGATTGCTAATCTTTCATGCACCGTCAACCATTGCTCGACATGCTTCAGCGATATCTTCAGCAGCACCGTGATGAAGCTGGTGTGGTTGCACAAATCCGGCAACTGGTCGCCAACTCGGTTGATTGTTTTGAGCGAACTTGTCGGCCCGGCCATGTGACCGGCTCAGGCTGGGTGCTGTCGCACGACCGTAGTCGTTGTCTGTTGGTCCACCATCGGAAACTCAACCGTTGGCTTCAACCGGGCGGCCATGCCGACGGGCAAAGCGACCTTGCCAATGTGGCGCTGCGTGAGGTGCGCGAAGAGTCGGGCCTCGTCGAACTGGAACTCTCCCTGCCCCAAGGCGAACTCATCCCCCTCGACATTGATGTCCATATAATCCCTGCTCGAACCGACAAATCGGGCAAAGTGATCGAAGATGCTCACGAACACCACGACATCCGCTTTCTCATCCTCGCAGCAAAGGGCCAGGAACTCGTAGTCAGCGACGAATCGAACGACGTACGGTGGTTCAGCCACGACGAACTCCTCGACGTCACCGACGAGGAAAGCGTTTTGCGTATGCTTCGGAAAGCTGGGCCGGTGTCTGGCCGATGAGATTGGCCATTCAAACCCCTGGCTCCGGAGGATTGCGTAGTCATGCTAGCCGGAGGCCGTGGTCGAGGCTGAAAAACCGTGGCTTCCGCCCACGGCTATAACAGAACCTGCGACTTTGCAATTTTCCTCACTCCCGGCTGGCCGTCCTTTTCGGTACTTGCCTGCCGTGGTAAGTTGTGCGTTGCTCGGTTTTTCGGCGAGCTAGTGACAAAAAATCTAAGATGAGGACGAACATGGCTACTGGATATGGTGTCGAACGCATTGACCGCGAAAATCTTCCTGACGGAAAAGTTTTGTGCGAGTACTGCACGGCCAAATGCTGCCGCTACTTCGCCCTCCCCATTGAGGTTCCCGACACCTTCAAAGAGCTTGAGTACCTGCGATGGTTTATGCTGCACGATCGAGCCAGCGTATTCAAGGAAGACGACGACTGGTATCTGCTAGTCCACACGGCCTGCAAGCACCTGCAAGAAGACAATATGTGTGGCATCTACGACACTCGTCCAGAGATTTGCCGCGAGTACACCACGAAAAATTGCGAGTACGACGAAGACTGGACCTACGAGTTCTATCTCGAGACGGCCGAACAGGTTGGCGAATACACTGACGCTGTGATCCAACCCAAAGGCAAAAGTATCCGCAGCCGCAAACCCACACTGTTGCCGGTGTTGTAACAACGGTTAGTCTTGTGTCGCGTTTTGATGTCGTAGCGCCGCGATTTCCTCGAATACGAATTTCCCTATCTTCCTTCGCACATCTTCGATCTAACATTCTTCAATGGCCGACAAAATAAAACCTCGCACCTTAAAGGGTTTTCGCGACTATCCGCCCGTGACGATGATTCCTCGGGAATGGATCATTGAAACCGCACGTCGGGTCTATCGCTCCTACGGCTTCTGCCCGATGGATACTCCTTCGCTAGAACACCTGGAAATATTGCTCGGCAAGGGCAGCGACGAGACCGACAAACAACTTTATCGGTTTGAAGACCACGGTGGCCGTCCTGTTGGCTTGCGATTTGATCTTACTGTACCGTTGGCACGATTTGTCGCACAGCACATCCAAGAACTTGGTACGCCCTTCAAACGCTATCAAATCGCCAATGTCTGGCGTGGCGAAAATACTCAACGCGGTCGTTATCGCGAGTTCATGCAATGCGATTTCGACACCATCGGCACCATGTCGCTTACGGCTGATATCGAAATGATCTTGGTTATCAACGATCTCCTCTCGGCCCTGAATGTTGGCGAATTTACTATCCACGTAAACCACCGCGGCATACTCAACGGCTTGCTTGAAAAACTCGAACTGGCCGACAAGGCTAATCGCGTGCTCCGCTCGCTCGATAAGCTGGCAAAGATTAAGGAGGAGGGCGTGCGTAAGGAACTGGCCGGCGCCGTTGGTGCCACCGATTCCCAAGCAGATCAGTTGCTGGCCCTGACCTCCCTTGCAGGTTCTAACGAAGAGATGCTTGCCGAAGCGGAGAAACTCACGACCGGTAGCGAAATCGGTGAGCAAGGAGTTGCCCAGCTACGCGAGGCTCTTGCCGCTGTTTCAGCAGCACTTCCGGGCGAAGCTCAGGGCCGTATTCAATTTGCCCCCTCCATCTGCCGTGGGCTGGACTATTACACCGGGATTGTGCTCGAAACAACGCTCGACGAGCTACCCGGCATTGGCAGCGTGGCCAGTGGCGGCCGGTACGACAATCTGACTGATCTCTACACCAAGCAGCAACTACCCGGCGTGGGGGCGTCGTTGGGCCTTGATCGGCTGCTGGCTGCGCTCGAAGAACTGGGTCGGCTTGAACAAGTGCAAACCACGGCCCAAGTATTCCTCCCCTTCTTTGAAGCGCAGCGACGCGACGACTACCTAAAACTGGCAACCAGCCTGCGCAAGGCTGGCATTGGCGTCGAGTTCTTTCCCGAAGCTAAAAAACTTGGCAAGCAGCTACAATACGCCAACCGTCGCGGCTTTCGTATCGCTCTGGTAATCGGCGGTAGCGAATTCGACAACCGGGAATGCCAAGTAAAAAACCTCGCCACCGGCGACAGCAAGACCGTTGCTTACGCCGACGATGCGACCGATCTTATTGCAGAGATCCGTAGCATCCTTGCTAGCTCAGACTGAAAAGAAAAGAGCCCGCGAATTACGCAACGCAACATAGCCGCAACCAAACAGGTAGGAATTTCTCGCAAAGGCGCGAAGTCGCAAAGGAAACAAGAAACAAGAAACAAGATTGTCTCGCAGAGGCGCAGAGACAGCGGAGAAATCGAAATGCTGTAGCTCTGTCGTCTCAGCGTCTTTGCGAGAGTCTAAATTGCAGTCCAATCATCCAAAAAATTGCTCATTGCACCAATTTGAATCGTTAGTAACGCGAAAAGTTTTTTCTGGTATTCAACTTTCACGCGGTGCTGTTTCGTGAGGGTGGGGTTATTGGTTTTGTGGAAATCTTTCGCGTTTTTTCGCGTGATTCGCGAGCAGAATCCTATCCGCGTTTTCACTTTGACTTGCCCCCTAGTGCAACGTCCAGAGTGACAAACCTCTGGCACTCTGCAACCCACTTACCAACCTCTCACAGGAAACCCTAAACACTTATAATTTCTGGGCCGCTCCAAACCACGCACCCCCTCTGCGTTCTATCACAGCCCCATGACCAATCGCAGCAATCACTACGAACATGCTTTTGAATCGTATCTGCGAGATCATCGTGTGGCGTATGTTGCCGTCAATGAACAGCGACGCAGCTTAGTTGCTCACGGGTCGCTGAAGAGCTTGGATTTTATTGCCGCGCCTTGCGACTCGGTCTCCTTGTTGATCGACATCAAGGGGCGGCGATTTCCCTCCGGTGAACGCCACAAACAATATTGGCGCAATTGGTCTACCTGGGACGACCTGCAAAGCATGGCGCAGTGGCAAGACAAACTGGGCGTCGGCAGTTGTTCTCTTTTGGTCTTTGCCTTCGACATCGTCGGCAGCAAGTCGCCGCTCGCGGCCAATCAGCTTTATCCTTTTCGCGAGCACCGCTATGCGTTTCTGGCCATCCGTGTGGCCGACTATATTCAATTCGCCAAGCCGCTTTCTGCGAAATGGCAGACCATGGCGATGCCAAACCGCCTCTTCCGCGAGGCCGCATTCCCATTTGATGACTTACTCGTACCCCAGCCACCAAATACACCACCCCTACTTGGCGAACCCCCCAACAGCAATTAGACTAGAGGCACTAGCCACCTTCGTTTCACTAACCCTTCCCACTTCAGAAAGAACCACCATGGCCTGGGGAATCGTTATCTTGTGCATCATCCTCGGCTCGTTCGGCGCGCTGCGCCCCAGTGGTCGGGCTAAAGACTTCCGTCGGCCCAAGAAGGACGACTAGCCCGCCATTTACAGAGAGTTCAAGGAGAGATTCTACGCCGCGAGGTGGGCGTCGTTCGCCGCGAAGAAATTGCCAATCGCCTGGATTACTTGGTCCAGTTCTTTCTGTTCGAGCTCGGCGAAGATTGGCAAACTAAGAACTTCCTTCGCTGCCTGTTCAGTGACGGGCAGACTTCCTTCTTGATATCCCAGCTCGGCAAAGCACTCTTGCAAGTGTAAAGGGATGGGATAGTAAACGGCCGACCCGATTTGTTGCGTGGCAAGATACTGCTGCATCTCGTCGCGACGATCTCCGGCAACTCGCACCGTGTACTGATTCCAAACACTGCGACACCCTTGAGCAACGGTCGGGATGCCTAATCGATCGCCAAGGCTAAATTTGGAAAACTCTGCTGCGTAGCGTTCTGCATTGCGATCTCGCCCCGCGGACCAACCGTCGAGTTGCGGTAGCTTCACATTCAATATGGCTGCCTGCATCGTGTCGAGTCGGCTATTAACCCCCACCACCGAATGATGATAACGCGGATGCTGGCCGTGATCTCGCAATATCCGCAACTGTTCCGCCGCATTTTCGTCGTTGGTCGTGATAATCCCACCATCTCCAAAACCACCAAGGTTCTTGGTCGGATAAAACGAGAAACAACCAAACGTACCCAAAGCTCCCGCGCGACTTCCAAAATACTCAGCCCCGATTGCCTGGGCTGCATCTTCGATGATTGGGATACCGCCTGCCTCTTTTGCAATTGCCGACAGGCTGCGCATGTCGGCACATTGGCCAAATAGATGCACCGGCATAATTGCCTTGGTCGAGGAGGTGATCTTGCGTGCAACATCCTGCGGATCGATGTTAAACGTATCAGACAAAATGTCGGCAAAAACTGGCTTCGCGCCTAGTCTCCAAACAGCACCAGCCGTGGCAAAAAACGTAAAACTCGGCAACACAACTTCGTCGCCAGGCCCTACCCCGATCGCCATCAAGGCCAGTAGCAAGGCATCGCTGCCCGACGCACAGCCGACGGCGTACTTTGTCCCACAGTAGTCTGCAATGGCGCTCTCAAACTCTCGGCAAGCTGGACCATGAACATACGCGCCTGAGGCACACACCGAGCTTATTGCGGCATCGATTTCTGCACGTAGTGGCTCGTTCTGGCGGCTCACATCAAGCATCGGAACCGGTGTGCTAGCAATAGCGGACGAAGTTGTGGGGCGTGTAGCCATGGTGTCTCCTAGAGCAACTTTTTTCGGTATTCGCATCTGCTTTTCCCAAGAAAACCGTGTGATAACAACCGTACGTTGGCACACAGCGCATTCCTGGAGCGATGGACCGGGAGACTAGGAAGATTCTGCAAACCGGTCAACGCCAGCAACCCGGGCGAAATGGGCTTTCAAAGCATGTTGACTGGCCCCGTGCCGCTAGCACTTTGTCGAGAGGGGGCTAATGGGGATAGCGGGCTAAGAACGTGTTTTGAAATTGAAAAAGGGGTTAGGGGCTAGGAACTGGGGACTGGGGACTAGGGAAATGGGTCGTTTCACTCCCTAGTCCCCAGATCCTAGCTCCTCTCATGCTCAACCGGTTTTCCAATTTACGAGGCGAGGGAATTCCTAAAACATGCTCTAAGGGGTGGGAGTCTCGGCGCCTGCGGGGGCCGGAGTGTTGATGTTGGCGAGCTGAAGTCGGTTGAGTTGTCGTTTTGTCAACTCCTTGGCCATGCCAGTGTTTTTGGCAAGCGTTTGATCGATAAGCTGCCGTGCGTTGGTGAGCATGCGAATCACCTTATCGCGATGGGCCTCGATGGCCTTGCGGTCTTGCTGCATCCCCTCAAGGTCGATGGCAAGCAATTGCTTTTGCTTCTGGCGAAATTTGCCAAGCCGTTCGGCACTCTTAATCGATTCGACGATTTTCGCGTTGTCTTCGGTGGTGGCCAGGATTCTTGTCTGGAGAAGAACTCGCTGCTGGGCTAGCTCGGCGAACAGGTAGGCGTAGTCGCGCAGTGGCCGATCGTAGAGGAATTTGACGGCCTTATCGAGGTCGTCGGGCCCAACCCGTTCATCGTTTTCGTCGAGGCCGACTCGCTCGAATTTATCGTCGTCCGGCGTGGCTGGCGTGCCGTGGCGGATGTACTCTTCGATGGTCTCGGCCGGCATCAGTTGCCGCAACTCTTCTTCGGTCATGCTTGCAAAGATCGAGTGGCGGTCGGCTGGCATTGTTTCGTGGAGGCTCCAGGGCCCTAGGCTCTCAGCAAGCCGTCGCCCGGTGCGCTGGTTGATGAGTAGGACGGGTTCTAGAACAACGCCGGTCTCATTAGCTTCGATCACACGGAATTCGCCGAGGTATTGTTTGTTGGTGGAGTCGTCGGCAGCCGGCACAGGAGGTTCCGAGGTATCTTCGAGTGAGGAAGGGTCGTTCGGATCTGAGGGGAGAGCTGCAAGCGCTTCGTTGGATTCAAAGGCGAAAATGATGGAGCCCTCGGCCAAGCCGTGGGGCTGGGGCTGGGTGATTTCGACTTCGACTCGGCCTTCGTTGTCGACTTCGCTGGCGGGCATCACTTGGTTCCAAACTCGTCCGCGATCGCGAGCGATTATTTGAAGCCGATGTTCAAAGTCGAGAACACCTTGGGTGTCGCCAGCGCCGTGGATAAGGTTCTCGTGCCGCTCGTTTGCGGCGACCAGATCGGTTTCTAGCTTAGGAATTTTTGCGCGAAGAACGTAATGGACGCGAACAGTTTCGGCAGCCAAGAACAAGAAACCGACGCCGGCCAACTCGATGCAGACAACGAGCGCCAACTGGGTCCAGTGCCAAGTTTTATTGCCAATAAATGGCGCAATCAGCCCAGCCAATAGGGCGAGCGCCAACACGATTTGAACAACCAGCGTCAAAGGAGTTTCCTTTCGGGACTCAATGGCAGTAGCGCCACGAGCATGCGATCGCGGCCCCAGGGCGGCGAGGATACGTATTTCGGGGGGGAAAGGGCAATAGCCCTTATAGATTCGATCGTAAGTAGGACTGGGGGCAGCGTCAAGTTTTTGCAGCGAAACTACTTGCGCCAAAGTCTCTGTGGGAGGCGTCTCTGACGCCGATTGTGGGTCAAAACAAGCACTTTCGGCGTCAGAGACGCCTCCCACACAATCGCTTCTTGCTGCTTTGCAATCTTCTAGGAAAAATCGTTAAATCTGTTGCAACGCGATGCGTAGCATTTCTCAGCTATTTCACGATTTCGCGCACCTCGGAGAGGGCGGAAACCAGGGAATCGAGCATTTGTGGGGTGTGGGCTGCAGTGATGCCCAGGCGGAGCAGCGATTGGTCTGGCGGGACCGAGGGGGGCCGGATTCCCGGGGCCCAGATGCCGCGGTCGCGGAGCAATTGAGCGATTTGCATCGTCCGAGCAGGCGAGCCGATTTGCAGGGGGATGATTTGGCTGGTCGAGGGGCCCGTATCCCAATTTCGTTGGCGAAGCTGGTTTCGAAGCTGAGAGGCGTTTTCGAGTACGGTGCTGCGGCGGTTGGGCTCTGAGTCGACGATCTCTAGGGCAACCAGTCCGGCAGCACAGATGGCGGCGGGGTGGGCCGTCGAGAAGACGTAGGTGCGTGCTCGATTGGCCAGCCAGCGAATGAGGGCCGAGGAGCCGTAGACAAAGCCGCCCGCGGCGCCGAGGGCTTTGGCAAACGTGCCAACGCGGATGTGGATGCGCTGTTCGAGTGTTGGGTCTTCGGTCGCAAAATGTTCGGCAACGCCGCGGCCCTGGGCGCCAAAGACGCCAATGGCGTGGGCTTCGTCGACCATGAGCATCGCATTGTATTTTTCGGCGAGTGCAGCAAGCTGAGGCAACGGGGCAAGGTCGCCGTCCATGCTGAAAAGCGAGTCGGAGACAATCAACCGGCGTCGATACTGCTTGCCACCAGCGAGCATTTGTTCCAGAGCAGCCATGTCGGTGTGCGGATAGATGTGCCGCTGGGCTCGCGAGAGTCGACAGCCGTCGATGATGCTAGCATGGTTTTTTTCGTCGCCATAAATGGCGTCAGCACGGTCGACCAGTGCCGGAATGATGCCGGCGTTGGCAGCGAAGCTGGTGGGAAATAGCAAGGCAGCATCGGTGGCGAAAAACTCGGCGAGTCGCTTTTCTAGCTGATCGTGAAGTTCCGAACGACCGCTGACCAGTGGGCTCGCACCACGGCCCAGGCCTTGCTGGTAACAGGCGTTTGCCGCGGCTTCGATCAAGCGTTGGTCGGCGGCAAGGCCCAGATAGTCGTTGGACGAAAAATTGATAACCTGGGCGCCGTCGATCTCGACCACGGCCCCGGCTGCCCGAAGTGGCGGAGGGAGCTTGCGCAGCAAGTCAGCATCTTCGAGTTGTCGGAGCTGGTCGTCTACCCAGCGAAGCGGATCCATGGTTCAATGTTAGCAGAAAAAAGAGCAAGCCACAGACGGGACTGATACTTAGAGAAACGATATGCGATAGTGCTACTGCGCAAGGTTGAACCACGACGACACAACGAAAAGAAGACTGGATTTCAAGTAGATTCCACGGTTCGGAGCCTACCAAAATGCGGCAAATATTGTTTCTTGTGAAAATCGCTCTCATTTGAATTGCTTCGTAGGCAATTTCAATGTTACATGCTAGCTTCACGTTGTGCCCGTTGTGTCGTTGTGGTTGACCTGCCCCTGCGCTGTAGTACATAGACTGGCAATGAATTCACCACCGACCATCAGTGTTCATCTGTGGTTAATTTCTCTTGTGTTGTTTCTCGTCGGTTGGGGAGAGAAAACCAGTTTTTTGTAGTCTGTCTCGTGGTGGGAACTTTGGGCGTTCGGATGACGTCTAAGATTTTACGGAGCTAAGCTTGAACGACGACGTTTCTCCTGATGATGGCCGATTGGTGCAGGACGTGCTGGCTGGCGATAGGCAGGCGTTTGGCGTGCTGGTCGAGCGTCATCAGGATCGGCTGTTCAATACGCTGGTGCGTGTGTTGGGATCGAGAGAAGACGCCCACGATGTGGTGCAAGATGCGTTTGTCCAGGCGTTTGTGAAGTTGGAATCGTTTCGAGGGGCGGCCCAGTTTTATACGTGGTTGTATCGAATTGCTATGAACCTAGCGTTGAGCCATCGTCGGCGTCGACGACCGATCGCCTCGGTGGATGGTGCCAAGTCGCAGGCAGGAGAAGAACCGGTGGACGATCAGCCTGGGCCAGAGCGAGGTTTGATCGACAGCGAACGAGTCGAGGCGGTGCAGTCGGCCTTGCTGAAACTGGGAGATCAGCATCGCCAGATACTTGTGCTGCGTGAAATGGAAGGTTGTTCGTACGAAACGATCGGAGAGATTTTGCAGCTACCGGTCGGGACGGTGCGAAGTCGATTGTTTCGTGCAAGATTACAGTTGAAAACAGAACTACAGACCTTGTTGCCCGACGAAGTTGACCAATCGTAAATAAGAAAGGTGCTTCCGGAATTTTTGTGGTTAAGGGATCAGCAAATGCCCTGAAAGGGGGAAATATGATAGCCCAGGGCAAAGCCAATCGAAGCGCAGCAGAAGGTTGGCGTCACCCTGGGTTAGTAAGCAATCAAACAATCGTCCGAGAGGACGGCGTATATTTAATAACGGAGCGTTGACGAAGACGAAATCAATCCGCGGATGAGTTTCGGCCTCAGCTACGTACCGGTGATTGGCTGAGCTGAAACTCGGCCGAAGACATTGATACAAATTAACCTAGGGCGGCGGCAAGCTTCGCGATGCTTGCTTACCTTGCCCTAGGCTGTCATAGTTTTGCCCTTTCAGGGCAGAAGCAGCTTTGCTGCTTCGATGCAATGTTCAGCCACTAAAATACCTGAAGAACCAGTAAAAAACCTCCTCGCTGAAAATACTCATGGCTGATACCCAACCTAACGACGCATTCGACGACGAACTGCTGAGCGCCTATGTCGATGGCGAGCTGAGCGGCGAGCAGCTTGCGCAGGTCGAGCAGCGATTACGAGAGGATTCGCAGGCGAGGCAATTGGTCGACGAATTGCGTACGCTGTCGACGACACTGCAAGCGATGCCCCACGAAACGATTGGCGAGGATTTGCGCGAGGCCGTGTTGCGTCGGGCAGAGCGTTCTAGGCTGCCCAAAGAAAAACGAGGAGTACGTCGTTGGGGTTGGGCAGCGATGGCCTTGGCGGCGACGCTGTTATTAATGGTTTACCAGCCGGGAGAAGAGCGGGAAGAACCGAAGCTGGCGGCGGTGGATGCGGTGAAGGAAAAAACGGCGCGGCCGGTGCCGGAGTTGCGGGCACCTGTGGCTAAGCCGCTAGCGGCGGTGGTTGAGGGAGCTGAGGTTTTTGAGGAGGCCGTGGCAGAGGCTCCAGTTCGGGTAGTTCATTTGATGGTTGCGGACGATGCGGTGGATTTCGACCAGTTGTTGGCAAGCAATGGTCTGGTGCGTATTGATCAAGTGCGAAGAAAAGTCGCACCCAAGTTTGAACGCTCACTTAGTAAGAGTTCCAGGGATCGACAGTCAGAATCTGCTAGCGAGGCAAAAGCATCGCCGGTCGTGGAAGTGTTGGCAGAAGGGACCGCCGAGCAGATCAGAAATTTATTGTCGGATAGCCAATCGGGAATTCATCTTTACGCCACCCGTGGTGGAAAAGCTGGCTCGCTTGCGTTTGGAAGCTTGTCTTCTTCCTTGCAGGAATACGATGCCGACCAAGCAGAAGGGGACAGTTCCGGGCCAGCCGAGCTGCTATTGCGCGATGGGCCTAGTAGTGGCAGCGCGGATGCCAGTGCCATAGGCAAAGCAAAGAAGCAAAAATCAATGGAGCGAATCCAAGTTCAGTTTATGCTGCATCCGGCCCCTCAGTCAGCAAAACCCGCGGCCACGAACAAGAAAGCTCGCAGCAGTGAAAAAACAGGTGGCAAAGAAGGATGAACACGCTACATTGTCGTTGCGATTGTTGGTTTTTTCACCTTGCCCGCCTCCTGTACAAGAATCGAGTTACTCATGGCTGATATAAAAATTTCGGTACGCCCCAACGGTCCTTTCCTGGTGGAAGGCGCGTTTACGATGACCGACTCCCAAGGCAACTCATTTCCGATGAACTCGGAGAAGCCGGCGATCGCCTTGTGTCGCTGTGGGGTGTCGGCCAATCGTCCATTCTGCGACGGGGCCCATAAGGGCTGTGGGTTTGAGTCGGATGAGCGGGCACCGGCGGAATAGGACCACTTACGAATTGACGGAACCACTGCTGGTCAAGCCAGACAGTGGCACCCAGCCGAACCCCTCGGCTTTGCTCTAGCGTTGCTTTGCGAACATTCGAGTTGGCATTCATCGACAGCTTATCCCCCTTCTTTCCTTCGATCGAGCACATTGGCCGGATGTGCGCACTCGCTGAAATTTGCCTGCGGTAAGGGTTGTACGTTGCTAGGCCGAGACGGAGTGGCTTTTTCTTGGTGGTAAGTCGATTCGGCTGGTAGTTTTGGGGCCGCGGAACATGCTAAAATCCGCCCCGCGATCACAAGTTATTGATGTGTGCATCAGGAACTTTACTTGGCCTCAGTATTCACTCGCTAAATTCACTCGCTAAATCCGGCACTCCCGTTGGTCGGCCTGTTGCTTTCCTGGCGCATACCTCAACAGGACTCTTCGAAAGGAATCTCCCCGCTATGGCACCTCAAGACTCAACTTCCACGCCCCAGCAAGAAAAATCAGAAACCACCGTCGCCGATGGCGAGCAGCGAGAAGAGTCGGTCGCCTCGGCCGAGACGGCAACCCGCTTTATTGGCCAATGGAACAAGCTAGTTAGTACGACCAACTGGGAGAAAGGCCGTATCATCTGCGACTGGCGCGAAGCGCTAATGGCTGAAGGGGCAGCTGTGACCGAGTATTCGGACGAAGCCTGGGCCCAGCTCGTGGGCGGGGTAACCAGCCAGCATGTCGGTCGGCTGCGACGTGTGAATCAGCGATTTGGGAAGGAATTTGAGCAATACGCGGGGCTGTTTTGGAGTCATTTTCAAGCGTCCTTAGATTGGGACGACGCCGAGATGTGGCTTGAGGGCAGCATCCAGAACGGTTGGTCGGTTTCGCAGATGCGAGGCAAGCGTTGGGAAACGCATGGCACGCCCCCCGAAGAGCAAAAACAAGAAACCGATCTCGACAACACCGAGATGCAAGCGACGGCCGAGCCGCCGTTTGCCGAGGGCGAAGCCGAGCCGACCGAGAGCGAGGCCGGGGTGGCCCCGACGACAGCCACCATCGATTCGCCCAGTGGTAAATCGTCGGATGAGGACAAGAGCGAATCATCGGGCGATTCGCCACGCCCAGAGACCGAAGCGTCGGAAGCCGAGGTTGCCCAGCCTGCGGAAAAACGAACGCGGCTGAATGTTGACGTAGAAAGCTTGCCTGACGATTTGGCCGAAGCTTTTGAGAGCTTTAAGCTAGCAATCATCGCCCATCGCCGCGAGAACTGGCGCGACACGACGGCGGAGTCTGTGTTGGAGTGCCTCGACGCACTGCGCCAGCTTGCAACGGCGGATGAAGAGGCTTAGCCCGGATTTCCCCCAGGACGATTGCAAAGTCCAAAAATATAACCGCCAAGACGCCGAGAACGCCAAGATGGCAGATCAAGTCCCCCTGATTTTTCTTGTCTTTCAAGGAGTTTTTCTTGGCGGCCTTGGCGTCTTGGCGGTTCAAAAAAGGACTTTGCAATTCTCCTGCGGATTTCCCCATTCTTTGCGCCTTCTCGCCAAATAGACTGCACCGAAAGCATCAGTTGGTCGATAAAAACGACTATCCGGATTAGGTAAAATTCCCCGGGTGATCGCAGTGACAATCCGCTTCTCGGTTCTCGCAGAATCATGGTACGACCCAGCGTCTACACATGCCCGGTTCTACAAGACGAGCCACCGTGTCAAGAGACAGGCCCTCGTATGACTCCTCATGGCACCGCGACAGGGCTCCTTTCTCTTGTTAGCTTTCTTGCGTGGGCGACACTGGCGGTGCAGCCTGTCGGTGCCTTAGACGATAGCATTCTTCCAACGCCGGAGCGAAATTCACCAACACCGGCTCCTTCAAAAGTCGTTGAAAGCGAAGTTATCTTTCCTTCGCAAAGCAAACACGTTCACTCGTCGAGTATTGTCGAACTTCCTGATGGCTCTCTGCTCGCGGCTTGGTTTCATGGCTCGGGAGAGCGCAAGGCGGATGACGTCTGCGTGATGGGCGCTCGCAAAAGTGTTGATGCGAAATCGTGGAGCGAACCGTTTGTGCTTGCTGACACGCCGGGGCACCCTGACTGTAATCCGGTTTTGTGGATCGACCAGGAAAATCAACTCTGGCTGTTTTGGTCCACGATTTTGTCGAATGAGTGGGAATCTTCGCTCGTAAAATATCGTATTTCTACCGACTACTTGTCGCCAGATGGGCCACCTAAATGGCATTGGCAAGATACGGTTCACATCAAACCGTCCAATTTCCAGCACGAGATGCTAAGCGAGTGGCGCCAGTTGCTCGGTTCGGTTTCCTTTCTCCCACGCGCAATCCGCGCTGAGCTTTCTGTGACCACGTTGCCCAAGCTACTGTGGAAAAGTATGGGGTTAATCGCAGTGGTGCTCTTGCTTCTTTTGACGCCCGCCGGCCTGCACTGGTGGAAAGAAAAGAAATTTTTATTGAGCGACTGGAAACGATTCGCCTTTCGAGCTGCCGTTTGCTACAGCCTCATGCTACTCATGGGTGCCTCTGGTGCTCTGGGCTACTTTGCGTTGCAATCCAACTCAAAACTTAACCAACGGCTCGGTTGGCTTACCGCGCATAAACCCATCCAACTACAAACGGGCGAAATCGTCCTTCCGCTCTATTCTGATCGATTCGTTGCCTCAATCATGGCCATCACCAAAGATGGCGGAAACGAATGGGAAACAAGTCAACCCATTGTTGGATACGGCAACATCCAACCGTGCTTAATCGAACGCACCAACGGCCAAATCGTGGCGTTGATGCGCGAGAACGGTGCCCGAAAACGCATCCGATACAGTGTCTCCAACGACCAGGGCAATAACTGGTCGACCGTACAGGAAACCTCCTTGCCAAATCCCGGATCAAAGATTCACGTCGCCGCGCTTTGCAATGGCGATTGGGCTTTGGCGTACAACGATCTTGTCGATGGGCGTCACACCATGAGCCTCGCAATTTCCCGCGATGAAGGCGAGACTTGGCAGCCACCTCTACTTCTCGATAGCGGGGCCATCGGCGAAGCTTCATTCAGCTATCCATGTTTGCTAGAGACTCTCGATGGTCGACTACACCTAACGTACTCCCGCCATTGGCACCACGAAGGAACACTACACAAAACAATTAGACACCTTACCTTGGGAAATCCGCAATTTGAAACTCCTGTAAGTATTGCCGAGGGTACCCGTAACGTCGTTCGATAAACTTTTACTCGGCAGCGTCAGATCAAAAAAGTGCAACTCTCCGCAGGACCTATTACAGGAGGATTGCAAAGTCATAAATTCGGCCCGATAAGGATCTAGCCACAGAGAACACCGAGAACCCAGCGCGGCCTTTGGCCGCAAACAAAAAGGGAACCGCTAATCATCGCTAATACACGCTAATAGATGAAACTCAAAGTGAAAAAATACGAAGAACAGGCCTGAAATTAGCGATTATCAGCGCTGATTAGCGGTTTCTTCTTTCAAAAAAGCGTGTCAAGAAAACAAGCTTTGACGGGTTTATCTTGCAGAGTACTGAAATTACGGGATTCTCGGTGTTCTCTGTGGCTTATCTATTTTTTGAACTATGCGACTTTGCAACTCTCCGCAGGACCTATTAGACCCATACTCAAACTATCTGCTCTTTGAGCAAGAAAAATGGAAAACGGAAGATGGAATTGAAGCCATTCTTGAGCTGTCTGTGCGCTTTCATCGTATTGCTTGCAGCTCAATTCTCCAATGCGACTGCGCTCGAGTCTTCCGAGCTGGTGACATTGCCACTCATGCCAGAGAAGGCTGTCGTAAGCTACGACGATCCGGGCCCTGCGATCGACTCGACACTGAATGAAACCCTATCCAGCGAAGCAATTAGCGAGACAACATCGCTTGTAAGCTATCTACAGCCCGTTGAAGAAAATACGGCACCCTATTTCCCGTTTGGACAAGTACGCACGATCGTCCAAAACTATCCTTCTGGACGCCAAAAGTCCGCTTTGTCGATTGGATTTGTAGCTCGAAGTTTGTATCTCAATGACCAACGAATTCAGTGGTCTGGTTTCGAGGCCACCTTCGCCGGTGAAGGTGCCCTACTCGCCAACTATCGCACTACGTCTGGCAGCTGGAAAACATCTATCGAGAGCGAATTATTTTTGAATCAACCCTTCGAGAAAAATATTCTTCTCGACAACCAGGAACGCCGTTCCTACGCAGAAAATTACAACTTAGACATTCTGGAACTGTCTCGCTTGAATATCGCGTTGCGAAACGGAGACTGGAAGTTGTCCGCTGGAAAAATGTGGACACCTTTTGGCCGCCATTACTCGCAGCTCTGGACTAACCGCCTCCTAGACGCTCCATTTATTCGCACCGAAGCGATTCGTTGGCGTGAAACTGGGATTCTGCTGCGATACGATCCTGCCCCCTGGATTGCTGAAGTCGGCGTGTTCAACGGCTCTCCGAACCGCGACGCCAACTCATCCAAAGCATTAGTCGCACGCATTGGGGCTGAGGCAACGAATTGGGCGGTGGGGGGATCCCTCAAAGCCCAAGATGGCCTCGGCTCAGAAAATCAAAAAATCTTCAACCGGCACGTCGGTATCGATGCCATGGTACGTCAAGGCCGGTGGCAACTTTCGACCGAAGTTATCTACGACGAGTATGGTTTGCGACGAGAAAACTTTGACCCTCTCGATATCTTCTGGGAAAAAAGCATCTACTTCCGAGAGCTAAACGATGGACCTTATAATCCTATCACTGGCCTCGGCTACTACGTCGCACTCGACTTCACCGGCGACGTCTGGCTCGTGTCGCTCAACTATGGGCAGTTTTTCCCAGAAACGATCGGCGATGTCAGACACGACCGCACTCAAACTCGAGGGATCCTCAAGATCGCCCGATCTTTCGGCCAAAACGTGCAGGTCTACACCGTCGTCATGAAAGAGAACGACGGTTATGTAGCGCAACAAGGCCAAACTCGACGCGGAACCGTCCTGGTGACGGGCTTGCAATACACCTACTAACGCTTTGTCAAACGCAGAAATTCGGTATACTGACAAGCTGTCAATGTCGCCATTGCACTCTGTGTCTTCGACAACGGTTATCAACCTTCGTACAAAAACAGGGAGCCCAAAAACCATGCGCAATTTCTCACTACTCTCAATTTCAATGCTTACGGTGGCAACCTTGCTACTCAGTGCAAATCTCGTCCATGCCGAAAAGCATCACTCCGGCCCACACCAAGTCCTGGCCAAAGAAGTTGGCACCTGGGACGCTGAAAGTAAATTCTGGATGTCGCCCGATGGCAAGCCCTTGGTTAGCAAAGCTGTTGAAACAAACACTGTGCTGGGGGACAACTGGATTCTTTCCACCTTCACAAGCAACCTCGGCGGCGCACCTTTCGAAGGACGCGGCCAATTCGGCTACGACCCCGTCAGCAAGAAATACATCGGCACTTGGATCGACACCATGAGCCCCTACCTCGGCGTCATGGAAGGTACCTTGGACGAGTCGACCGGCGTACTCACCATGATGTCTACCGCCCGCGATCCGCAGACGGGCAAAAAAAGCACATCCAAGCTCGTCAGTAGTTTCTCTGACGACGATCACAAAAAGTTCGAAATGTTCGCCCCAGTTGCTGGCAAAGAAGGCAAGTGGTGGAAGATGATGGAAGTCAACTACACACGCCGTAAGTAACTCGAACGCCCGTTTACGGTAGATGCCACTCCAACTCAGCGACGACCGCGTTGTGATCTGAGAGGGCTGTCACCTTCGGGTCTTGAAAGAGCCGGACCTCCACCGAAATTGGCTTTAGCTGTGCGTTGGGACGAGGCGGATTCAGCACAAAGAGGTAATCAATCCGTTTGCCAATCTCGTGTGATTCTTGTTCGTTCGTGCCTCCCAAGGCGTCGCCCTTCAAATAGGGCCACACGTCGATCAAATCGCAGTTCGGGCGAGCCTTGCGAAGTAGCTCCACAAGCTTCGAATACTGCGATTCCGAATCCTCGCGAAATGGCTTGGCGCCTCGCGTATTCATGTCGCCAACGATTAGCGCAGGCCAGCGCGGATCGCTTCTCTCTTTGATAAACGTGGTCATCTCGGCATATTGAAGCGGTCGCAGGTCGTCGTCCCTAGCTTCCAGATGGGTCACAAACACGTCCAGGCGCTCGTTAGAATCGCTGTCACGAGCAAGCCGTGCGTGAATCACCCCTTTGGCTGCAAAGCCATCGGCCCGCAAACCGTGGTCTGCCGGCTTGCTGAAATTCGCATACACCGTCGAGTTGCTATCCGTAATCGGCAAGCGAGAAAGAATCAGGCAGCCACCGCTCGTGAAAAATCCTTTCGGAGTTGGGCTTTCGACCGATTGGAGCTTCCCCTCCCAAAGTTGTTTCACTTGGCTGATGATTTGCCCGCGATATTTGCCATGAAACGTCTCTTGCAAACCCACGATATCGAACTGGCTCAGTTCCTCGGCAATTCGCTCAGCGCGATACTCCGGGTGTAAGCGTTTGTTTTTTACACTTGCTAGCCCTGGCAAAAACTGGACGTTGTAGGTAATGACGCGAATTGTTTCGACCTGCGGATCGCCAGCGAAAGCAGGTTTGTAAAAAACCATTGGCAAAAGTGACAATACGCCGACCCATCGCACAATCAGTTCTCGAAGCGTATATCTCATTGCTAAACCTCAAGAAGTCCTCAAGATAAGTTCTTGCCACAGCTTGCATTCCACAACTCGTATCTCACTCACCGCAATGGGAACAGCCAATTCTTGTCGAGATTCTCTTCGATCAGCTTTCGCATCGCCACCTCCTGGTTCGCCAGCGTCTGCTCGACCGACGCACGCACCCGCCGGTCGGCGATGCCATGAGCAAACCAAGGGGCATCCGTCTTTATCTCTTGCGTCAACCCAAGAGTAACGCGAGTGTGTTCTCCTTCTCTCTCTAATCGCGTCATCATCTCGTACCCCAACAAGCGTTCAGAACCTTCGAGCAAATTGGTGTCCGACTGTAAATGATCGGGAACAATCTCAACATGTTGCTTCAGTGTTACTACGTTCTGTCCCACGTAGTCGTCCAATGTCCGCACTTTGAGCGTGCCATCGAGTTCTAATTTCCAATTCGGATTATCCGAAAGTAAATTCTTCAGCAGGAGCTTGCCTAAGTCTTTCTCTCCCGGGTCAACATTTCCGCCTGTCCACTGCTGCTCGACAAACTCACTGCCTCCGCCCATCGTAATGATCTCTTTGGCCGCGTCCGTACGGACCATGATTTTACGGACCTTCGTAAAATCCTCCTCAATCACAAACGATAGCGACGCCGTTTGCCGCGTCGGATATTCGTTTGGCAAAATCACCACGCTCGCCACCAGGGCTAGTACCAACACTAGCGCAATCAAACCAATCGTCGTTTTTCCAGAAATCTTCATTTTTATCCAACAAATAGTACAAACTCAAACTGAAAACAACCAACCACGAATCATACGAATAGCACGAATAATCGGGACCTAGTCAGGCCCTATATCAACCCAATTCAAACGCATCTTGGGAAGAGGATTTTATAAGCTAAATCGACCCTATTCGTGTAAATTCGCGTCATTCGTGGTTCAACCCTTTTCACTTTGAGTACAAAGTTTTGAACTCCCCACCCATAACCCGACGTAAACGTCGGGCCTAATACCGCTACGCGGAGATGGACCATAAATGGCCCAGATTCCAACGCCACGTATTTATGGGCAAGGACACAAGCTCTTCCGGGGTAGCTACGCTCACAGGGCTGACAAGTCTCCGTACTGCTGCACACTCGCGCCAGCGAGGCAGGCCTCGATAATTTCTCGACCCTTGGGATCTAGGTCAGGGGCAAGAAACTTGCGGATCTGCTCGTGGAAAAACTCGGTGAGGATGACCGCTCCCTTGTCGTAACTTTCTTCGCCGACCTCGGGCTGAGTCTCCACGCGGAGGAACCAATGCCCGATAGTTTGCCCTTCGATCTGGATGGTGCGTGGACTCCTGCCGAGTAGCGAGCAACGAGAATCGACTAGCTTTTCTGGCGCAAACGGGTTGGCACCACGACGGGCAAGGTACTCTCGGGCGACCCACTGCGGGGCGAACCCAGTCTCCCAGCATCCGATGTGCTGATTCGGGCAGAGGATGAAGATCGTGTCGCTGGTGTCGAGTATTTGATGCAGGAGTATGTTAGCCTGATCGACCCGACGACCAGTAGCGAAAGGCCAGTACGATCCGACCCCTTCGGAGGTCATACCGCCCTCGTCAACAATGGACGGGTTGCTGTACCCCCGCGGCGCGACGAGCCGCCAGAGCCAAGCCAGTGCTGGGGGGATGACGTGGAACACACCAAAGATGCCGTAGCTCGGCTGCTCCCGGGTGCATGGTGGGCAGCGGATGCCAAATGAGCGGATGTCAACCGTGACCGATTCGTTGACGATGCCAGGGTAGTGCTGGCGCGGAAAAACAAGGCGCGGGTTGGGACAGGGTACGCCGGGTTCGTCTTCGATATGATCCCAGATGAGTGCAGTGGAACCCGGAACGGCATCAATGTTAAGGAACAACAACGGCGAAAGGGGGTGAACGGTAAGCCCTTCGAGGTGTGGATCGGTGCCGTAGCGTGTGATGTGGTTGACGCGGAGGAACCAGGCCGACTCGGCATCGGTAACGGTGAGTTTGCGTTCCCGAGAGTCGTGGTTCTGGAAGTCGGGGTGGCAAAGTGCCATATCGTCGGTGACCGGTCGGAGTTCGCAACTGCGTGGCAGCGCGACATAGCGTTGCTCGCCGGTGACCGTGTTTTTACCGAGCTTGAGTCTACCGTCAGCCTGCCGGTGCATCTGTTCGATCATCTCGGACTTACCGCCACCGGAAGCGCCCTCGTGCATGATGGTGACGGTGTTGTCATAGGGGGTGATCACCTGAACGGTCGAGCAGTGAGCGGTGGTCCAGTCCTGTTTCTCGCCGAAGGTCAGCAACATGCCGTAGACACCTTTTTTGGCGGACGGCCCAGGGTATAGGTTATACGAGTAGAGTTCGTGCACACTGTCGCGGCGGTTGTGAACCACCACCTGCTTGCCGTCGAAGTGGGTGTGGCGGAACGGCGGAGCGATGTAGATAATTCCGGTGTGGTTGTAGTCGTCGCGCAGATCATCAATTTCTTCGAGAGGGACAATGCCCTGAAGCATGGCTAGACCAAGGGCAAAGAATCCGGCGTTGGCGGGGCAAATGGCTAGGGAGGCCATGCCCTTGCCGGCGCGTCCGGCGTTAAAGAAAAAACACGCCAAGTCTTGGGTTTTCAGCCAAGCGAACGTCTCTTGCCGAACACTCTCAAAATCTTTGTTGAATCGATCTTGGTAGGTGGGCTTGTCGGTGACCTTATCGTCGGCGATGAGCATGCAGTGTGGATCGCGGCGGCGCATGTAGGGTTCGATGTAATTTGCCGAGATGCCATTCTTAACCCGGCAAACCTTGACCTCGGGAACGAACTCGCCGTTCACATCATAGCCGACCGTGTAATAGCCTTGCTGATCAACCTGCCCCTCAGGTACGGCCAGGGCAACGAGTTCTTCAACGCTGCCGACGAAAGTGACAGATTTGGCCTCCGCCAGCACACTCTCGGCGGAATGCGAAAGCGAAACATTGGGCATGGGTGTACTAGGCATATAAGTCATCTCTCTCTCTTGCAAAACGGATCGGGAGCCCTTCTTGCTTGCGGGGGAAGTACCCGCGCACGATCACCCGATAAAACTGACCGTAACTATCAATCCGGCCACGATTACTAAAGCATTCATTGCCCTTGCGATGGGTCTGAAACCCTCGTCCTTTCGACGAATCCTTTAGATTTACTTTGTCGACAGATATTGTAACATTTCAGCCGGGTTAAGAAAAATGGTACACGGATGAGCACTGATTCAACAGATTGTCGCAGATTATAAGGCGATTCTGGTCAACCGTCTGTTTCTATTCTCGTTCGGCGTCAGAGACTCCTCCCACTGCGGAAGATTGCCGGCTTTGCGATCGTCCTGTGAAAAAACCACCACCGGCTAGATTCTTTGGCGCCGTAAGGGATAATACGGCTGGCCTGTTTGCCAACATCCCGCCTACCCGACGCACCCACCTACCCCTGAGAAAAAGTTGACTCCCCAGCAAGCGCTCCTCGCTGCCCTTCTAGCGACCCTAGTATTCTCCAGCGCTCCTACCTGTATCCGCGCCGTTCAGCTCGATTCCATCTCACTTGGCATCGTCCGCCTTGGCATGGCCAGCTTGGCGATGACCTGCGTACTTGTCGCTCAGCGTAAACTCACGTTCGCCGAACTCCGCAGTTGGTCTGCTTACACATGGAAGGTGCTGCTACTGGTTGGCTTAACATTTGGTATCCATTGGGTATTGTTCTTCCTGAGTATCAAAGTGGGGAGTGCTGCGATCGGGGCCATCGGTTTTTCGACCTATGGTTTGCAGTTGCTCATACTCGGCTGGATACTCGGCCTTAGCCGCGTAACTCGGCTCGACATCGCCGGTCTACTGTTGGCACTCATTGGCACCATTCTACTAATGCCGGCATATGATTGGGGAAACCGCCAAACTCTGGGGCTTGTGATCGGAATACTCAGCGGCTTTTTTGCCGCCTGTCTGCCGCTGCTGCATCAACGACATTCTCAAGTCGACGTACAGTTGCGCACCTGGGGACAATTTACGATCTCGCTGCTGGTGTTTCTCTGCCTCTGGCCTTATGCCGAGTGGAATTTTCAAACCAGCGACATCCCCCTGCTCCTCTACCTCGGCTTCTTTGTCGCTTGGGTTGGCCATGTCTTGTGGATCCGTATCACCACGGTGCTCTCGACCACCACACTCAGTATCCTGACCTACCTCTACCTGCCCACCTCGCTGATGATTAGCTTCCTCGTACTGGGCGAAAAGCTCTCGCCACGGATGCTTGTCGGCACCGTCTTGGTGCTACTTGCCAATGCCATGGTACTCTGGAACCAAGCCAGAAACCGATCGCTAGAGGCCAAGCTCGCAGAACCCGCTTAGGCTCGGCCCGACATCGCCCGCTCAGTAACGATTGTACGGCCTCGAGCGAATCTGCGCCCTGCGTGCCTTCTTCGATAGCAATCTCCGCTCGCTTTTTTCGCCAAACTCGCACCGTAGCGACCGATACTTGCAGTGGAGTACTACCAAAATGCCCTCAGTCAACAACGCCATCAGCGCCGTCATGCAAGCCCAGTCGTCTGCTGTCAGACAGCAGATCGGCTACGCTCTCTTAGCCAAATCGCAGACCGCCACCAAACAACAAGGCCAAGCGGCCCTCGAACTCCTCAACGCCGCCGCCCAACTCAACAAATCCCCCGGCAAAGGCCAAAAGCTTGATCTTGTGGGGTGAAGCGGGCTGTACCTTCAAAAAAAAACGGGCACCGGCACAAAATGCCCCGGTACCCGTCCGTTGTCACTGGTCTAGTTGCTAGTTTTTAGGCGCTAGGCGCGAGTTCTTTTTTAACTCGCGTCTCACGACTGGCGCCCAGCGCCTCCCGCTAACTACATCCCATCGAGTTGCCGCAGTTGTGGCACAAATAGCAGTTGCCGTTGCGCACCGTGATCGAACCGCAGTTGTCGCAACTTGGGGCGTCCGCTTGGAAGCCGGCAAATTGCTCGCTGCGGCCGCCTCCGTCGTTCTCCAGCATCGCAGCACCAGCCCGTTCAAGCAGCTTCGCGCTGTAGCCATTGGTATTCGTTGGAGCCAACTCGGGGCCTGCTTCGTCTGTCTTCTGGCCCCCGGCCTCCAACCTTTTCTCGCCTTCCACCTTGGCTGCGTCCTGCCCGTCGGACTTCTTGTCGACGGGCTTGGGCTCGGTGAGATCGCTTGCTCCTGTACCACCGCCCTTCGATTCCTTGGGCAACGCGCCCAAACTTGCCTCCTTGTAGCCAGGCAAGAAAGCGATGCCCAACCAGCGGAAGATGTAGTCGATGATACTCTTGGCAATTCGGATGTCCGGGTTCTTGGTATAGCCTTGCGGCTCAAACCGCATGTGCGAAAACTTACGGACGTAATCTTCTAGCGGCACACCATATTGCAAACTCATCGAAACGGCTGTGCCAAAGGCGTTCATCAGGCCGCCGATTGTGCTGCCTTCTTTGGCCATCGTGATAAACAATTCGCCCGGTCGACCATCCTCGAACAATCCAACCGTGATGTAGCCCTCGTGGCCTGTGATGCTGAATTTGTGCGTAATCGACTTCCGAGTGTCGGGCAATCGCTCGCGACGAGGCTTGCCCGACAAGGCCGCCTCTTTGTCCTTAGCCTGATCGGCTTCGGTGCTCGTGTTCAGCGGCTGACTATCCTTCGACCCGTCGCGATAGATGGCCAAAGCCTTCAGCCCTAGTTTCCAGCCGTCGATGTACGCCTGGGCGATTTCTTTCTCGGTTGTTTTGCGAGGCATGTTCACCGTCTTCGAAATTGCGCCCGATAGAAACGGCTGGGCCGCTGCCATCATCGTCACATGTGCCTGCCAGGCGATGCTGCGTGTACCGTTACGAGCGGTAAACGCACAATCAAATATCTTCTGATGCTCCGGCTTCAAATCGGCAGCACCTTCGATCGTGTCCTCCTTGTCGATGTATGCCAATATCGATTCGATCTCCGGTTGATTGTAGCCCAGGTTTTCTAGTGCCAACGACACGGTCTGGTTCACGATCTTCAACATGCCGCCACCGGCCAGTTGCTTGTACTTGACCAGTGCGATGTCTGGCTCGATGCCTGTTGTATCGCAGTCCATCATAAAGCTGATCGTGCCTGTCGGAGCCAGCACCGTTGCCTGAGCGTTGCGGAAACCGTGAACCCGACCGCCGGCTAACACTTCGTCCCAAACGCGCCGGGCTGCATCCCTCAAAGGGCCGGGACACTCTTGTTTTATCTCGTCAATTGCATCGCGGTGCATGCGCATCACACGCATAAACGGTTCGTGATTCTTTTCATACTCGTCAAAGGTGCCAACCGCCTCAGCTAGTTCGCAACTGGTAAGGTTGGCCGTGCCGTGCATCAATGCGGTGATCGCCCCACATACGCCACGCCCTTCGTCCGAGTCGTAGGCGATGCCGTTGGACATCAAGAAGCTACCCAAGTTCGAGTAGCCCAATCCCAAGGGACGGAATCGATGGCTATTGCGAGCAATATCTTTGGTGGGATAGCTGGCGTGATCGACTAAAATCTCCTGTGCGATGAAGTACGTACGGCAAGCCGAGCGATAGCGGTCGGCATCGAAGGAGCCATCCTCGCGACGGAACTTCATCAAATTGATGCTTGCCAAATTGCACGCGGTATCGTCGAGAAACATGTACTCCGAACACGGATTCGAGGCGTTGATGCGACCGTTGTTGGGGCAAGTATGCCACTCGTTGATCGTCGTGTCGTATTGCACGCCAGGATCACCACAGTGCCAGGCACATTTAGCCATGCGATTGATGACGTCGCGTGCTGGGTAAGTTGGTCCCGCGATATTGCTGTCGGTCACCCAACGAGTCGTCCAGTCCTGGTTCTTCTCGACGGCTTGCATGAAGTCGTCGGTAATGCGGACCGAAAGATTCGCATTTTGGAACATAATCGAGCTGTAGGCTTCGCCATTGAAGTTTGCCTCGTAGCCGCCCTTCTCGATTAGCACATGCGCCTTCTGCTCTTCTTTCCATTTGCACTCGATGAATTCCATGACGTCGGGATGCCAAACTTTCAGCGACTGCATTTTGGCCGCACGACGAGTCTTGCCACCCGACTTCACCACCGCAGCAATTTGGTCGTACACTCGCATGAACGACAGCGGCCCACTAGGATTGCCACCGCCAGATAGTTTTTCGCGCTGCGAACGGAGTGTCGACAGGTCGGTTCCCGTGCCTGAACCAAATTTGAACAGCATGGCCTCGCTTCGCGCAAGCTCCATGATGTCTTCCATGTTGTCTTCGACATGCTGAATAAAGCACGCACTGCCCTGCGGATATTCGTACGGATTCTCTGGCTGGGCGACATCTTGGGTCACAGGATCCCAATGCCAATTGCACTTGTCACCAGTAACACCGTACTGATGATAAAGCCCTACGTTGAACCATACGGGCGAATTGAACGCGCCATGCTGGTGCAAACAGAGCCACGCCAAGTCGCGATAGAACCGCTCGCCATCCTCAGGGCTGGCAAAATAGCCGTCTTCCATACCCCAGTCGGCCAGCGTACGGGTAACTCGATGCACGAGCTGGCGAACGCTGTACTCGCGTTCGTCGGTGCCTACCTCGCCGTAGAAATATTTGCTGCAGATAACGTTGGTAGCGAGCTGACTCCAAGACGAAGGGACTTCGCAATTCGTCTGCTCGAACAGCACCTCACCCTTTTCGTCCTTGATCGCAGCACTGCGGATTTCCCAGGTGACCGTGTCGAACGGGTCGGTAACATCGGTCGGACAGAAGGTCGCATCGAATTTCAAACGCCCATGAAATTTCTTGACAGCCTCGGTGTCATTGGCAGCGGGACGAGACATTTTTACTTCAGCAGCGGTAGCCACGATATAACCTCCTGTTATTGATTTACGAACAAGGGCATCCTTACCTAATGTACACTTGTGCAGTTACCCTGCAAACACAGTCGACCCGCCTGGCCTACCACCTACACAAGATTTTGAGTCTCTTAGGACTTGACTCGTTAAAAACGAGGGGATTTTTGACCGTAACCACTACATATTGTAGAATATGCCCTTTCATCCTACAACATGATGTTGGTCGAAGAGCATGATCTTACAGAGTTGAGGCCATTCGTCAATCGAATTTTGTGGTTTCTCTAAGGTGCTATCATACAACAGGTTGTGTCGAATGTGATTTGCTAGCAACGGCCTTGTTCGCTTATGGTTTGAGCTCGATTGCTCCCTATTTTCTCGAAGCATTCTGAAGATCCCGAGTCAAATACTAGACTTTGCTCACACCTCAAAATAACAAAAAGAATATGCTCTTCACCACGCGCCGACAAACCGCCCACTCTACGTACACCCCCTGGCTCGAGCAACTTTCCAATTTTAGGGTACTGCCAAGATTCGCGAAAAATGCACGCCAAGCCGCTTCGGTGTTTTACTTCGACGCTAGTTAGCGGGTTGCCTTTGCCAACCTCGGTGTGCCCAACCTACGAGACTAGAGGAAGCCCATCGCCTGCCTTCCCTGGACTGTCCAGATCCAGGGGATTACATTGGACTTCTACTTAAGCAGCACTTGGTTGGGAATAACCCCAACTAATAACAAGTTCTGCCCTTAAAGGAGTCCTGACTTGGAAAGGCAACCGATTACCCTCGCACTCGGACGGCTCGCCTTCGAGCAGGTCCGCGAGAACTTCGAGCAAGGCAAGTGGATATCGTGGGACTTCCCTGACTACACAATTCGCCTTGAACTCGATCCGACTATTGAAGACGACCGCGTAATCCAGCGCCATGACGGTCGCAGACTCGAAACTCAGCGGATCATGGAGTACACATTTCCGCATTCGTATCTGCCAGACGACATCACGAAGCTTGTAAATCTGTCCTACAGCGAAGCGGTGCGCTGCTTTGAAGCGGGATGCCACTTGGCGTCAATCGCCGTTTGTGGTCGGACGATCGAGACCGTACTTGGCTCCGTTTACGAAAAAACGGTCGGTAAGCACCCATCAAAAGAAAACCAAAAACCCGGCATAAACGCGATCATCAATCGCTGCAAACGTGAGGGATACGACTTTACAGCAGGACTCAAAGAGAAGATGGAGGTTATTGCACTCCACCGAAACATGGCGGTTCATGGTAACCTTGTACTGCCAACCGAAGACGAAGCCCGAAGTGTT
>JAADGV010000121.1 GCA_013152205.1 Planctomycetota bacterium
GGGTAAGCGGCGAAGCCGCGCCACCCTGGGTAATCGTTGCTTGAGATAAGCGAACCCTGAAAGGGTTCCACAAGTTGAAATATCACGTTTTCCCGGCATTTTTGATCGCACGACGATTGTGCAACCCTTTCAGGGTTGAAGTTTTCAGAGCCTTAGAACCCAGGGTGCGCCGCTTCGCGGCGACCCTGGGCTACGATGTGAAACGCCTTTGGCGTAAAGGACTTACGGCCTGGGCTGCTCGGCACTCCGAACTTGAAACTACTATCACACGTCGTCCCCAGCATGAATTTGCAGATAGCTTTCGTATCTGCGAACGTCGACATAACCGTCGGCAACCGCGTCTTTAACAGCGCACGGTTCTTCGTGCGTGTGGGTACAGTTGGGGTAGCGGCAATGGCTGACGTAGGGACGCAGTTCGCGGAAAAATCCGGCCACTTCTTCGGGGATGACATCCCAGAGTTGGAACTGTCGGATGCCGGGGGTGTCGACAACAAAGCCGCCTTGTGCGAGTGGAATCAGCTCAGCCGTGGTAGTGGTGTGGCGACCTTTTTCGCTGTCTCCGCTAACCGTTTGAACGCGAAGCTTCAAGCCGGTCTCCATGGCATTGAGTAAGCTCGATTTGCCAACACCGCTTTGGCCCGTAAGCACCGTTTCGCGCCCTGCAAGCTGGCTGCGAAGCGTCTCGATGCCCCAGCCTGCCGCCGCCGAGACAAGCAACACGCGGTAGCCCAACTGGCTGTAAACGCCCACCAAGGGTTGCAGATCGGCCGGCTCGACCAAGTCGACTTTGTTGAGGCAAATAATAGGTTCAATTTCTGCGCGTTCGGCAGTAACCAAATATCGGTCGAGTAGATTCGGTTTGAGGCGAGGTTGGGCAGCGCTGGCAACGATCAGAATCTGATCAACATTCGTGACAATCACATGCTGGCGTTGTCGGCTGGTGCGGCATAGTACCCCGTAACGAGGTTCAACACGTTCGATAACCCCTTCGTCGACTCCAGCGGGTCGTATCCAGACAATGTCGCCAGCCGCAACGACATGACGTTGTTCGGTACTAAGGGTTTTTAGCAGACGTCGCGTCGCACATTTACGTCGGACGCCATCCTCTTGCAGAACAATGCTAACCAAGCCTTGGACTTTCAGCACCCGGCCTAGGCGGCAAACAGACTTATCCACATCGGGCAGCAAGACCGTTCCCGAAGCATCTTCGACGATTTCCGCCCCGACAAGTGTCCGTTTTCGAGAAAGTTCGCCCTTGCCCGACACACTTTGCCGCGTTTCAATATCGGCAACCGATTCCTGGTTCTCGTCGTAGTTTCGCGTGAGATCTTTTTTACGAGTCCGGACAGACCGGTTTTTTCGGAAGTTGGCTCGAAGTTTGCGTTTTTTGGCCATGATGGGCTAGCTTACACTGACTTCAATAAAAAAGAACCACGAATGCCCCAGTGCCAGGAGGATTGAAAAGTCACAGGTCTGTTGTAGCCGCAGGCGGAAGCTGCGGTCGAGCCTGAAAAAACCGCAGCTTCCGCCTGCGGCTAGCATGACTTTGCAATTCCCATGCCCCCAACGCTGCAAAACCGCAACCAAATGGGTAATAACTCAAACTGAAAAAAGGCCGAACATTCGCGTTCGGCCTTGTAAAGGTTGCTGGTGCATTGTGATCGATTTACACCGGAGCATCAGGCGAGTCGATTTGCCCAGCACTATCGTCGAGGACGTCGTAGCGTTTAACGCCGTTTTCGCTGTTACGGCGTCGGCGGGGCTGAGAACTTTCTTTCTTGGGAGAAGATTTCAGGCCTGCCCGGGCCAATAGCGACTCGGTCATGATTTCCGAAGGGAGATCGTCTGCCGGCGGAGGTCCGACCGCCCCCAGATCGGCGGGGGAGTATTGCACCTCGTAGCGATGCTTGGCAACAGCCAACGTATCACCGGGGTCGAGACGCTTCTCTTGGACTCGCAGGCCATTGACCTTCACGCCGTTGCGGCTTTGCATATCGCGGATATACCAATAGCCATTGTTGACAAACAATTGGCAATGGTGCGCCGAAACATTGGCAAAACGGAGTACAATGTCGCAACTCTCGCGACGCCCCATCAGGAGCTTCTTTTTGATGAGTGGTATCGGGTCGCCACCACCTAGCGGTATAAGTTCACCATGCATGTTATTACACTCTTGCGAAAATCTAACCAAGCCCCAAAATAATCAAGATAAAAACAGTATAAATCGTCTCGGTACAGGTACGCCCGCAAGAATAGCCATCCGAGCGACCTCCCCTGGCCACCTTTCACTCTACGAAATACAGCACGTGTCGTCAACTAAATCAGTTCCAGCAAGGGGTTTGCAGCCATTCTGGCAAGACCAGGGGCTACCGTTTTATGCCTATAATTTCGCTCTCCAACAGCGATTCGGCCACCGTGTACAGAAAGTCAGCATCGACGCCGGTTTTACCTGCCCAAACGTGGACGGGACGGTCACCACGGGAGGATGTACGTTTTGCGACAACCGTAGCTTTAGCCCAAGTCGACGGCTACCCAAGGCGGGAATCTTGGGGCAGATCGACCAGAGTATTGCACGTATGCGGAAGCGTTACAAAAACTGCCAGCATTTTCTCGCCTACTTCCAGCCGGCTACGAACACCTACGCACCGGTCGAGCGGCTACGAAGTTTGTACGAAGAAGCGCTTTCCCATCCTCAGGTGGTTGGGCTAGCGGTCGGCACACGCAGCGATTGTGTGCCTGAGGAGGTACTCGATCTCCTCGAAGAACTTGCAAAATCGGTTTACCTTTCGGTGGAGTACGGAATGCAGACCATGCACAACCGATCTCTGGAGTGGATGAACCGAGGGCACGACCATCAGTCGTTTCTCGAAGCGGTCGAGCGCAGCCGTGGACGAGGGTTCGAAATTTGTGCCCATGCGATTCTTGGCCTACCCGGCGAATCACACGAGGACATGCTGGCCACTGCGCGAGAAATAGCTCGGGTGAACGTCGATGCCATCAAAATTCATAATCTGTATTGTGTGAAGAACACAAAATTGGCCGAGCAAGTCGAAGCAGGCGAAGTGCAATTGATGCAACGCGATGAGTATGTCCAGACCGTGGTTGATTTTCTGGAACTACTGCCGCCGACGATGGTGGTTGAACGGATCAGCGGCGATGCCCCGCCAGACTATTTTGTTGGGCCTAGTTGGTGTCTTGATAAGCCAGCGGCAAAGGTGGCCATCGAGGCCGAGTTCAAACGACGCAATAGTTGGCAGGGCCGGCTATTCGAGTCCTCTCTCTGACTTGATACAGAGCCGCGACCGTAAGGGAGCGAAAGACAGTATTCCACGATCGCAACAAACGCTATGATAGCCGCGTGGCGAACATTCAGTTCTAAAATCAGGATAACCAACGATGCAAGTGACCGACGGGTTTGTTGATCTACAAGTAAACGGCTATTTAGGGGTCGATTTCAATAGCGACGACCTTTCGGCTGAGGGGATGCACAAAGCTTGCGAGGCGGTTCGCGATTCGGGAGTTGTCGGGATCTTAGCTACGGTAATTACCGACCATATCAAGACGATGTCAGCACGTTTGGCTCGAATCAAGGAATTGTGCGATTCCGATCCCTTGGTTGCGGAAACCGTTTGGGGCATTCATATCGAAGGGCCATTTCTTAGCAAAGAGCCTGGCTATATCGGTGCCCACCCGGCGGATGCTGCCTGTCCGGCCGATTTAGATGCTACGAAAAAGCTTCTTGAGGCTGCGGGCGGATTAACTCGCATTGTGACCCTCGCTCCCGAAGAAGACGAAGGCATGCAAGTCACAAAATTCCTTGCCGATGCGGGCGTACGCGTCTCGGCAGGGCATTGCAATCCGACGGTCGACCAACTCCGCGCAGGAATCGATGCAGGGCTGTCGATGTTTACGCATGTGGGCAATGGTTGTCCGGGGCTGATGGATCGCCACGACAATATCATTCAACGGGCATTGAGCCTGTCGGATAAACTGACGCTTTGCTGGATTGCCGACGGTGTGCATGTGCCCTTTCCCGCGCTGAGCAACTACCTTCGAGGTGTCGACCTGGAACGATGTGTTGTCGTGAGCGACGCAATATCGGCTGCCGGTTTGGGGCCAGGCCGATATGCCTTGGGCGGTCGCGAGGTGGTCGTCGACGAAAATCTAGTGACCCGAATGGGCGACGATACCAGCCACTTGGCCGGCTCGGCAACTTCTTTGCCACAGATGGCCATCAAGCTACGCAACGACCTGGGGATGACCGAAGAGCAAATCAAAATGCTCTGCTGCGACAACCCACGCCGTATTCTCGGGCGTTAGAGCCTAAAACTAGCCCGACGCGCTAGCGAGGGATTCCACGTAAATTCCAGAACGATTGCAAAGTCGCAGATTCCGTAGTAGCTGCGGGCGGAAGCCGCAGTTTTTCAGATTCGACTGCGGCTAGCAAGACTTTGTAATCGTCCTGACGTAAATTCTCCCGCTCATGGGCAAAGTTCTCCCGGCACGGTACGATTACCATTACAGCTATCGCAGTGGACCGGGCGGTCGCCGGTTTCGATTCGTCGAGACGGGAGGAAAGTCCGGGCACCGTAGGGCAGGGTGGTGGGTAACTCCCACCGGCCGCAAGGTTAGGGAAAGTGCCGCAGAAAACAAACCGCCTAAGGGGAGCTTGCTCCTCCGGTAAGGGTGAAAAGGTGCGGTAAGAGCGCACCAGCAGGCGGGGTGACCCGCTTGGCTTGGTAAACCCCACCCGGTGCAAGGCCAAACAGAGGGCATGAGCCGGCCCGGCTCGCTACGACTCTCGGGTAGGCCGCTGGAGGCGGCAGGCAACTGTCGTCCTAGAGGAATGATCGCCGGTCGTCCTTTGCTAGTCAAAGGACGGCGACAGGACCCGGCTTACAGGTCCTCTGCGAGCTGTTTTTTCAGTCACCAGCCCTCATCAAACGCAGAACGAAAAAAAGCCGCCCCCCAGGCAGGGGGCGGCCTCAATCATTGCCGACTCGTCGCAATTCAGCCTAGCGCACTTTGCTCTAGAAACGTGGTTGGGTCGGTTTGAATGGCGACGGAGCCGGTTGGGTCTGCGGAATCGGTTGGGTTTGCGGAATCGGCTGCGACAACGTCGGCGTCGGCACCGAACTAGCCACAGGAACCGAATTAGCAATTGGGGTGGGCGTCAGGCTATTGATGGGCGTTTGACGCGTAGGCGCTGGAGTCGAGCTGCCGCCAGCTCGCTCGTTCGGGATCATTTCCTCGCCGATGACTTGCAGCAGCTTAGAGATGCACAACTTGTTCATGCTGGTCCGCAGGTCGTGGGCCTCGGTCCGCAAGTATTCGTGCATGCTTTTGGGTAGGCGAACCGTAATGACGCGGGTTGGCTCGGTTTCAGGGTCGGCAGCAGCTCGCTTTTCGCGGAGCTTAACCAGCATTTTTTGGACTTTGTCGAATTCCTCGCTCTGCTCGAATTCGGATAGTTCCTCGAAGGTGGGGAAGCTCTTTCGGATGGCGCCGTCGATTCCCACGACTTCTCGGAAGAATGTTACCCAATCAGGGTCTTGGCGATAAAGGTTTTCGGCAACTTGTAGAATTTCCCGATATTTTTCTTGCGATTGTGTCAGCACGGTTGATGTCTCCTTACCCATGCGATCCTGTGGTCGGCTCGAAGGACCACAACGGCCTCCGTGTTTCCCCCAGTATTCGCTAGCAGGCAAGTGATTCACCAAGGTCCTTGCAGTGCTTGCACTTACGTCGATTGCTAGCGACTGCCTATTTCTGGGCAGCCGCTGCCTGAGGCGGATTTGATTGACTGCCTAGTTTCTAGGCAGTAGCCGAACTCCCATTTGAATGAGTGTCCACTTAGTGCTGACAGAAGGGACAAGGCACGTAAACACTGTAAAAACAGTGCTTAATGAAAAAATGGAGCGGCTTCGGCTATCGCTTTAGGGGAAAGGCAAATTTTTCCTGAAAGTTTGCTAGCAGGTCGGGTCTGTTTAGGAAGACAATTCCTCACGAACCTTCTCCAGGAGTTTCTTGGTTAGTAGCGTGCCCTTGATCTCCGAAGGCTCCTCACCTTCCCACTCAATCCCAACGTACCCGTGGTAGCCCGCTTCTATGACAATTTTCATCATTTTCCGATAGTCCGTGCGGACTTCGTTGCCCTTTCCATCGAACTCATTGCTTTTTGCACTTACCGATTTTGCAAAGGGCATCAGCTCAGCGACCCCCTGGTATCGGTCGTACCACTTATCGCTACCATCCTCGTTTTTGCCTACTCGAAAGTTGCCGAAGTCGGGTAGGGTTCCACAATTCGGGAGGTCGACCGCTTTAATCACCGAGGCTAGCCATTGGCCGTTCGAGGAATTGCCACCATGATTTTCGACAATAACGCTGATTTCGTGCTGGGCACCAAATTCCGACAAGCTGCGGAGGCCCGCGGCAGCTAGCTTCTGCTGCTCCTCGAAACTACCCTCGGAATGGGCATTTACCCGAATGGCATGGCAGCCCAGGAATTTAGCTGCTTCAACCCATTGATAGTGATTTTCGACCGCTAGCTTCTGTTTGCTAGCATCGGGGTCGCCCAGGTGCCCCTCGCCATCGACCATAATCAGCACATTGGCGACACCATTATCGGCTGCCCGTTGCTTCAAATCAGTGAGATAGGCCATATCTTTGGCCTTATCCTTGAAGAAAATATTGACGTACTCAACCGCCTCAATGCCGAATTCCGACTTGGTGAATGTGGGGAAATCGAGGTTGTCTAGCTTGCCATCTTGGAGCATGCGGTGCAGCGACCATTGAGCTAGCGAAATCTTGAATAAAGGCTCTTTCGGCTCATTTGCTAGCATATTCGGCATGGTTGCAGATCCCACGGCGAGGGCTGTAGTAGTTGCCGCAGCAGCTAAAAATTCGCGGCGGTTCAAAAAGTAAGACATAGATGTACACCCCAAATGTTATTGACGTCGTTCTCTAAATGTTCCCGATACCCCAAGTTAGCCAATAGCCGGAGGCACACTTGCCTCCGGGCTCCCCAGACCGCGTGGCGGTCCGACTACAAGACCATTAGAAGAGTATAAAGCCTGGCAAGCTGCGAGACAAATCACCGCAAGATCCACGTTGTTCGGGGCACGCCATTGACCCTGAGCCTAGTTGGGTTGAAAATCAGTGCTTTCGCGTATATCCAATGCGGTCGCACGCTTTGCGTCGATCACATTTCTTGCCAATATCCTGCCAAACTGAAATCAGGGAGTAGATGAAAATGACGGACGTCGCCACCGGCCAACCGATTACCAAGCAAGGGGACGCACTGCAGGTCCCAACCCACCCTATCATTCCATTCATCGAAGGCGATGGAATCGGCCCCGACATCTGGCGGGCCAGCCAATTGGTTTTCGACGCAGCGGTCGAAAAAGCTTACGGTGGCGAACGGCAGATCGCTTGGCGAGAGGTGCTAGCCGGTCAAAAGGCTTTTGACGCGGTCGGTAGCTGGTTGCCAGACGATACCTTGGACGCATTCCGCGAATTGCTGGTTGGTATCAAAGGGCCGCTCACGACGCCCGTTGGCGGCGGCATTCGTTCGCTCAACGTAGCTCTACGCCAAATTCTTGATCTTTACGTCTGCCTTCGCCCAGTACAGTACTTTGCTGGCGTACCAAGCCCGGTGAAGCGACCTGAACTCACCGACATGGTGATCTTCCGAGAAAATTCAGAAGACATCTACGCAGGCATCGAGTTTGAGGCGGGTAGCGACGATTGCAAAAAGTTTAGCCAATTGTTTTCCAAGGCGTTTCCCGAGCGCTGGAAGAAGGTTCGCTTTCCCGATACCGTGGGCATTGGCATCAAGCCGGTCAGCCAGGAAGGAACCTATCGTTTGGTCAAGGCGGCGATTGAATATGCAATCGAGAACGGTCGCGAATCGGTAACGCTGGTTCACAAAGGCAACATCATGAAGTTCACGGAAGGTGGTTTCCGTGATTGGGGATATCAGTGTGCTGCCGAGCAGTTCGGAGCCGAGCTTTTAGATGGCGGACCTTGGCATGTCATCCGCAAGTCGGCTAATTCGAGTTTGAAGCAAGATATCATTATCAAAGATGTCATCGCCGATGCAATGTTGCAGCAAATCCTTACTCGCCCAGCCGAGTACGAGGTGATCGCAACCTTGAATCTCAATGGCGACTACATCAGCGACGCCCTGGCTGCTTGCGTGGGCGGAATCGGCATCGCCCCAGGCGGCAACATTAACTACGACACCGGGCACGCCATCTTCGAGGCGACCCACGGCACCGCTCCGAAGTATGCAGACCAAGACAAGGTGAATCCCGGCTCGGTGATTCTCTCTGGCGAGATGATGTTCCGCTACCTTGGCTGGACCGAGGCTGCCGATCTAATTCTGAAAGGCCTAAACGGAGCAATCGGTGCGAAGACGGTTACTTACGACTTCGAGCGACAGATGGATGGCGCGACCCTGGTAAAGTGCAGCGAGTTCGGCCAAGCCGTCGTGACCCACATGGGATAGCGAGGGCAATTGCAAAGTCGTGGGTTCCATTCTAGCCGCAAGCGGAAGCTGCGGTTGAGCCTTGAAAAACCGCAGCTTCCGCTTGCGGCTAGGACAGGATCTGCGACTTTGCAATCATCCCATAGATATAGCGAGAAAAATTGACTGCCCATCGCTGCCGATCTACAATTGAGTCTCCTCCTTACATTCAAGCGATCACTACTCCCAACCCACGTTGGAACTCACCGTGGACGAGCCCGCCCAATCGCAGCCAAACGACTCCGCAGCAGCCGAGAAAATCGCAATGCCCGAAGGTCAAAGCGGATACTCCGAAATTGATGCGACCGTCCTGACGTCCTCCTCGGCACTTCCGACTTCGGATTTTCCTGCGGGGATGACGCCACGCGAACTGGCCCATGCTTTGCATGGCGAAATGTTGGACCAATTTGAGCTTCAACAGTTTGTCGGTGGCGGAGGGATGGGCGTCGTGTTTAAGGCCCTAGACACGACGCTCGATCGAGTGGTCGCGGTGAAGGTCGTTGCTTCGCCCTCGGTCAGTAGCGAAGACCTCCAACGCCGTTTTTTAGTCGAAGCACAATCGGCGGCCCGTTTAGATCACCCGAATATCGCAAGAGTTTACGACAGCGGGCGCAGTCGGGGGCTACCGTACATTGTTTTTGAATACATCGAAGGCGCAAATATTCGTGACCTAGTCGTCAATCATGGCCAGCTTCCGTTGGGCGATGCACTGAGTTACACCTACCAAATTGCGCATGCGCTGGCTCATGCGTGGCAGCGTGATGTCGTTCATCGAGATATCAAACCTTCAAACATTTTGGTTGACCAAAAGGGACAGGCCAAACTGGTCGATATGGGCTTGGCCCGCCTCTATCAAGTTGGCCAGCAGGCTGACGACCTTACAAGTACTGGGGTAACCCTAGGGACCTTCGACTATATTTCTCCGGAGCAAGCCCGCGATCCCCGACTGGCCGACGCGAGAAGCGATATCTATTCACTCGGTTGCACCCTGTTTTACATGCTGGTGGGCCACCCTCCGTTTTCCGAAGGCACAGCAGCCCAAAAGCTTCTGAAGCATCAAGAAGATCAGCCTCCCGAGTTGCTGACGCTACGAGACGACCTCCCTGAGACAATTGCTGGTCTCGTCCAACATATGCTTGCCAAGCGTCCTGAAGATCGACCGCAATCGCCCACCGAGTTGGTCTCTGAATTAGCCATCTTTATGCGTGAGCTTGGATTGCCACTCCCTCATGCACTGGCCCCACTGCCGTCGGCTGTCCCGCTTCAAGTTGCCCCCAGTTGGCAACGGCACGTTCCCTGGGCAATTCCCGTCGCAGCGTTGCTCGCTGTCAGCGTTTGGATGAATTCAGCGGTCGAGAGTTCGAACGTGCAAAATAATTTCCCTGCACTAAAGATAACAAGCAAAACGCCTGCCGAGCCAAAATCGACTAAGCTAAAACCAGTTGTCGTTACGAAAAAGTCAGTACGTATAGACGAGGTAACTCCGCCAGGTGATTTCACGGGTGACAAGATAAATTCAAATACAACCGGCGTCTCGATACAAGAAAGTATATCGGTTGATGTCGACCTCGCACCTAGCGACGAAGCTTCAGAGCCTGGCGAGCCCTTGAAGTCGTCGGATGAGTTGATGTCGATTGATTCTGAAAATCCAACCCCACCCAAACCGTTTATCCCGCTGGGCGAAACCGACGGTTTCGAGCCCCTATAATAGCCGCAGGCGGAAGCCGCGGTTTTTTCAGAGCCAGCCGAAGTTTCCGCCAGCAACTCTTAGCATTTCTTGACACGGTAAATCCCCCATGTTCTACTTGAAAGTCGTGTTTTCACGGGTTGTTTTCTTTGCTTCGTCGAATCAGAGCTAGAGGAGTTTTATAGATGCGAAAAATTGTTCTCATGTTGTTTGTCGGTTTGATTGCAACTTCTGGTCTCGCCCGCCCAGCGGTTGCGATCATGTCATTTCACAAAGAATTCATCAAACTTTACCTTGGCGAAGACTCCGATCCAGATTCAGATTTGGCAAAGCTGGTGAAAGAAAAGAAGCTAAAATGTTTGGTATGCCACCAAGGGAAGAAAAAGAAGCACCACAATCCCTACGGCGAGCATTTCGAGGCATTGCTTGATAAGAAGAAAGACAAGAAGGATCTTGAAAAAATTGTCGCCGCTCTCAAAAAAGTTGGAGCGATGCACAGCGACCCGGACGACGAAAACAGCCCAACCTACGATGAGCTTATCAAAGCCGGCAAACTGCCCGGTGGTTCTTTAGAGGATCTGAAAAAAGAGCCGCCAAAAAGCGAAGAAGCTAAGAAAAGCAAGTAGGCCGACATCGGCAAACATCCGTTTTGTCAAACAAAATTGCTAATGCAATTCCAGCAGCCGTGGAGGCCTCGTCTCCACGGCTGCTTTTGTTTGCTGGCCAGTGATGCTTTTTGTTTCGGCTTCGCGGGTCGCTCGTAAGGTTGCCGTCATTAGCAACACCAAGGCAATCATCAGCAGGCTAACGCGGCGAAGTGTCGTGGGGCGAACGTCGCCCAAAGCAATTCCCGCCAAGTGCTGTAGAAAAACAAAGGTCATCAGCATACCGCCCACAAGCAACAGGCTTGCAGTCAATTCACCCCCCATCAGCGAATTGCGCGATTGGCTGGGCAAAGCAGAAAGTATCCAAATTCCCACCGGAAGCTGCAGGGCACTCGAGACCAAAGCAACAACGGCGGCGATCCGAACGATCCGTTTTCCTTCTTCTTGTTCGTCTTTTCCTTGTTGCCTCGTGTAGACCACAAATAGTGCGAGGGCTGCGACCGCCAACGAAGCGAGCGTAAAATGGGCTGAGAGCGAAAGAACTTCGCTATCAACCATCAGACTACGAAAAGCAGGTCGATCGATAACTTCGAGGGTGGTCCAATTGGGATTCGCAGCAAGTTTCCCAAAGATGGCCATCATGGGCGGGAAGTGGTACAGCAAGTTTGTGGAGGCAAGAATCGGGAAAATCGCATGGAGGATAGGATGAGCACGAAGCTTCTTCCAGCACATGACATAGGCCAGCAGACAAGCAAAAGTAAACACCAGTTCCAGTCCGGCGTTCCAATACGCTCGGGCCGGAAAGCGGCCGACGGCCTCGGCGAGTCCAGGCGAGGGTGGTACAAGCCATAGGAGGCAACCAGTAACCATCCCCAACACAAATGCCCCCAACGAGAGCCAAGCAAGCGATTTACTCAGCTCAATCCGCAGTTCCATCGCGGGGTTGCGCAGTCCTCGGAGCCAGATACAAAAGAGCGGGCCGGCGCTGGCGATATTCATAGCCAACAGGTGAACGGTCATAACCGCGACGATCAACAACTGTAGCAAGATTCTTCTCCTGACGTGATTGCTTACCGGATTGACGTACCCAACAACTGGGGCTACTATTTCCCCTATTGGAAGGGCGATTAGCTCAGTTGGCTAGAGCGCCACGTTTACACCGTGGATGTCGGGGGTTCGAGTCCCTCATCGCCCACTCGACACGTTGCGTAAGCACTAGGCGTGTTGCTTTTCTGGGAATTTTATCCCAAAGCGGGCCATTTTCAGGCTTGCTCTTGAATGTAACTGATCTCAGCCTGGGGCCAACCCGCAGCCATCGAATTCAGCTGATCCCGTCAACGCAAGAAAATCCCTTCGTGTCCTCCGCGCCACGCCGTGGTAAAATCCCTTACTTGCTTTTCAGTACGGTTACGATTCGGGGATTGTTTCTTGGAGGTCGTCCACCCGCGAGCTGAAGTGAGTACACCCTAGATAATGCTGAGGTATTACAAATGACAAATTTTCAAAACACTAGCATATGGTTCCTCGTGGTCGCCTTGTTTGTCCACGGTTCGGCGATCTCTGTAAACGCAGAGCCTCCCGGATTTCTCAAGTCGGCCGAGCGGATTGTTTTCTTAGGAGACTCGATCACATATGCTGGACACTACGTCAGCCAATTAGAAACACAGTTTCGCCTACGCCGTTCTGGCAGATCACCCGAGATGATTAATCTCGGGTTACCGAGCGAGACGTGTAGCGGACTCTCTGAACCAGACCATCCATACCCGCGACCCAACATCCACGAGAGGCTGCAACGCGCGTTAGACAAAACAAAGCCCGATGTTGTCGTTGCTTGCTACGGAATGAACGACGGAATCTACTATCCGTTTAGCAAGCAGCGTTTTGCTACGTATCAGGATGGCATAAATCGATTGATCAAAACAGTTCGAGCTTCCGACGCTAGGATTATTTTGTTGACCCCACCTGCTTTCGACCCACTTCCTCAGCTTAAGCAAGGCAAACTGCAACCCGTAGATGCCGAGAAGTACGCTTGGTTTTCTATTTACGAGGGATACGACGAGGTGATGGAGCGATACGCAAAATGGATCATGCAACAAGCCAATCAAGTCGATATGGTCATCGATCTGCATACTCCCATGAACGCTTACCTCAAGAAGCGGCGAACAGCAGACCCCGACTTCACGTTTTCACCCGATGGCATCCATGCCAACGAAGAAGGACATCAGGTGATATCAGCCGCGATTCTTAGCGCCTGGGGAATGGGTGAGCCGCATCAACCACCCCCGACTATGCTCGCTTTGGTCGAAAATCGGCAACGGCTGCTCCGCGACGCTTGGCTGAGCCACGTGCGTCATCTTCGCCCCGATGTTCAAGCAGGGCTACCGCTTGAAGAAGCAAAACGCAAGGCAAAAGAAATCGAGTCATCGATTTCAGAGCAGCTTTTCAATTGATGCGCACGGCAGCCACGATATTCTAGGACGATTGCAAAGTCACAATAGCACGAAATCTATCGCAAAAAATTGAACCACAGAGGACGCGGAGGGACACAGAGAAAAGCTATTTTCCTGCCCCCCCCTCTGCATACAAACCCGTAAAAGCTTGCTTTCTTAACACACTTTTTTTGCTATCCGAGCGGTAGCTCGCATAGGTTGCGGCCCTTGCCGCTCTGTGCTACTCCGTGTCCTCCGTGGTGATTCTTTTTCCTAATTTTTGATCTATCGCACCGACTTTGCAATCGTCCTGCACGATATTCTTCGTGTAGCTATGGCACCCAGTAAAGTAGGGTGCGTGGTCGTAGAAAAAACGGTGCGTTCGACCTCAGCTTCAATGTCGCCATAGTGTGTACGCATTACTCCCCTGTAACGCACCAGATTTGGCGACGAACACGCACCCTACAAGAAAGAAACGTGTCAAGGGTACTTTGTTGGCCACACGGCCCGCAAGATTTTTCGACAGGATTTACAAGTGCAAACAAGATCGTGGTTTATTCGATCATCTCGTCCATCCAGTAAATCCGTCAAAAAAAACTCTACCGTCTCCGCATCTCTGCGAGAAAGTCCCCCCGACCAACATTTTACAGTTGAAATTGGGCCACCACTTCTGGGACAATGGCGATCAGCTTTTAGCCGTTAGCGATCAGATTTTTCGTCATTCGTCATTCAGATTTCGTCATTCACCGCGCCCAAATGGACAAAACTATCCCCTTCCGCACTACAAATTCCGCATTCCGCACTCAATTCTGTCCACCTCAATGGGGCCCCCAGCAATTCGTGCCAAAACTAACCCATCAAACACGGTAATTACAGTGCCAACAAGCAGAATATTGTCAGAAAATGACAATCACAAGACAAAAAAGAGTCTGCCAGTTGCTTTGCCGAGCAACCAGAAATTAGAAAAGGGGTTAGGGCCTAGGAACTGGGCCGTTTCACCCTCTAGCCCCAGATCCTCTCAGGTTCAACCGATTTTCTACAGCGCAAGGGAATTAGAACACGCCCTAAACGTCCATTTTCGAAACGACTTTGTCGATTAGCTTGTACTCGACCGCTTCCTCGGCAGACATGAACTTATCGCGATCGGTGTCCTGCTCGATCTGTTCCAAAGATTGGCCCGTATGCTCTAGCAAAATCTGATTCAGCTTGTCTTTGGTTTTCTTGTACTCGTTGGCATGGATCATGATGTCTTCTGCCGTGCCTTGCATGCCGGCCGAAGGTTGGTGAATCATGATTCGCGAGTTCGGCAAAGCATGACGCTTGCCTGCCGCTCCTGCTGCTAGCAGCAGAGCACCCATCGAAGCCGCCTGACCGAGGCAGTAAGTGGCCACGTCGCAGGTAACAAACTGCATGGTGTCGTAAATCGCCATCCCTGCGGTGACACTTCCACCGGGCGAATTGACATAGAAGTGAATGTCCGCCTTTGGATCGTCCGACTGGAGGAACAAAAACTGGGCGACGACGCTGTTCGCCACATCGTCGTTCACTGCCGAACCCATCAAAACGATGCGGTCTTTAAGCAGTCGACTGTAAATATCCATGGCCCGCTCTTCGCGGCCAGACTTCTCGATGACGTAAGGAATCAGCGTCATGGCTGGGCAATCCGTTAAAAGTAAGAGGGGTAGTTCCTTGTTCGCTCATAGCCCCAACAGTCGCCTGCGAAGCAAAGCGGAAAATTATTTTATTCGTCGTCTTCGTCTTTGTCGCCGTTGGGCGGAGAGGAAAGAATATCATCGACCACGCCGTACTCTTTGGCCTCAACCGCGGTCATGTAGTAGTCGCGATCGCAAGCAGCGGCTATCTCTTCCATCGTTTTCTTGGTGTGGCCTGCCAGGATTTCGTTGAGCGTCTCGCGAGTACGAAGTATCTCGTTCGCTTGAATTTCAATATCCGAAACCTGCCCGCCAACGCCACCGTGTGGCTGATGGATCATTACCTTCGAGTGTTTCAGCGCAAAACGCTTACCCTCAGCACCACCGGCTAGCAGCACGGCGCCTCCGCTAGCGGCTAAGCCTACGCAGTAAGTGTTGACCGGCGGCGTAATCATCTGCATCGTGTCGTAGATCGCCAACGTCGAGGTGACGCTGCCACCAGGCGAGTTGATGTAGAAATGAATATCCTTGCGGCGATTTTCGCTCTGCAAATACAACAGCTTCATCACCAATTCGTTGGCATTGCCATCGTAAATCTCGCCCTGCAAGAAAATCACCCGATTTTCCAGCAGCAGATCGCCAAGGGTCATCTGGCGCTGACGCTGATAATCTCGCGAGGCGGCTGCCGACTGAGGATCAAAACCGGGCGGAAACTGGGGCGATGTGTAGTTGTTCATGTCCAATCCTTTGTTGAGGCTCCTTTGATAATAGAGCCCCGTCGAGAAATCTCTCCGTAGGTCATCCGCACAACCTTTGCGTAAGGCAGGCGATTCTTTTCTGTTGTGCAAGAAGTTTCTAAGCGACGCAAACACCTACGTACTAAGAAACTTCAGCCTTGGCTGTTTCTGCATCGGTCTCCGCGACCTCCTCAACCGTGGCGTCAGGGATATTTGAACCGCTATCGCCTCCGGCTGCTAGATGGATTGCTTCGACATCCAGCGGCTCGGCCTCGAAAGGCTCATCCTTAAATTCTGCCTCATCCTGGACGAGCTCAAGCACCTTACGTTCCACGATCTGATTTTGCAGAACATCCATCATGCCACGCTTTTCGATTTGGGCTCGCACTCGGCGAGGCGATTCCCCACTCTGGGCGGCAATCAGGAAGATTTCTTGCTCGAAATCACCTTCCTCGGCTTCGATGTCCGCTTCTTCAGCGACACGTTCCAGAATGAAGTGCTCTTTGAGGCTCTTCGCCGTCGAAGAGGCACTATTCTGCTGCAAAAGGTTCTCGCGGGCACGAATCTCCGCTTCACTGAAACCAGCACGGCGAAGCTCCATCACCGATCGTTCCAACTCGCGAGCACTTTGACGCTTCAGCAAACCCGGCGGCAAATCCCAGTCTGCGGATTCCGTCAACATCGCGGTGATCTGCCCTCGAATTTGCTGCTGTTGTTCGTATTCCAACTGACGTTGGAGGTTTGCACGAATTGCTTCGCGAAGTTGCTCTTCCGACTCAAAATCACCCATTTCCTTGAGGAAATCGCCAGTCAACTCAGGCAGCTTCAGCTTCTTTACTTCGAGAACTTCAAACTCGATCTCGACGGTTTTTCCGGCAGCCTCTTTGTTCGGGGCATCCTCGGTCAATTCGACCTTGCTACTACGCTTGTCACCAGCAGTGACCCCTTCCATCAGCTTGTCGAAACCTTCGAGTTGCCCGTCGGTGAAACTCAAGGTCGGACGGATTCGCGTGACTTGCTCTTCTTCGTGGGCAAGCTGCTCGCCATCCAGGGTGGTCACGATGTTAACCGTCAGATAGTCGCCCTCGCCAGCAGGGCCTTCGTGGGGCACAAGCTGGCCAAACCGTGTGAGCATCTTCTCCAGGTGCTGATCGACGTCTTCGTCCGTGAAATCGCGGACTACCCGCTTCAGCTTGAGACCTTTCCACTGAGGCATCTCAAAATCAGGTCGAACCTCGATATCAAATTCGAAGGTCATCGGTCCCTCTTCGGGCACCTCGACAGACTCAAGATTTAGCTCAGGCTCGCTAATGGACGTAAATTTTTGCTCTTCGCTAATCTGACTCAAGCTATCCATCAATAGCGAGCCTTTGATCTGCTCGCCGATTTCCTTCTTGAATTGGTTCACCACCAGCTTGCGAGGAGCGCGACCAATGCGGAAGCCTGGCACGTTGGCCGAAGGCATCATTTCGTTGTACGCATCATCCAGATAGCGGTCGATGTCTTCGCGAGAGACCGATACCGTTACGTGACGCTCACACGCACTCGGGCTTTCTACCGTAACCTCCAGATTCAGGCGTTCTTCTTTAGCGCCAGATTCCTCGTCGGCGGAGGTGTCTGTTTTTACGTCATCATCTAATTCGTCGGCAGCCATGGGTTTGCAACCTGTGTTGTTGGCTTGAGGTGAAGGCAAAGCCGATGGCATACCAACGGCAAGAAGCATCTACAACAGTCCCAAGTACGAGTCGGAGAACGGCGGGCACCCTGCAGGTCCACTAGGGAACCCCGCCGGAATGCACAAAACTCTTCGTCGCCGTCTTTTCTCGCCGTGCAGATTCCTCGGCGGACCGCGGAAATGCCCCGGAGGGACTAAATCGAGCTTCTGAGAGCGGGTGATGGGAGTCGAACCCACGACAACAACGTTGGCAACGTTGTGCTCTACCAACTGAGCTACACCCGCCTACTCATGTCGCAACTGCTTACGACACCAGCATTTACCCATGCTTTTGGCAACTCTCCACAGAGCAACACGCCAGCGAGCCATCCCCGTGGATGGTAGCCTCGAAAAGCAATTGGGTCCACGAATTATAGGATGGCTACGGGGCCATGCAAGGGGACTCTACGCGATACGGGGCGCATTCGACCAAAACTGGCGCCAGACAACCCAACTCAAACGTAATTGGTCGAGGTTCTAGCGTGCGACAGACTGTTGGCAGTTTACTGCAATAGCTCCTTTCTCCTCTCCCTACGGCTGATTTGATAGAATCCAGGGGCAGCCAAATCGGCCTTCAAGCCTCCGCTCTGGCAATTCGCCTAGATTTCCCCGGGCCAGACTACCGATGTTGCTCTTCAAAAAAAAATTCCTGCCGGCTATCCGCCGTGGCGAAAAAACCCAAACCATCCGCCTCTGGCGCTGGCGTATGATGCGATCTGGGCAACGAAGCTATATTCCCGGCATCGGCTACATCCGTATCGATTGCGTTGAGCAGGTCGAACTCAACCAGCTCACAGACCAAGATGCCATACCCGACGGATTTGATACTGCCGACGCCTTGCGTCAAGAAATCAACACCCTCTACCGCGAAAAGATCGACGCCGGCTACTCGGCATTCCGAGTTGTATTCCGGATCCTAGAAGACGCTGCCTAAAGCCGCATTGAGGGGATTCGAATGGGTGCCATTTCGGGATCGTGTGGCAGCGGCAAAACCGTTCAATACGTAAATATCTCTTGCATCGCTTGGGCCACATACTGCGGATTCGCCAACATGTGGCCGGTGCTGACAGAAAATAATGCTAACGCCAGCAAGGCGAGCCCCAACGCTCGCGGATTGGGTTCTACCCGCAACGGTTCCAGCCGTTGCTGTAGTTGCCAAGCCAGTTGCCGCCAGCCAGAAAGATTCTGCGTTGAGCCGCTCGAAATCAGCGACACATGACGCATGAAGGCAAGGCTTTCTAAGTGCATCTGAACTCCCAGGGTAGGAAGTGCAAGGCTGTCGCCGGCCCATCTCGCTTGCGAGTCGATGGCCCGCGCCGCCTCTGCCAACACGGGCCTAAGCTCGTCGCTGCTGATGTTGTAGACCACCAATCGCGGTCGGCCCAGCAGCACCACTAACCAAACACACAACCAATAAAACACCAACAGAAATAGCCAAACGTAGCTGCCATATTCGGTGGATGCCGCCTCGGGGCGAAACAACTCGATGGGCCCTACCAGCACCAATCCCGAGAGTGCGGCCCCAAGAGCCGCTAGGTCGGCGCCACCGCTTGTAAGAAACGGTCGACGTCGGGCATTGAGCAAGGCAAGCAGCAGGCAGTAGGAAGCCAGCGGAACCAGGGCAATCGTCAGTCGTAATGGATCTGGGAGCATATTGCAAATTCGGAACTGCCACTGGAAATGGCTTTAGGCGATCGGCAGATAGAAATTTACCTACTTTCGCTCGGCGGTAAAAAAATTCCACGAAAAGAATCACCACAGAGGACGCAGAGGATCACAGAGAAACTTGTTTTTAGAAAACAGTCTCCTTAATTTTTCCCTCTGCGTAACTCTGCGTCCTCTGTGGTAAAACCTTCTTCGTATTTCGCGTCGTGCCCGTCGTGTCGTCGTGGTTCAATCTCCATACTCGATGGTAAAATCAGCACGTCGAGTTCAGGTTGGTAAATTCTCATCTGTCGATCGCCTTATGGTTTGGTTTTCAGCCATTCTTGAATCACCAACCCAACCTTACCAAGCGAGTCAGCAGAACATCTACCAGGCGCATCGGCTGTGGTATGCCAATAACTATTTCTTCGGTCAGGATACTGGTAATCGATCACATCGATCACCGGTATCTTTGCAATCTGATGTAGCGGGACATGGTCGTCGCGGACTTCATAGCCAATGCGGGGGATAAACTCGCGGATGCCTAAACGCTCTGCCGTGCCCCAGATTTCCTGGACAAGTGGACGAGTATCGGGCCAAGTCGCACTAAATCGTTCCTGATACACGCTCAATTTTGCATCACCCACCATGTCGAGCAACACGCCTGCGACATAGCGATACTTCGGCGGATGATCGCGATAATGGCGAGCAAACCACTCGCTACCCAAAAAAAAGCGATCCCGCCGCTCATCAAAGATAAACTCCTCGGCATCAAACAACACAAAATCCAAACCATACCGGTGTGTCAAACTGTCGACGTGATGGGCCAACTCCATTAACACGGCCACGCCACTGGCACCGTCGTTGGCGCCTAAAAACACTCCTTCTCGGGCCAAACGCGGATTCCGATCGAGGTTGGGAAAAGGCCGCGTATCGTAGTGGGCACAAAGCAAGATACGCTCCGTTGCCTCGGGATTCCAGCGAACAATGAGGTTCGCCATCGGAGCTTTTTTGCCCGTTCTTGGGTTTATCTTGCCAGGAAATCGCTGGTATTCAAACTGCCCCCCCAATTCAACAAAATGTTTTTCAAGCAATCGTTGTTGCTTTCTCATGCCGGGACTGCCGCTCATACGGTTGCCAAAAGAGCAAATGGTACGGAGATATTGATAAGCACGTCGACCGTCGAAGCGGGGTGGTGCGCCGACCTGGGCTGCCACCGGCTGTCTCTGGGCTGACGGCAAAGTCGAATTCTCGCTGTCTGGCGGAACCGTAGGCGGGGATGCGACTCCGCCGTCTACTCGCCACGCTAAGGCGAAACAAGAAAATATCATCACCCACAGCAAAATATGCTGCTGTATTGGCAGCGTAACGGGCAGGCGAATGGGCAGCGAAACTTCGATCGTTTTCATGTTGTCATTGTAGTGGGTATGTGAGCAAGAAACGAGCCATCTCCGACAGCTTTCCCAGCGAGATTAGGCTCCACTGCCTCTCACTCGTACCAATCGCTAGAAACTTGCCTCCCTGCAACACAGAAAGATAAGCTACTGCTGGCAGATCATCTGCTCTACTTGAACGACGCAAGTGCAGTAACACGAGTCACGTCAGAACGGTCGGCAAGATAGGTTGCGTTGCCACCTTGGTCGCTGGCGGCTCTTACGGCAAGTTCTCCACGCCGCATGAGTTCCATACCCGAGTCGTCACTGCCGGTGTGGGCAACTCCAACGCTTGCAGTTAGCTTCCATTGTTGATTGCCAAACTGCATTTGAGAATCGGCTACGCCAGCTCGCAATCGCTCGCCAATTTTACCAATGCTCTTGCTGTCGCTATCGGGCACTAAAATCGCATACGTGTTGGCATCAAACTCGCATCGGTCGTCCATATCTCGCGAAAACGCGGCGAGCAACCGACACAAAGCTGCTCGCAACTGAGAAACGGCGAGCTGGCCATGCTGATTGGCAATGGCATTGGTTTGGTCGATTCGCAACAGCAGCAGCGAAATCGGTGGCCCTCCTCGCTGCCATTCGGTGATGCGTCGATTCACGTTTACACAGAAAATCGAACGATTCGATAGCTCAAACTCGGGTGGGATTTCGACGGATTCGTCAATCGCCTCTTGCGTCTGGGAGCCTTTTTCAGCGAGATTCTCTTCCCGTACGGCCTTGTCCGATTTTTTTACCGCCGGCTTGGGTAGGTCAGTTTTTCGTTTTCCGAATGGGACACATTCCGTACCATCATGCCAGTAGGTTTTGTTGCGCCCGGCCTCTTTGGCGGCATAGAGCGCCTGGTCGGCCCGTTGAACGACCGCCTCGGGGGAGAGACCGGCGACCGCCGTACTCACTCCAACGCTGACCGTCACGTTATACTGCTTACCATCCGTACTAAAATTCTTGGCGGCATAGGCCTTACGTATCCGTTCGGCGACGAGCCTTGCGTCATATTCAGTAGTGTGCGGCAAAAGTATCGCAAATTCATCACCACCGTATCGCGTGGCCGTGTCGCCGTCGCGTATCTGAGTCAGTAAAGTCTTGCCGAGTTCGCGTAAAGCGTCATCGCCCACTTGGTGCCCATATTGATCGTTGACTTTTTTGAATTGATCAACGTCAAGAAAGATGAGCGAAAACGGTTTCTTGTGCGACTGAAACTCTTCGTCGACTCGACGGAGTTCTTTATCGAACGTGCGACGATTAGGGAGCCCCGTTAATTCGTCCCGACCTGCCAAGATGACGTGCTTTTCTACCTGTGCCGTTTGCGCCTCAAGCCGCTTCTCAACGCGACTGATTTGGTCCTGCATGTTGGACGTTGCGTTTACAATTTGGCTAACCGCTTCAATTACGTTCGCGCTATCTTGATTTTCGTCGGTGCTCAGCGCTTCGCCGATTTCTCCGACTCGAGAGCGATGCTCGTCGACATCCGCGGCCAAGTCGTTCGCAAGTAGTTCGAGACTACAGAGTACTTTTCGATACAGACGCTTCTTGCGGTCCATGCTCTTAAAGAACAGCAATTCTGGCTCGTTCTCATTGACTGCCCGCCCGATGACGGTCGATTCCATTTGTAGCTTCTGTTCAATTTCAGCTAGCTGACTTCGGACATGGTCGCTTGCATTAACGATGACTGAAACTGCGGATGCGACTTCCGAGCCATCGGCTGTTCTTAGGTCTCGGAGAGCGTCGGCTACCTTTGCCACGTCGCAAGAATGTGCCGCGATCCGCGTACGGATATTGGAGGTGCATTCCTGCAAGCCTTCCATCGCGTCCTTCACCAGACGCTTGTGCTGATTGGCAGCAGACCGCTCCACGCGACCTCGCACCCACCAGCCGATCGCCGCACCAATGCCGCCGATCAGTAGCGAGAAAACAGCGTTAATAATCCAAAGTCGCATTACAAGGGGCCGCCGAGCAGGTTGGCTAGGTGCAAACAGAGCGTCCGCACGGATACAAGAATATAAGTCTCATTCCAGTACCCGACGAATTTGCAATTGATCAAGATGCCCCAGTTCACGCTCAGAATCCCAAAAAACTCCTATTACGCATAAACTGCCGGTTTTAACGATAGGCCCAATCCTGAACATCGCTCATTTACCAGCAACTTTCGACACCTCTCCAAAAACCTCCCACACTGCTAACCATGAAATCCCATTCAAAAAAGCGTCTGAGGGCGCCATCATCATCAATACATCCAAGGACATCTTAACTGGGAAACTGTTCTTTCTCACGCAAGAGGCGTGGCGATTAGGAACCGTGACCCGCGCTCCCACGAGAATCGCCTTTGAAATCGGCGGCGTCCGGCACCCCTTCCTGGTGCCACTTATCGCTAATGCAACATTTACTTCCCCATCTTTTATGTATTCTCACGTCAAACCACAGCACCCTATCCGCAGGAGCTAGTTCATCACCACCCTTGGCCACCATCATCTTCTCGCTAGTTGACGATAGGGTACGGGGGAATTAGACTGTAACCCGTGCTTAACGAGCTGCGAGTTCTCTTCGCCATCATTTTTATGGCGCACTATTTGTTGAGTTTCGGAAGAATATGTGGGTAGCAAACACCTGCCTTACGGCGACAGAACCTCCTCTTAGGCTCGACAGAGGGCACACCAACTCCGACGTACATGCTAGTGCGCACGTAATTTACCTTTACGCACCCTTGCCTTGTTGGAGATCCGATATCCAGTTTTGAGAACTCTAATAAAACCTGAAAACACTACGAATACTGGACTAGCCCCCAATTTACCGAAGACTGTCTACTGATTCTCCAGAGGAGGCATTTTGGGGAAGTGGTACACCAGAAGTTTGTCCCCAGTTGCATCATTCCTTCTCTCCGCATTTTCCCATGATAGATGAATCTAAGTCAAAGGCGTTACAGCAAATTGCGCCAATGATCGTTGCCGCAATATTTGCTATCGCTGCTTTGTATGCCATTGCAGGAAACGAAAAAACGGACTTCGATCAGTTCGCTCTAGACGAATATACGATAAGTTTCTTCCCCGAAGTGGACTCTTATCCGATTCATGTCAAGAGTTTAGACGAGATACAAGAGTGTCTCGCTGGCTGGGCTCATCGAGGCCGCAAGCCGGTTGTTCTTTGGCTGGGAAATTCACAGCTTCATGCGGTCAATCAAGCTGGCCCCCACGGAGAGCCCTCCTCGGCAAAGCTCCACCGTCGCCTGCAAGAAATTGACTTAGACCTACTTACGTTTAGCCTGCCCAATGCAAATCTCCAAGAACACTATTTGCTGTTCGAATACCTTCGCGGAATGATGAATATTCGAACGGTACTTTTGCCTGTAGTGTTTGACGACATGCGAGAAACAGGGATTCGCTCAGAAATTTCCCTAGCAATTCGGGAGCCTCGAGTACGAAAAGAGTTGGAGACCACTGCCCTCGGAAGGCAAATCATCCAAATGAATGCCGACGCCGCAAAGCCGGATGCAGACGATCCTTCTCTGGGTGGTGTGAGGAACACTTTGCAAGAAGTAACCGAAGCCGCCCTTAACAATTGGTTGGACGAACATTCGACTCTTTGGACCATGCGAAAGGATTTACGAGGCCAGTTTTTCACTTCTTTATATAAGTTACGAAACTTAACGTTGAATATTTCCTCGCAATCGGAAAGACGATTGATACCTGGACGCTACTCAGTAAATAAAGAGGCGATGGAGGCACTGTTGGAAAGTGCGTCAAATCATCAAATGCAGGTATTGACGTACGTTGTTCCGTTGCGAAACGATGTTAAGGTGCCATACGATGCCAAAGAATACGAAAAATTCAAGCAGGAGGTTTCTGAAATCGCAGTAAATAACAACGCTGATTTTAGAGACTTTGAATCACTCGTACCGGGTGAGTTGTGGGGACAGAAGGCGAGCATTCGTGGCAAAGAAGGTGGCTATGACTTCATGCACTTCCAAGAAGGAGGTCACGAACTTCTGGCGCGGGCGATGGAGCAGTATCTCAGTGGAAAACAAGAAAAGCATAAAGAAAACCAATGATTTTCAACTCGGTTACTTTCTTAATATTTCTTGCTGTTGCAACCGTTCTTTACTGGGTTTTGCCTCGGAAACCTAGGTTATGGGTAATTTTTCTGTTGAGCATGTTGTTCTACGGATTTTGGCGGTTCGAATTCGTTCCGCTAATGCTAATTTCTTCAACAACCGATTATCTCGTTGCACGAAGTATCAGCAGAACTAAGGACCAACGCAGGAAACGCCTGTTGTTGTTCGTTAGCCTGTTTGTGAATCTTGGCTTGCTTTTTGTTTTCAAGTACTTGATGTTTTTCACAGAGAATCTTTGGGCTGGACTCGCGCTGATAGGATTTGAGACAACTCCACCCGTACTGAATATCATCCTGCCATTAGGAATCAGTTTCTACACATTCCAAACGATCAGCTACACCGTTGACGTTTATCGAGGATTTATAGAGCCCGAGGAAGACTACGTTCTTTATTCCTGTTATGTGATGTACTTTCCCCAACTCGTCGCAGGGCCTATCCTCAGGGCGAAGGAAGTTATTACCCAACTAGACGTTCGACCTGATTTTTGTTGGGAAAACCTATCTACCGGGTTACGCCGCATTCTCTTCGGTCTTTTTCTCAAGGTAGTACTCGCGGACAATATTGCGTCGATAGTCGATGCTGGCTTTTCTTACCCCGTAGATACGCTATCCGCTCTTGACGTATGGACCTTGGCGTTCATGTTCGGATTTCAGATCTATTTTGATTTCAGCGCGTATTCGCACATAGCGATCGGATCAGCGAGACTCATGGGAATCCACTTTCCAGAGAACTTTAATTTTCCCTATCTGGCAAGCTCGCCTAGACAGTTTTGGAGATATTGGCATATTTCGCTCTCAAGTTGGATCCGAGATTATCTCTACTTGCCTTTGGCTGGCACACCGGTTCATGATCGTTCTACAGGCGGGCTCTCTGAGGCTGTGCCGGAGCGGCAGTCGCCTCCGAGAGAAACTCGCGCTTTATTTTTGACCTGGGCTATCATGGGTATGTGGCACGGTGCAGCCTGGACCTTTGTTGTCTGGGGGCTTTGGCATGCAGTTTTGATTTACGCTTACCGCCTCCTGCAGCCAATACGATCCCGCCTGCCACACATAGTAAAAGCGATCACTGGCTGGCCGATTACTCTTCTGCTTGTGATGTTAAGCTGGATACCGTTTAGGGCACGAGGGCTCCCAGAAACTGTTGAGATGCTTTCTAAGACTATTGATTTGAGTGCCTACCGAACATTAGGACTCCGAGAAAATACCTACTTGGTCGCGGCACTCATGCTCGTTTCAATTATTCTGGCCTACTTGGTCCGAGAGTTTTACGAGAAGCTAGTGCATTCTCGACCGTTAATTCGCCTGCCACTAGAAGTGGCCGTCTTAACTGTGGCAATCGGCCTAGTGTTTATCTTCCTAAGGCCGATCCAACAATTCATCTATTTTCAGTTCTAGAGTAACTTTCCAATTGATGCGTATGGTAGCCGTGTATCCTGAGTTGCGAAAGTAATTGCAGCGATCTTGCCGTCCAATTTTTCTCAGGCCGGTTCCGATTGTTTTGACAAGCTTCTGAAGCTGGGGGGCTAAAATCGATCTCAGGACACTTTACACCTTCGACCATGCTTGTTCGATGGGGTTGAAATCCGGTGAGTAGCCTGGCAGGTAATCTGCCGGTTTTAACGATAGACCCATGCCACGCCTATGGGGCAGACAGATTGCAAAGTTGACAATCTGCCATTGTGGGAGGCGTTTCCGATGCCGAAAGTGCTTTGTTTCGACTCTCGTTAGGCGTCGGAGATGCCTCCCACGGCGACTTTGCAATCCTTCTGGCATTTGGGAAGCATTTGATTGACCGGGCATGATCCGCCTGCCTAGTATGGAACTGGCTACCCATTCCCTTCACACCAGGCGTATCCTGCCATGCGATTCTCATTCGGTCTTTTCTGTGCCCTTGCTATTTTAGTTAGCGGACAGGCAAGTTTCGCAGAGGAAGAAGTGCCTACCTATCAGCGTCAGCGATACGCTGCTGGGGACGGAGCACCATATTCGACGGGTTGGGGGGGGGCTCCTGGTTACGCCGGGGCAGGGTATGGGGCGGCGTATTGGGGAGGGTTCGCGGGGCAGGCGTACGCAGGCACTTGGTATCAACGGCCCTACCCCTATCATTTCGATTACTACCGAGGACGATTTGGAGCACAGTCGGCCCGCAAGCCGCAGTCTGATTGCCCCTGTGCGACTGAAGGAGCTGGTCCGCAATAGAAGAGGGCTATCCCGAAGCCTTACCGGCTGAAGCCCATGCTAAAGCTGAAAACTTCGCGATCGTCGAAGTCGGCGTTATTCACAGCCCAAGCAAAGTCGAGCGCAATTGGTGCCGGCCCCATGGCAGGTACCGTCACTCTTAGGCCCACACCTGGCGCCACTCGAAAGTCATTGATGGCGACATTTGGTTCCACCGTACCAAAGTCGCAGAACACAACGCCGTGGAGCATTTCGTCTGCTGTAATGGGAAACAAGTATTGCACCGAGTTGAGCCACTGAAATTCACCACCCAACTCTACACCAGTTGCGATGTCGACTGGCGAGGCACCGCGGAAATCAAAACCGCGTAGGGTGGAGAAGCCACCCGCAAAGTAATGTTCGTAGATTGGCGTTTGCGTACCCGTGTAGGCAACATTCGTGGCCATACTCAGTACGTGTCGGCCAGAGTGGTCGGGACGTTCTCGCAACAAAAAGTATTTTCGATAATCGGCCGATACACGCGGATAATCAAAGGTGCCTATGACTTGCTCGCCAGAAAGTTCCAGGTAATGGCCTTGAGTGGGCAAGAACGAACTGTCGCGAGTATCGTTGATTACCGTTAGTCTAAAACCATGAAGGATATTGCTACCTAAAACCTCGGCGAGTTCAGGAACTGCGCCGGCAGACGGCGCGTCGGTAATCTTGATGCTCTCTCCCCGATAGGAAACAGTTGCCGACAGATCGTTTTCGATCCACTGGCGACCAATAGAAATTCGGCCACCTAGTCGTTGTTCGTCCCAGTCGCGGTAACGACGGTCGAAGAGCGAACCGCTCAAGCCCAAGCTATTTGGAGTATCGAGGAGGTACGGCTCTTGGAAGCTCACTAAGTATCGGTTGACGATACTGCCGGGCGAAGCATCGATACGGAAGCGTTGGCCGGCACCGCGAAATGCAGTGCCGTTTCGCACGTCTTCAAAGTTTCGTGGCCAACGTCGCCAGTCGAAATTGCGTTCGTCGAGTACGATATTACCAACAATGCCCGCATTCGAGTTCACGCCCGCCCCGATCATCAGGCGGCCAGTTTGAGTTTCCTGGCCTTCAAAAATAATGTCGACCGTCTGCTCCGGATACGGCTGCCCCGGCAGGCCAAACCGACCATCGGGAAACACCTGGTATCCGGGAACCGGATTGGCCGAAAAGCCGGGAGTCGGACCGACCGAGGCCGCGGGCGGAGCGATCGATTCCGAAAATTGAACAGGCTGGACACCTCCAGGAGCATTCGGCCCTTTGGAGGCAGGTCCGGTTGCACCAACCGCAGTACCGCCATAGGGCGAAGCTGTGGTGTTACCTGTGTTTAATCCTGCGTAGGCCGAGTTCACATGGCCAGCTGGACTTTGACCACGAATGATCAGTTCAGGTTGAGCTGTGTTGGCCGGAGCCGGTGATTGCGTTTGGCTTGGTGCAGCTGGATCGGGAACGGTTTGACCGTTTTTCCAGCGTAGGTAGTGTTCGTAGTTGTCGCATTGAATATGAACGTCTACTTCCGACCGCGACGGAGCGGTTCCGACAACAATGGGTGGCGGCAGTACGCGAGGGCCTAGGTTGTCTGGGCTTTGACCCCGCAGCCCAGACCTTCCCGCCCCCGCACTACGTGGACTAGGAGAAGCAGGACTGCTGTCGGTATTGCGTCTACGTGGCACACGGGCAAATTCAGGATCGGTTCCGTCCGGAATGCGGTAAGTGATCTTGGGACGCACACCACTGGCGGGATCGGTATGAAATAAACTGCTTGCCGCCAAACGACGTTCGCTAGCTTTTAGCTCGCGAATGTCCATGATGTCGCCGGGCCGTAGTGTCATCCGATTAAGTGCGGTTTGGACTCGGGTATGTGGATTTTCTCCGCCAATATGGACCAAAATCCGACCAACACGGAATTGCTCGCCCTCTTCGATGTGGTAAATCAGATCGATTTCACCCGGCTCACGCTGAAAGACCGGTTCAGGACGCACGTCCGCAAACACGTAGCCGTGGCTGCCGTAGAGCTCTTTTAACCATTGGGCGTCTTCTTGGACCTTGGCTTGCTCAAACGGTTTCCCCACGGTCATTTTTGCGGTGGTGGCCAAAGCGTCTGGCTCGAACTTAGTATTGCCCATAAATTTGATGTTGCGAATTTTGTAACGCGGGCCTTCCGAAATCACGAAGGTGAGATTGACCCATTCGCCTTTTGTGCTTTTATCCAGCTTGCGACTTACCTTTGCTTGGAAGTATCCAAACGAACGGTAGTAGGCAGTAAGCTGATCGACATCTCGTTCGATTTGCTCTCGATTCATGTAGCCTTTGTAAAGCTTTAGGATCGGTGGCTTCGATTTGATTAACTGTTTCAAACGTCCATTACTAACAAACTCGTTGCCTATGAAATCGACCGTCCAAATACGTTGTGAAACGCCTTCGTTAATCAGGTAAACAATACCCTGATCGGCCGACTTCGTGCCTTCGAGAATCGTGACTTGAACTTTGTTGAAGCCACGGCCTTGGTAGTATTCTCGTATCTTTCTGCGACCTTCCTCCACGGCGTACGGATCGACAGCACCACCCGTTTTAAGGCCGGTCTCTTTGTTGAGCTTCTTATCACTGATATTCTCGTTACCCAGATAAGTAATCCAGCGAGTGGTTGGGCGTTCGACCACTTGGAAGATAACAACACGCCCTTGGGGAGTTGTTTCATAGAGCGCTTTGACATCGACAAACCAACCCAAGGTGGCCAATCGCCGAACATCTTGTTGGACGACCGTACGATCGAAAGGACGACCGACGTGTGTGTTGATATGGCTCGACATTTTGGAGGCCAAGACCGTGTCGTTGCCGACAATGCGCACCTCGGTTACCTGCTCGACCTTTGCTGTTGTGATCGCTGCTGGCAGTGCCTCTTCAGCATACGCTAACGGCCCGAGAAGGACGGAGCCCCACACAACGGTCGCTAGGAGAACAGCTACGTAGACTGCTCGTACCATCTGACGAAGTGGTATTTCAGGGAAGTACATGGGCGGATTGGTGCCGGATATTTAGGAAAAGCTCGTTGCGACTGGTACGAACGCCCACAAAACGACGATCGACCTTCACAAAACAGGGCGGGAAGAAATAGCGTATGCCCCCCGAATCGGCAAGGCGAGTTTGAGAGGGTTTTGCGGTTTGTCAGAGGGAAAACTCTGCGTAAACCGACGAAATCGCAGCGAATCCAAGCAAAAATCGTCTGCGTGCGCTGCTAGCAAAGGATGCAAGACATTTTGTAAGTTGCGTTAGAACCCAGCGGGAATGTTTTCTTCAAACTCGGCATACGGTTTTTGAGAGTAATTGCAGAAGCGAGTGTGCTCGTGATGCCAGGTAAGCTTGATGTCGCCGGTGGGGCCATTTCTTTGTTTGCGAACCAATAGCTCAGCTTCGCCACGAACCTGCTCACGGTCTTCTTCGTTCGTCTGGAAGTACTCCTCGCGGTGGACAAACATCACGACGTCGGCGTCTTGCTCAATGGCACCCGACTCGCGCAGATGGCTGAGTTGGGGTTTGTTGTCTCGCGTGGCTTCGACTTGTCGATTGAGTTGAGCAAGGCATAGCACCGGCACTTCTAGTTCGCGGGCGACTCCCTTTAGTCGTCGGGCAATTTTTGCCACTTGCTCCTGTCGCGGGTCACGTGCGTTATCTGGGTCGATCAACTGAAGATAGTCGATGATAAGCAACGCCAGGCCATCTCGTCGTTTTAGACGACGGGCGTTGGCGGCGATTTCGGTCATCGTGCGAGAGGGTGAATCGTCGATGAACAACGGCGATTGGCTTATCTCTGCTGCCGACTGCACCAGCTTGCGGCGCTCGTCTTGGGTAATCGTTCCGTTGCGAAGCCGGTGGCCGTTCACTTCAGCAACCGAGCAGAGCAGGCGGTCGCCTAGCTCTAAGGCAGACATTTCTAAGCTGACGAACAAAACGGGTGCTTGCACCTTGAGAACCGCATGTTCGGCAATGTTCATCGCCAACGCGGTTTTACCCATACTCGGGCGAGCCGCGAGAATAATTAACTCTGAGTTCTGTAAGCCACCCGTGAGTTGATCGAAATCGTAGAAGCCGGTTTCCAGGCCACCGAAGGCGTGCTTTTGGTCCATACGAGCATCAACACGGTCGAGTGATTCTTGGAGCACATCGCCGATTTTGCTGACATTGCCCGAGCCGCGAGATTCGAGAATACCAAAGACCTTTTCTTCCGCCTTGCTTAGCATTTCGCGGGGGTCGGCAGTAGGGTCGTAGGCATCCTTGAGAATATCGGTACTGGCGTGAATTAAACTGCGTAGCACCGCTTTTTCAGCGACGATGTGGGCGTAATACTCGGCATGGGCCGCCGTGGGGACCAGGCCTCCCACCTCGGCAAGATAGGCGGCTCCGCCTATCTTTTCGTACTGGTCGGCGGAACGCAGGCGTTCGACCAGCAACATGGGATCGATTTGTATCCCCAATTCGTGCATCTGCAACAGATGTTCGAAAAGAATCTGATTGACGTCATCGTAGAAATCGTCGGGGCGAACGACTAACGCCACTTCGTCGAAAACTTCAGGCAGCAAGAGGATACTACCCAGTACGGCTTTTTCAGCTTCGAGGCTGCGGGGCAGTTGTCGCTCGAGCGAGATCGGCTGCGAGCCTCGCGAGGGGACGGATTGCGATGATTGATTTTCTTCGCCGATTGCCACGAGAGTCACGCTCCATCTTTGCTCGCCATGTGTTTTACTGCACGCCCCAACCTAGTTATGGGATGGGATACTGGTCCGTTTGCCTGCGCGCAGCGAGTCACGCTTTTTGCTACCGATGTATTTACTCCACGGCTGAGAGAAACGTTACTCGTCGCCACCAATCTGGGGTACTACCCAAACCTTCAGTTCGCCTTCCACTTCGCTGGAGAGGCGGAACTTGACGGTGTAGAGTCCGAGTTCTTTGAGCACACCTTCGAGGCGAATCTGATCCAGTTGCAGGTGGATATCGTTCTTCTTGAGGCTGGCAATGATTTCGACGGCGCCGACACTGCCGTAGAGATGGCCATCGTCGGTGGCGTTGGCTTCGATCGTGATGCTCTGTTTGGCGATCTCGACCGCATGTTTGCGTAGGTCGGCTTGCTGAGCCTTTTCGATGGCATGGAGCTTTTCGCGATGCTTCTCGACCATTCGCTTGTGGTGGTCGGAAGCGACGGTGGCTAAGCCCTGCGGAAGCAAGAAGTTGTTTGCGTAGCCGGGGCGTACCTCAACCACATCGCCTTGCCTGCCAAGGTCTTCGACATTGTGAATCAGCAGCAATTCAATACCGCCGCTTGGGCCTTTCGGAAGCCGGGTTACGCGGTGGGTGGATTGTCTTTTCTGTCGAATCGATTTTGTTTTCATCGCTGAAGTGCCGGTATTTCTAAAAGTTATTGAAAGCGTAGGGGTAGGTATTAACGCATCTGGTCGAAGAACAAGAGTCGGTTAGAACGGGATCTCGTCGTTGGGTGGCATCGAAGGGCCGGGGGCAGACTGGCTGTAATCGGAGGGGCCTCCCTGGTCGGGCGGTCCTTGGTCGGGCGGCCCTTGGCTTTGTTGGCTCTGCTGGTTTTGTTGACTCTGCTGGCTTTGTTGCCCCTGTTGATTTTGGAAAGAATCGCCACGGCTGCCACTCCCTTGAGAGCCACCACCGCCGCCGCGTCCTCCAACCATCTGCATCTTCTCACCAACAACTTTTAGCTTGGAGCGTTTCTGGCCGTCTTTCTCCCAGCTATCCAGTTTGAGGCGACCTTCTATTAGTACGGACGAGCCTTTACCGAGGTACTCGTTAGCAACTTCAGCTGTACGGCCCCAAAGCGTTACATCGACAAAGGTGGTCTCTTCTACCCATTCGTTGTTGCGTTTTACACGGTCGTTGATCGCCAAACCGATATCAGAAACAGCGGTGCCGCTGGATAGATATCGTAGTTCGGGATCGCGTGTGAGGTTGCCGAGTAGCACGACTCGATTGTAACTGGCCATGCTTGTAAGTCTCCCTTGATGCCAACGTCGGCGTGGCTATACCGTGCAGTGAACGTCTGTATCCTTCACCTGCGAGATTGTAACCAATCGGCTACAAAGAACGCAAGCGTTTTTGGTTGTCTGCTGTTAACTTAGAAGTTCAGCTTGTTGCTGCTTCTTCTTCGGTCGAGGCTTGCTCGACGGCAGGAGTCTCTTCGGCAACTGCTTCCTCTGGATCGTCGACAACCGTTTCGCCCTTGGCGTGGCTGATGATCGGATCAACGAGGCTCTCCGGCAGGCGAACAAACAGTTGTCGGAGGATGCCGTCCTTTAGCTCACATTGTCGGGTGAGATCGCCAACCTTGACCGTGGGGAGCTGGAAGTAAGTCAGCCAGTAAGCGCCTTTACGTTGGCCCCTGATTGGATAGGCAAGACGCCGTTCTTCCCAGAGCCGGCTCACTTCTACTTTGCCGCCCGCTTCTTCGATAAAAGTAGCAATGTCGCGGGGCAAGCTTTCCTGATCGCGGGCAAAACGATTGGCGTCGAAGATAAACATCCCCTCGTAGACTGCCGTTTTACCGCTTGTGGTGTTTTCTGCCAAAACCATATCTCCAATAAAACTTAAATTTTCTCTTCAAAAAATGTAACTATCGTGGCCAACGGGCCGAGCAGCCTGCTAGGTGTTTAGCTGGCTGCCATTGTGTCGATTCATCGCTCGATCGATGCCGTCACCGATCCATGTTTCTATTGCATCGCAAGTACGTTCGATTTGTATTTCAACCGTTGTCTGCTCGGACTTAGCAAACTTTCCTAGTACAAAATCAGCAGCATCCCAACGCTCGGGGACCGGACCGATACCCACTCGCAAACGGGCAAATTCGTCAGATCCTAGTCTTCCAATCGTGTCGGCTAGCCCTTTCTGCCCGCCGTGGCTTCCGCCAGCTCGTAGTCTCAAGGTGCCTAAATCCAAGTTGAAGTCGTCGCAAACCAGCAGTAAGTCGTCGATGTCGATTTTATAAAAATCGACCGCTTGGCGAATACTACGACCACTCAAATTCATAAACGTATGCGGCAAAAGCAACAAAGTCCGTTCACCTAGGATTTGACACTCTTGCAGCTCGCCCTCGAACTTTAATCGGCCAGGGTCTGCGTGGTGGCGTGCCGCCAAACGATGGATCACTTCGTATCCAATGTTGTGTCGGGTGCCTTCGTACTTTCTCCCTGGGTTTCCTAAACCGACAACTAATTTCATCTGTGCCTCGAACGTCCTGGCGACTTAACGTGGGTCGAACGCCTATTTGGCAGCGTCGCCTTCTTCGTCGTCCTTACGTCCAATAACTTCTGGTTCAATCGTGCCCTCGGTAGCTTCTTCGTCCTGAACAACTGTTGGTTTTACACATTGGACGACTACGGGATCGGTGCTATCAACGATCAAGGCCCCTTCGGGGAGGTCTTCGATGTCGGAAGCTTTCAACGATCCGCCCAAGTGTAGGTCTTTGATCGATACATGTAGGGTTTCAGGCACGTTGGCCGGAGCCGTTTCGATCTCAATTTTTCGGAGTAAGAGATCAACGACGCCCCCTTCGTGTTCGCCGGGTGCCTCGCCCCGAAGGGCAATCGAAACGATGACCTTGATGCGATCTTGGGCATCGACTCGCAAAAGATCGACGTGCAGTATCTCTCTTTGGAAGGTGTCCCACTGGATCGCCTGCAATAGAGCCTGGCCATCGGCGGCTCCCTTGAGATCGACGACTTGTGCGCCGTGGCGAAGCGTTGTTTCCATCTGATCTGCGGGAATCGACAGGCTGACCGACTCTTTGCCGTGGCCGTAAAGGACCGCAGGCAACTTGCCGCTGAGCCTCAGGCGGCGGTTATTCAAGGTGCCGAATTTTTCACGCGGCGCAACTTCAAGCACTTCCGACATTATTTGACCTCATCGCTCGATCACCCGTCAGCGGCATTCCTAGCCGTCTCGGGTGGCCGATTGTGAACTTCGATATTAGGTGCAAGCCCACACCGGTTGGCCATTGGTGGTGAGACCAACCCAACAGGCGGCGGGCATGCGTGACCTGCAAACTCCCGATTCTCTCTTATTTGGCGTGAATTTCAACCCCAGGCGTTGTGAGTTCTTCAAGGTAATTTCTGGTTATTTGCAAGGGCTGGCAGATTGTTCCGATGGTGGGCTTATGTTTGGGGATTTGGGAATTGTTGATTTGATTAAGCCGCGAGCGGGTGGGGGGCGGAGTAAAGCGGAAAGTGGAACGCCGAAAGCGGTTGTTTTGACTCTGCGATCGGTTGGTTTGTTGACTTAATTGGACAAAACGGTGCTGGTTGGTGCTGCTATAGCAGTGTTTGGTGGGTTAGTTTTGGCACGAATCGCGGGGAAAACGCATTGAGGTGGACAATATTGGGGGCTAGGGGCTTGGGAAATAGGGGTTGGGGGCTGGGGTTTTGTCCATTTGGGCGTGGTAAATGATGAAATCTGAATGACGAATGACGAAAAATCGGCTTGCTAACGGCTAAAAGCTAACCGCTATTATCCCAGAAGTGGTGGCTCAATTTCAACGGTTAAATTTGGCCGGGGGGAGGGGGATGTTTGATGTGGGATTTTTGATTGTTGATCTGGGGGGAGGTGGGGGATGCGGTAGGGGCATGGCGGGGCATACCATAGCCCGGTCATCCTGGCCGGAAACAAAAAATGGGAACCGCTAATCAGCGCTGATACACGCTAATAGGTGAACGCGGGTGGCCCAGACAACTTGTTGTCTGGGTGCTGCAAGTACACGAGGAATATCGCTTATGGCGTACCCTCCTGTTGCTGCGCAACCCAGACACATTTTAATATCATTTCTGGGTAACCAAACCGAGGAGATGCGGCGGCGATACCGGCACCTATTGTGAGGCCTTGGAACCAGTATTTGTAGCTTATGCTTCGATGGTGGGAAATGGGAGTTCTACGTTGCTCAAAATCCGAGCTTGATCCATCGTTCTAACAGCCAAATTGCTTTTCTCTTGTGTAGGCCCTCTGGTCTTGTGAGTTTTGGGATTCTAAAGATGTCACACAGCCCATACTATAGCACTTAAACAATAAACATAACGCTGTTCGTCGTTTTTGCCACTCGGCAATAAGTCCCTGCTATGAAAAGATTTACAACGCCTACGATTGTCGAGAAGCATTGGTTTGGGCGTCACAAAGGTAAACTGGAATGCCCGAGACCCTTAATCCTGTTCAACGTGTATTGAAGCTAGAAGGTCCACTCGAGTCGCAACAGCTCGCACTGGAGCTGGTTCGGAAAAAACTTACGAAGAATCAGGGATCTGCAAGACAAGCTATTCGCAGGGCTACTCAAAGAAATTTGATTCGATCAACTGCACCTGTCAGGTTTGACAAGGCATTTCTGTATTTCCTTCCCGAACACCACGGAAAAAAATATGCGAAGGCAGTTCGTAAGCTACTTGAACAAAAACCTACCCTGCACCGCGTTTACAAAACGATCTTGGCAAACAAGGGATTCATATCATACGGCCAGATAGGAAAAGCATCTGCATGTCTTCCGGCAGGAGATGAGTCGAACGCCGGTGGAAGACATACATTGCCGGAGGTAGTTGAAGAACTCCTTGCTTTAGGGCTGATTGATAAAATTGCCGGTGTTTCTGACATATATCGAATAGGCTCACAGTTCGGTGCACCTGAGATCAGCCGTGGCTTGTTTGAGCACAAATTACAGATAGAACAACAGCTACTCATGGAAGCAAGAGATTGGCTTCGCGACTGTTATTTACTCGCATACGATAGCCATTCAATCAGGACTTTTGGTGCAGGGACTGAGCATTTTAATCAGTCGATTTGGGATCTTCACGGACCTATGTATATGGGGCCCTTCACGCGGGATAGAATGTTTCGTCGCACAAGTGCAACTGAAGCATTTGTTGTCTGTGAGATAATTGGGTATCGAACTTTTGGAACAGTTGATGCGGAAGCCTTGTTGGAACGGTACAAGAGTATCGTACTTCGCTGGAGCAAGATTGTAGTTACAGCAATTGCAATTGCTCCTGCATTCTCGAAACCTGCATGGAAAGCCTTGCGAAGTGCCGGAATTATCCCTGTGGTTTTCAGAGACGTATTTGGGCGAAATGTAGATGAATTATTGCAGGCATTATGGAAGGCGTTTGGAGCATCGGGGGTCACAAGTGAAAAAATCAGTGATATTGAGAATGCTCTTTCGCTAGCTTCAGGAACAATTATCGATGAAGGAATAATAGGAAATCTTAAGGGTGCACTATTTGAATTGATTGTCGCTCTAGCATGGAAGGTCGAGGGGTACGACGTGACCTTGCAGAAAAAAGTACTGCACAAAGAAGATGGCGAGCAATTTGAGATCGATATCGTCGCCGTAAAGGGCGACGTTTGCAAGCTCATCGAATGTAAAGGCCATCATGCAGATTACCAAGAAGGCAAAGAAGAGATCAAGCGGCATTTTTCTAAACGTTGCAAGGCGGCTGCCGATAAATACGGATGGGACGTTACAGAGAACTACAAGAGCGTCAACGCTCTTTTTATCACAAGTGGCGAACTGAACAAGGAAGCGCAGAAATATGCTGATTCGACAAAAAAAAGTCACGGCATTACGTGCAGCGTATGGTCAAGAAGTGAGCTAATGAACTGGCTAAATTCAAACAGGCAACAAAAGCTCCGTGAAATAATTAGGCGTTTCTATGCATCAGATGAGTGAGATAGGTGCTATTGGCTCAAGAGTAAGTAGGGTGCGAGGTCGTTGAAAAAACGGTGCGTTTGACCTCGGATTCGGAGTTGGTATCGTGTGGACGCATTACTCTCATGTAACGTACCAAATTAGGCGGCGACCTCGCACCCTACGTACTGAGTGGATCGTCCGTAGTGCCGCTGGAGTGGCTATTTGAATAGCCTCTTGTGCTGCGCGCACCGACACTTGTCCGGGTACGTTGGTTGTGTTGGCAGCACGGTTTGCGGACAAGTGTCGGTGTCACCCGCCGTGGTCGAATCTGAAAAAAACCGCGGCTTCCGCTCGCGGCTACTACAGAACGGCTGCTACAGAAGCTAGTGACTTTGCACCGCTATTTTGTTGCGTTTCTTAGCGGCGGGTGAACTTCCGCGTTCTTTTGTACCGCTTCGGCTAAGTTGGTTGGAGATGCGACGGAATTGCCTCGGGCGACTCTTCTTTGCTAGGCTTGCAGCGGTGGTTACATGCGGCTTCGTTTCCGATTTTAATGCCCAACGGTCGGAAAGTAAGAGGGGCATTCGTATTCATCCAACGGCCCCAGCCCCACCGATAAATAATTCCTAGCTCAACAAAGCCGAGTCGGCTACAGCTTCGGCGGGCTGCGATGTTGGTCCAGTCCATGGTTGACAAAATGTGGGAAATCCCTCGGTCGGCCAAGCTACGCATTGCGAGACCATTTACGAGGCCGTAGAGTCCTTGGCCGCGAAACTCGGGATGCGTAAAACCCTTGTACATGAAAACCACATGATCTGGATACGAAAAATCGACCCCGGTGTTTTTGTGCCTTCCCTGGTTGCATTCCGCCTCGGCCCGGTGAGGTGTGTACCAGGCGTAGGCGGCAAGCCGACCTTCGGACAGGGCGGCAAAACATAGGTGCTGGCTTTCTTCGATTCGCTCGACGAACGAGTCGTTGAGCTCGTTCGTCGCATCCTCTGAGAATTTCAGAATGTCTTCTGGAGTTAGAAAACGAAATGTCAGGCGAGAGTCGGTCGACTCCTTAAAATTGGCCGTGCTGCCGTCGAGCCAGACGAGTCGTGTCACGTCGAGCGTCATGCAACGTTGGGCCAATCGGTAGGCTACCCAAAGTCCTGTGGCAAGGAACCCCGTGGAGCGAAGTCGGCTGGTTAGTGAAGAAAGCATTAGTCGGACCCTGGTAGAGTTACGCGGATTGCCATGAATTGCGTAGTTACACGGCTTCGTGGACTACTTAGAACGTGTTTTAGAATTTTCTCGCGTCGTAAATAGGAAAATCGGTTGAACCGGAAAGGAGCTAGGATCTGGAGACTAGGGATTGAAACGACTCATTTCCCCAGCCCCCAGTTCCTAGCTCCTAACCCCTTTTTAATTACAAAACACGTTCTTTAGTGGGCTACGCAACTTGGTTGGTTGGAGCGACTGGCTCTGTTGCCCCATCTATAAGCGTGAACCCTTGAGGCGACTGCGGGTCGACTTTGAAGGATACCTCATAATCGTTGTTCTTGGGTGGCTCCGACTTCATAATTTTCTTCCAACCTCGAACGGCACGAGCGACTGCCTGTTTTGCGTGGGCAGATACACCCTCCACCTCGAACGACCGGCAGGACATGCCGAAGGTACGTCGCAAGAACTGGTTGGCCAGGTGGACATTGATCCGTCGCGTTGCTCGCGGATTGCGATGCTCGGTCGAAAGCGAGATGCAAAGCCCATCGTTCAGGTTTTCTACCCGATGGGGTGTCAATTGTGGCCAGGTAATGAGTTGTCCTGGCTCGGCATCGAAAATTTGTGCCGACTCATCAAAACTTGGATCGAAGGGAGCATCTTCCACCATTTCTGCGGCACAGATATTTTCGACAACTTCCTGAGGCGAAAAACGTGTATCGAATGGAGGATAGACCCAAGCACGTTTGCGACCGCGAATGTGCCAAAGCATGTTTACAGGAACATCGATGTGGTAGTAAACAATTGCCCCAGGGGAAGAAATGAGCAGATTGGCTGAGCGATTCTGTGCTTGGAAGTTCGGGTTGTTCGCCTCAAGTTCGTCGTAGATCGAGTCGATCGCCTTGCGAACGTCGGGATGGTGGGTTCGAACATTGCGAAGGTTTACCCAGAGATGGCCGCGATAAAGTAGCTCTAAGAGCATTTCGGAAGAGACGCCATTCCGATCACCCTCGCGCCAACTGAAAGTTTGGTTCGAGGTACTCATGGTGTTGATTCCAAAATCAACCTCCGGGTGGAGGTCGAATAGCTTGATCAAATTCTCGTCATCGAAGAGTCCTGTCTCGTGAAGATTGTGCTTGGCAACAAAGATTTCTTCTTCCAGAGCGGCAAATTGTTGAGGAGTCCAATCAACTAGGTGCGATGTCATGGCGTTCTTCCCAAGGCTTGTGGTTCGAAGGAGGTGATCTTAGCGAGTCAACATGTTTGCAAACCGGATGCCACGCGAGCCGAGTCGGCCCGCGACAAGAAGCGGAAAGTACGAAAAACCGCTAATGTTAGACACGTTTTGCTGTCTAGCCTCAGACTAGGAACGGCTGCGAGCAGTCATGCCGATGTTGCGAAAAAACAACCTTGGCCTGCTGCCACGCTGCTTTCCTACAACCCACGCAATGCGCAATATTGGACTCTGACCGTCGCTAAGCGAGAGACTAAGAGTAACTTACCTTATTTTTCGCAAAGGTGTTTTGCGAGAGGATGTCGTGGCCGACACCGCTAACCAATCCATTTTGGGCTTCAAGGACTCTCGGGAACGTCGATTGGTAAGTTGCTCTAATATTCTCAAACGGCCTTGTCGAACAATTGCCTTAAAACAAGCTTATTTTGACAGGATCGACAAGATGTGCGGGATCATTCGTTCTGAATCCTGTTCAACGGTAGAAAAACTGGTCACATTTCAAACAGTTTGGCAAGCAGCAACGTATTGAGCCTACGCGTCTAAGAAATCAAATCGTCGAAAGCTTTACGCAACTGATGACAATACTTGCACCACTATTCCTGTTCATTGCTTTCTTCTTGGTCGTTTGGCTATTTGCAAATCCGATTAGACGGAAATCCAATCTATTTTGTGCTGAACTGCTAGAAGTTCTCTTGGCAAGTTTGAAACAGAATAGTACCTGCAGCTCATGCCGTTTCCATTCCTCTCTTCGCCCAAATTACACACCACATGTTTTGCGATCAACCGATCAACAGAAATGTCAGTCCTATCCGATCGATGGTTACTACAATTCAAGTCGGTATCCCAAAAACCCTGTTTAACCTGTCAAAAACTCTTGCCATATGAATTAGTCAACAAGGCCTTCTCAAACTGAAAACAACCGACCACGAATCATACGAATAGCACGAATAATCAGAACCTAGTCAGGCCCTAAATCAACCCAATTCAAACGCATCTTGAGAAGGAGATTTTGAGCTAAATTCTGACCCTATTCGTGTAAATTCGCGTCATTCGTGGTTCATGCCCTTTTCACTTTGAGTAATATTCGTTGCACGAACTGAGAAAAGAAACCGCGAATTACGCGAATGGCCGCGAAAAAGTTTGTTTTTCGGTAACACCCTGTACGTTACCCTGCCCCTCACCCCACCGCTTCGATTGTACTCCACATCGAACCCTTGCTCGCTTCGGTATCGTCTTTTCCGTAGGCGTGGATCTGGTCTCGCTTTAGCTCGGCGTGCTCTTTGGTTGTGGTTAGCACGACCGCTCGGCCATCCTTGTCGACCTGCTTGGCAATGGTCTGGCACTGCTCTTTTTGGTGGCCAAACAGCTCGCGAAGCATCTTTTCGACATAGGCGAACGTATGGTCGTCGCTGTCCCAAAGCATCACGTTGTATCGAGGCTGTCGCTGGGCCTGCCGCTCGGCTTGGCGTTGTTTCGCAGGAGCTACGGTGGCAGCCCCGCCGCCCTCGGGTTCGTCAAATGCGGTCATCTCGCTTGCCTCTCATGGATACTCCAGGATGGGCCACTTCCTAGGTGGTATAAATTACGACATCGCATTATATTAGACGCCCCCGGCAAGGGAAATGTCCCCTCGTCGTTCAGTAAGAAAAACCAGCCTTTTTGAAGCCGAAGCGGCTTGCTACCGAGCCACCTTCCGACCATCAGTCATTACCTTCCTTCCCACGGTCCCTTCCTCGACAGTACCCATTGTGAACGGTGTCTTAGAATATCTCGATCAAAATCGCCAGCAGTTCGAAGCCGACCTGTCTGAGTTGCTCCGCATCCCCAGCATCAGTGCCGACTCGCAATTTGCGGGCGAGGTGCGTCGGGCGGCGGATTGGATGGTTGAGCACCTGCAAAGCTTTGGGCTTGCTGCGGAGTTGCACGAAACGGCTGGGCACCCGGTTGTCTATGCTGAGACCAATCCTGTGCCTGGGGCCCCGGTGGTTTTGGTCTATGGGCACTACGATGTCCAACCGCCCGATCCGCTCGATCTCTGGGCAACCCCTCCGTTCGAGCCAACCGTACGCGACGGCAACATTTATGCTCGGGGCGCGAGCGACGACAAAGGCCAGATGCTCACCCATGTGAAGAGTGTGCAGGCTTGGCTCGCAGCCAATCAGAAGTTGCCCGTCCAGGTGAAACTGCTCATCGAAGGCGAAGAAGAGGTTGGCAGCGAAAACCTCGAAAGCTTTCTTGCAGCCAATACCGACAAGCTTGCCTGCGATTGTGTGGTCATTAGCGATACCAGCCAGTTTGCGCCCGGTGTGCCTGCCATCACCTATGGCTTGCGCGGCATTGCTTACTACGAAATCCATCTCCAGGGTCCCAATCGCGATCTCCATTCCGGAGTCTTTGGGGGGGCGGTCACCAATCCGGCCAATGCTTTGAATCAAATGCTTTCGTCTCTCGTCGATGGCGAGGGCCGCATTCAGGTGCCAGGGTTTTACGACGACGTCGCACCGCTTACCGAACAGGAACGCCAGGAATTCGCTGCCCTTCCGTTTGATGAAACTGAGTTTCGAAATCAACTCGACGTTGACGGGACCACCGGCGAGGCCGATTTCACTACGCTCGAACGTCGCTGGGCACGGCCTTCGTTCGACGTCCACGGCATCTGGGGCGGCTATCAAGGCGAAGGCGAAAAAACGGTGTTGCCTTCTCATGCCGCCGCGAAATTCAGTTTTCGCTTGGTGCCGAACCAAGACCCTGAGCAGATTACCGTCGATCTTCGCAAGTTTCTTGAGCAGCGAGTTCCGCCCGGCATCAAGATGGAGATTCGCGAATCGCATCGGGCGCCTGGCGTTGTTTTTCCGCTAGAGAGTCCGTACTTGCAGGCCGCTGCCGACGCCATCGAGACGGGCTTCGGGCAACGTCCGGTCTTCATCCGCGAGGGCGGCTCGATACCGATCGTCAGCACCTTTGCCGACCGTTTGGGAGCCGACGTGCTTCTGCTCGGCTGGGGGCAAAACGACGATAACCCACATAGTCCTAACGAAAAGTTTTCGCTTGCCGATTTCCATCGTGGTATTCGCGCGAGTGCTTCGCTCTGGGACCGCATTGCTACTATCCACCCAAATTCGTAGCCCAAAGGCTAATCGCAACATGTTGGACAAACGATTCATTACAGAGAACCCTGAACTGGTGCAAAAAAATTGCACCGACCGTGGGGTGAAGGCTGACGTTGCTCGTTTTGTTGACTTAGAAAAACAATGTCGACAGTTGCAACAAAGTATCGAAGAACTCTCTCGCCAGGCGAACGTCGTTAGCAAATCGATCGGCAAGGCCAAAGACGAAGCGGAACGCGAACAACGCAAAGACGAAGGCCGCGAGCTTCGCGAGCAGAAGGACGCTAAACAGGCCGAGATGGACCGAATCGCCGCCGAGGCGGGAGCCATCTATCGTAGCCTGCCGAACCTGACACATGCTGATTCCCCCGTCGGCGACGAGGCTTGCAGCCTTGAGTTGCGGCGTGGGGCGACCGAGGTCCGATCGCTGGGCTTTCCGGTACTCGACCATGTTGAATTGGCCCAACAGCATGATCTTATCGACTTCGAGGGAGGAGCCCGAATCGCTGGCAACGGGTTTTACTTTCTGAAAAACGAAGCCGTCTTGCTCGAGCTTGCCCTGCAACAGTATGCGATGGAGCTTTTGGTTGGCGAGGGTTTTACGCCAATGATTACGCCCGATTTGGCTCGGGGAGAAATCCTACAAGGCATTGGTTTTATTCCGCGAGGCCCAGAAACCCAAATCTACAGCATCGAGAATCAAGATTTGAATCTGATCGCCACCGCAGAAATTCCGCTTGGCGGCCTCTACTCCGGTCAAGTGATCGACGCCGACAAGCTACCGCTGAAGCTCTGCGGCATCAGCCACTGCTTCCGCACCGAAGCGGGTGCCGCCGGTCGTGCTTCGCGTGGTCTTTACCGGGTACACCAATTCACAAAGATCGAGATGTTTGCCTTCACCCTGCCCGATCAGAGCGAAAACATGCACAACTACTTCTGCGATCTGGAATGCCAGCTCTTCGATGGGTTGGGCATCCCCTATCGGGTTATCGACACCGCCACAGGCGACTTGGGTGGCTCGGCCTATCGCAAATTCGACCTCGAAGCTTGGATGCCAGGACGTGGTGAAAGTGGCGAGTTCGGCGAAGTCACTAGCGCTAGCAACTGCACCGACTACCAGGCTCGTCGGCTTAACATCCGCTACAAGGTAAAAGGCGAAAAAGGCACCCAATTTGCGCACACGCTCAACGGCACTGCCCTTGCCATCAGCCGCGTATTGATCGCCATATTCGAAAACTGCCAACAAGCAGATGGCAGCATCGTTGTGCCCGAAGTTTTAAGGAAATGGGTCGGCAAAGAACGTATCGGTAGGTCTGAGTAGTACTCAGTACACGACCGATTCTGGACAGCTCACTCAGCCGTTGGTGCGGTCGAGGCTGGTGGCGAAGCAGTCAGAAACTGAGCCAAGCGGGGCAAGTCGTCTGTGCCAATTAGATCGACCCCTGCGGCACGAAGCTCAGACCATACCGCAGGAGAATCGGGGGTAGCCCAAAACCGTAGGCGGCGTCCCTCGTCATGTACCTCGGAGACGAATTTACGCAGCTTGATCCGCTCGGCTTCGGATATTGGCCCCTCGCCTCGCCAACAAAAATGTTTTTTGAACGTATCGCTCACCAACGGCACAAGCTCTGGCAAAGCACTGGATGGGAGATCCCCCAAGCGACCATCAATGCCGCAGAGCCGATCCTTGTCGGCGGTAACCAGTTCGACTGGTCGGTTCCCACTGAGAATTGCTATAACCGCTGGTTGTGTTTTTGGTTGCTTGGCCGATGGATCGCTGGTGGCCTCTGCGGTCGAAGTTGGAACCCGTTGGGGGACGAAAAGTGCTCGATACTTGCGCAGCTCGGCAGCCAACACGGGGTACGTTTTTTCGCCCGACGATTTCAGGTCGATTAGTAGAATAATCGATTGCCCTGGTTCATAAACCCACCCTTGGTTCTCTCGACATCGTTGTAGCAGCGGTTCAAGATAAAGCGCAGCGAGTGTGCGTTGCTGGCGTAGCCGCCACATATCGTGCCCAACCAGTAACGACGAATCGTCAATGAGCCAAATGTCGGCCTCGACCGAACAGAACCGATGTTCCAAAGCGTCTAGCAGCGGACGGTTATGCTCGTAGTCGTTATGGGAGTGAGCCTGTTGCAAGGTACGCGACTGAGCAAGCGGTTCGGCGTCAGGTTCCTTAGCCGTGGCTTCGGTACTGGCGGTAAAGCACAGCAGGGTAGCAACGATTGTGTAGCTGACTGCAAGGATCAAGGGATTTTGCACTATTTGATTTCCACCCAGAAGGGCATCATTAGCGTTACGGGTTCTTGCATTACTTGGCGCCACTGTAGGGCACGCCGGATTGGCTCGCCCAACTCGGGTACTAGGTGAGTTAGCCCTCCGAGCAATTTGGCTTCGCGTTCGGATTCTAGGTCAGCGCCAAATATCGACTCAAACGGGTTCTCGGGTTCTGGGAGAATCTCTAGTTTTACGTCGTCGTCGGGTTGGAGCCCAGCCAATTGCTTCGCTGCTTGGATGGCGTCTTTTAGGGTTCCTAGTTCGTCGACTAAGCCGTTTCGCTTTGCATCGCGACCGGAATAAATTTGTCCGCCGGCGAGCGACTCCAATTTTTCTAGCGGCATGTTGCGTCCCTCGGCCGCTTTGGTGGTGAACAGACGATAGACATCTTGCATCATGTTGCCGACAACTTCTCGTTCGGCCTTGCTAAACTTGCTGGTGGTCGAAAACAGCCCGCTATTTTTGCCTCGGCTGATCACGTCGGTCGACATGCCAATCTTGTCGTACAAGCCGCCCATGACAATCTTGCCGCCGACCACGCCGATCGATCCGGTGATCGTACCAGGCTCGGCAATAATTCGGTCGGCACCCATCGCTATGTAGTAGCCGCCGCTTGCAGCGACGTCGCCCATGCTGGCGACGATTGGGAGATCGATGGTTTGTGTTGCTCGCCAAATCAGGTCGCTGGCCAGGGCCGAACCGCCAGGGCTGTTGATTCGCAGCACGATGGCTTTTACGTCTTTATCGTCTGCCGCCTTTTTGAGAGCTTTGACGATCGTCTCGGAACCCATCGATTGGCCTCCAAAGACACTGCTTTGGCTTTTGCCAGACATGATCGGCCCGACGGCGTAGACGACGGCGATCTTTGCGCCTTTCGATCCTCTTCCCTTCGAGCCGGAGCCGATCACGGCTTTGAACAGCTTGATCATTCCCATCGGGCCTGAGAAATCGGTGTCGACTTTTCGCTTGCCGTAGTTGACCACGTAGACCAACTCGTCGGCCTCGTATTGTTCGGCAAGTTGTTTGCGGACTTCGTCGGGGTAGGCGACATGGTCGACCAAGCCGGCCTCTTTCGCCTCGGTAACGGTATGCAGCCCTCGGTCGACAATGCCTCGAACCGCATCGATTTTGAGCTGTCGATCGGTGGCAATGGTCGAGACCAGTTGGTCGAAAAGATCGTCGACCATGGCGGTTTGATTCTTACGTACGGGTTCGCTCATGCTATTGCGAGTCAACGGCTCAGCGGCCCCCTTGTAGGTACCTACGTGCATCATGTCGGCCTCAAGCCCTAGCTTGTCGAGCATATCTTTGAGATACGAAAACTCCGCTCGTACGCCAGGAATAAGAATGATGCCTGCCTCGGGCATGGCAATCTCGTCGCAGGCGGCGGCGAGCAGGTATTGCGACCCCATGGCCGATTCCATTTGGGCGTGGACTTTTTTGCCAGCGGCACGAATGCGACCGATCGCGGCTCGCAACTCGTTTAGCTTGCCGCGTGTGAGCGACGTGGGGCCAATTTCAAGCACGACGCCGGCAATGTGTTTGTCTTCGGCGGCTTTATCGAGTCGTACGATGGTCTTTCGCAGATCGATTCCCAGATCGCCAAAAAACGACATGCGGCCCGGCGACTCGGGTAGCTCGCCGCTGATTTTGATGTAGGCCAGGCGAACCTTGTTGATCTTTGCCTTAGTCTCTTGCTCGGCAGCTTTGGAGTCGGCTGCGTCGCTGGTTGTTTGTTTTTCAGCGCTCGCTTCGGCAGTGGCTTCGTCGGCGACGGCCCTTAAGGTTTGCCACCCGATCAAGGTGATTGCTAGTGCTACTGGTAAAAATCTAAGGAAGCTAGGCATTTTTGACCCCTCGTTGTTTTGGTGGCTTGTGAGTATCGCTAGCCGTTTCTCGTTGGTAGTGGCGTGGCCGCCACCGCTAACGACTGGTGTGGTAAGTTGCTTGGTGTTGCTGCGATTATAGTGGCATCACCTATCTTATTTCGCAAGTTCCTTGGGAATATTGGTGGGGTTGGGATGTGTGATTGTTGATTTATGATTTTTGATTTGGCTAAGCCGCGAGCGGCTGGGGGGGCTTTATGGGACAAAATTGGGGGGGTTGGTGCTGGTATGGTAGTGTTTGGTGGGTAGTTGTTGGGCGCTGGGGAATGACGAAATCTGAATGACGAATGACGAAAAAGCTGATCGCTAACGGCTAAAAGCTAATCGCTATTTTCCCAGAAGCGTCGGCCTAATTTCGACTGAAAAAATTGGGGCGGAGGGTGTTTCTTGCGGCACAACGGCCCCTACTTGGCTAGATTGTGCTAGCAGTCGTATTCGGGCTGGCTTGTGTTGGGGGCATTTGCTAGTTTTCCGCAGATTTTCGAGGCACGGTTTGGTGCCATGTTGCCGTATTTACAGTGGAGAACCCTCAGCCATGCAGCGTTTGTGGCTCATAATTCCAACGATTTTCTTGCTCCTTGTCAGCGGGCCCGATGCCGAAGCGGGTCGGCCATTTTGGCAAAAAATCGTCCCTAAGAAACAGGTGCCGCACGATCCGGACGGGGATTATACGCTCACCATGGAAAATGGCCCTTGGCTTATCCTGGCTGCGTCGTTCAACGACCATGGTGACGGGGCTAAGGCCGAGCAACAAGCGCGTGACTTGGTGTTAGAACTTCGTAGAGAATATGGGCTGGCGGCTTTTTATTACGGCATGACCTTTCAGATGGATGATAGCAATCCGGGTCGGGGGCTTGATGTTTATGGTTCGCGAATACAGCGTCGTTACCAACGTAGCCGCGTCCGCGAACATGCGGTACTCGTCGGCGAGTTCCCTGCGCTCGACGATCCTGGTGCCCAAAAGTTGCTGAAGCGCATCAAGCAACTGGCTCCAGAAACACTTGTTACCGGAGAAGGCGAATCGACTTCGCAAAGTTTGGCCAATGATCGGCAAGTTCAAAACTACCTGAGAGAAAAAATCGGGAGCGACACCAAGAAAGGCCTCATGGGTCATGCGTTTCTTACGCGCAATCCCTTGCTGCCTAAGGAGTATTTCGTGCCTCAGGGTATTGATGAGGACATAGCGAAATGGAACGAAAAACTTGAATACACGCTGATGAAGTGTCCTGGAAAATACTCGATTCGCGTTGCTACGTTCAAAGGTCGCACTTTTCTTAAGAAAGCCGGCGACGTGATCGAAGAGACGCGAACTCGAAAAGCGACCAAGGACGACCCCTTGGTGGTAGCGGGTGAAAATGCTCACCTGCTTGCGGTCGCCTTACGTGAAAAAGGCTGGGAAGCTTACGAATTTCATGGTCGACACGAGAGCTATGTGGCGATCGGCTCGTTCAACAAAGCTCAAGTGCTGGCTGATGGGCGCATTGTTGTTAATCATCGTAATGCTCGAATCATCATCAACACTTTTGGGGCGAGTTCTCCGAACAATATCTTTAATCGCCCTGCCCCCCAAGACCAGAGGCTTGAAGCAGAACGCAAACAGCAATTCAACAGTCTCTTTTCGAATGGCATGGGTAAGGTTACCGAAGGTTTCCATCCGAAGCGATTTGTTGGCATGCCGCTCGACATTCATCCCCAGGCGGTTCGTGTTCCTCGCCGATCGATCAGTTCGGTTTATGCCCGAAAATGACCAATCGTCCCCCCCTGCTTGTTATTGGTACGACCAACCTTGCCAAAGGTCGCGAGCTGGCTGAGTTGCTTGCGCCGTTTGGGTTTCGTGTGCAAACCCTGCAAGAGTTTGCCAATGCGATCGAGGTGCCTGAGGATGGCGACACTTTTGCTGCTAATGCTCGGACGAAAGCTAGCCAACAGGCCAGTAACTTGGGCCATTGGGTTTTGGCTGACGACAGTGGCCTTGAGGTGGATGCCCTGGGCGGACGGCCCGGCATTTATTCGGCTCGTTACTCGGGCGAGAACGCTACCGACGAAACGAACAACGATCTCCTTCTGTCCGAGCTGGCGGATACCCCGACGGAAAAACGGGGGGCCGGTTACTATTGCCATGTGGCGGTTTCTGACCCGCAGGGAGACATTCAGGCTGAAAGCTCGGGGATCTGCCGCGGGAGAATTCGCACCGAGCGGGCAGGCACCAACGGCTTTGGCTACGATCCGCTGTTTGAAATTTTAGAATTCCACCGTACCTTCGGCGAGCTGGGGGGTAGGGTGAAAGAAGCACTCAGCCATCGGGCTCGGGCTATGCGGGCGATTGTTCCTAAGCTTGTTGGGCTTGCTGGCAGCGGCGGTATGAATGACGAATGACGAATGACGAATGCGGAATGTTGTGGGTTTATCCGCGTAGCCAGTCGTCTAGGTGTTGGGCTACAAACGGGTCGTCGTTTAGTTCTGGGTAGCTGGCGTAGACGCGGTCGATTTCTTGGAGTTGCCCGGGGCTGAGAGTTTCGTTCTCGTCCAAACACCAAATTCCGTCTAGCAAGCCTTGGCGTCGTAAAACCTCATGCAGACCTGGGATGCAGCCCCGAAAGTTATTCGCTGCGTCGAAGAACGCGGCGTTGCAGTCGGTCACGGCTGTGTTTAGATGCAAAAACTTTTTTGGCAACGAGTCTGCCGTAGCTGATTGGCATTGCTGAAGAATCTCGACTGCCTTGCTCGTCCAAACGGCCCAGTGCCCTAAAAGCCCTCCTGTGATTCGACGAGTCATTCCTTTTTGTTGCGATTGGAACGAAAACGGCGTTATCAGGTCGAGCACGATGTTGTCGTCGTTGCCTGTGTACAGCGAAATATCCTCACGGCCAGATTCTGCCACGGCCCTTACCACGTCGAGCGTGCGATATCGATTGAACGGAGCCATTTTGATGGCAACCACGTTTTCGATTTTGCAAAACTCACGCCAGAACGCATACGAAAGTACCCGCCCTCCAATTTCGGGGTTGAGATAAAATCCGAAAACGGCGATCACCTCCGCCACCGCTCGGCAATGATCGATTAGCTCGGCATCGGTCTGCTTTTTTAGTGCTGATAGGTTCAATAGGCCTGCGTGATAACCAAGATCACGAGCGGTGGTTGCCTCGATGACGGCTTGCCGTGTTTCTCCACAGATTCCAGCGACACGCACCAACGGTTCGCTACGATTGGCGTCTGCTCGGTTCATTTCTTCGGCGGCGAGCGCTAAGACCGGCTCGAACAGTTTGACCTTGGGGTTTCGGATTTCAAATTGCGTGGTATGCACTCCGACAGCCAGCCCCCCGACGCCGCTGGCCACATAGTAGCGAGACAACCCCCGTTGCCGACGTTCGTCGAGTTTTCGGTTAGCCGTCAGGGCTAATGGATGAGCAGGGATCGCTATCCCACGTCGCAAAATTTTTCGTATCTGGTCGTCCATTTTTTATTTATTCAAGTGAAAAGGATTGAACCACAACGAACCCAGCGAGGTAAAGCCGCAACTAAGATAGGCAGGAATTTCTCGCAAAGGCGCTAAGTCGCAAAGGAAAGACGGGAAAGGGATTGTCTCGCAGAGACGCAGAGACAGCGGAGAAAATTAGAATACCATGGCTCTGCCGTCTCAGCGTCTCTGCGAGAGTTCTATCTTAATGGCCTAATTTTTCTCGTTGAGTAAATTTGAATCGTTAGTAACTCAAAGTGAAAAAAGTTGAACCACGAATAACGCGAATTTACACGAATAGTGTCGGAATTTAGCTCAAAATCCCTTTCTGAGATGCGTCTGAATTGGGTTGATTTAGGGCCTGACTGGGCCCTAAATATTCGTGCTATTCGTATGATTCGTGGTTGGTTGTTTTCAGTTTGAGTTAGTAACACGAAGGAAATAAGACTGCATTTCAGGTAAATCCCACCGTTCGGAGTCTACCAAAATGCGGCTGGTGTTGTTCGTTCAAACGGCTAGTAGAACTCAGAACTTGCCGGTTAGAGACTCGAAATGTGTTGGTTTTCCTAACATGGGGCGGTCGTTGCTGATCCAATCTACGATCATTGGAATCATCTCGTCGACCGAAACTCGGGGCAAGCCGTATCGCTGGTGTCCTTTCGACCCGTCGTTCAACAGTGCTTCTTGCGACTCTTGGCCGACGAGGTTCGCTTGCTTGCCCATCGCTGCGGCAAATTTCTTGCAAATCTCGCGGGTACTCAGCACTTCTGGCCCTGAGACGTTGATCTTAAACGCCGGCGTTGCGGTGTCGCCCAATGCACAAATCGCCATCGCATTGGCGTCCCCTTGCCAGATGACATTCACATATCCCATCGAAATATCCACCGGCTGTTCGCGGTAGACGCCTAACGCCAAATCGACCAATACGCCATAACGCAACTCGGTCGCATAGTTCAAACGTATCAGTGCCGTCGGAGTTTGGTTTCGCTGACAGAAATATTCATACATCCGTTCTCGCCCCAGAGCGCTCATGGCGTACTCGCCCACGGGGTTTGGCGAATCCTCTTCGCGAGAACCTTCGCCCTCTGAAGAAACAAAGCCATACACATTTCCGGTCGAAAATGCTGCGATCCGGCTGTCGGCGTATTTTTGACAAATGAGTGACGGCAAGTAGGTATTCATCGCCCAGGTTAGGCTTTCGTTGCCTGTGGCGCCAAACTTCATTCCGGTCATGGCAATCACGTTCGGCGCGTCGGGCAGGCTAGCCACAAATTCGTGGTCTAGCAAATCGCCTTGGATCGTTTCAATTCCCCAGGCATTGAGTTGGTCGACGAGTGAGCGGTCGGAAAATCGGCTCACGCCAATCACTCGCCGCTCGACGCCTGCCAACTGCGTGGCCCGAACGACCATCCGAGCCAGCGTCGGGCCCATCTTGCCCCCCACCCCGAGCAGGACGATGTCGCCCGGGGTTTGACGCAGCACGTCCACCACACGCTCGGTTGGCTCGCTGAGGAGGTTGTCCAATTGTTCAACGTCTGAAATCTTCAAATTTGTCATCGCTATTTGCCTTTTGCGTCGCTCTGTTTTTTTTGGACTCGTTTTGCGAGCAGCTAGCCCTTCGGGAACTGCCGGCAATATTCGTACAATGTCATTGTGGTGGCTGTTGCTACGTTGTAGCTGAATGGCATTCCCCACACGGGAATTTCTACGACGTCGTCGAGGTGTTTTAGCAGATCGGGCGTCAGTCCGGTGCGTTCGTTGCCGATTACCAGTGCTGTTTTACGCTCGAATTGATACTCGTGCAAATTCGTCGAGTCGGTTGTTTGCTCAAGTCCCACTAGCCGATAGCCTTGCTGACGAAGTTCGATCAGCACGGGCGGCAGTGTGCGATGGGTTTCGATTTGCAGGGTGTCGGCCCCGTCGCGGGCAATGCGGCGATCGAGCTTTGCGTGACCGGTACAGAGAATCCGCTGTAAACCACAGCAACTGGCCGCCCGGGCGATTCGCGATAGGTTTACGTTACTCCGCAAGGGCGCACAAACGACCACCAGCTCTCTTGGCCGGGCTAGTTCTTGCGGTGGTTTATGCCGTTGATGTTCAAACAACGGGTTAATCTCCTTTGAGTCGAAAGGCGAAAAACGTTAAGCTAGGGTCGCAACAAGTAAAGGTTTTTGGATGATTGAATCAATATGAATAAGACTCTCGCAAAGGCGCTAAGGCGCAAAGAACGGGAAAATCCATCCTCGCAAGCTTCTATACGCGGCTCCGACAAGATATTTACTCTCGCAGAGGCGCTGAGACGGCAGAGCTATGGTATTCTGACTTTCTCTGCTGTCTCTGCGTCTCTGCGAGACAATTCCTTTCTTGTCTTTCCTTTGCGACTTAGCGCCTTTGCGAGAAATTCCTGACTGTTTGGTTGCGGCTTTGCCTCGTTGGGTTCTGTGGCTAATCTTGCTTTGTTTTTTTGTGGCCCTAGTGATAAATCTGTAATTTTGAATCGAACCTAAGCAATGCCTGCTAACTCACGCCATTTGATCGGTTCGTTTATTCTTCTTGCCCTGTTGGCTGGCGTTACCAAGGCCCTGTTCTTCAATAGCAGCTTGCCTCCGGCTGACTTTACGTTTGTCAACGAAAGCGAAATCAAAAGTCTCGACCCGGCCATTGTTACCGGCAGTCCCGAAAATCGTATTATCAATGCGGTTTTCGAAGGCCTGACAAAACTCCATCCCGAAACCCTCAAGCCGATCCCCGGGCTTGCCAAAAGCTGGGATATCTCCGACGACCTGCTCACCTACACTTTTCACATGAGGGAAGAAGCTCGTTGGACGGACGGTTCGCCTGTTGTCGCCACCGATATCCATTACTCGATGCGTCGTTTTCTGGGGCCTCGCACGGCTGCCGAATATGCCTATCAAGCATGGTACATCAAGAACGCCCACAACTACAGCCTAGGGGCCAAGGGCATCCGGGCGGGCGATCCGGTCGAAGTGGAACTGAACCTACCGGTTGATGCGATCAATACTTGGCGTGGGGAAATTGTTCACGCCAAATTGCTGGCGGTCGAACAGAAAAGCGAGTCGGACGACCAACGGGTGTTCGTTGTTGAAATCGATGGCAAGCCGGTTCGCTATCGGCCTGTTGACGACGAACATGCGGCCGAAAATAAGCCGCCCGCGAATACGCGTTGGTGTCGGCAAGTGCTGTTGGATTTTCGGGAGGTGGGGATCGAGGTCATTGATCCGCTTACCCTACGCATCACGCTTGAAAATCCTACGCCCTACTTCCTCAATCTGATGGGTTTTTATCCGCTTTTTCCGGTGAACCAAAAATGCATTGAAACGTTCGGCTCGCCTCAATGGGCAAAGCCTGAGAATATTGTCACGAATGGCCCTTTCAACGTCGAGTTTCGTCGGATTCGCGACCGCATCAGGCTGCGAAAAAGCGGAACTTACTGGAATCGTGATACGATACGCCTCAACGTGATCGACGCCCTTTCGGTCGACGCGGTTACCACGTCGCTCAATATGTATATGACCGATACGGCAGATTGGGTGACCGAAGCACCGGGGCCAGCGCTGCGCATTTTGCGTCAGCAGCAACCGCCGCGTAATGATCTTAACCCGGCACCCTTCCTGAGTACCTATTTTTACTTGCTCAATACGGCTCGCAAGCCGTTGGACGATATCCGAGTTCGCCGCGCGTTGTCGTTGGCATTGGATCGCAAGGAAATCACGAGCAAGATTCTGGCTGCGGGAGAAGTTCCGGCATTGGGCTTCGTACCGCCGGGGATCACGGGGTACGAGTCGCAACAAACGGCGGGTTACGATCCTGAGGAAGCTCGGCGTCTGCTTGCCGAGGCTGGCTATCCCGAGGGGAAAGGCTTTCCGCGACTGGATATTCTTTACAACACCCACGAGATGCACCAAACCATTGCTGAAGTGATTCGCAAGCAGTGGCAACGCGAGTTGGGCATTTCGATCTCAACGCGAAATGAAGAATGGGCTACCTATTTGGCCAGCCAACGGCAGATGAAATACAACATCAGCCGTCGCGGCTGGGTGGGCGACTATGCCGACCCCAATACGTTTCTCGATATGTTTGTTACCGACAGCGAGCAAAACAGCACTGGCTGGAGCAATGCGGAGTACGATCGGCTGATTGCTGCTACAGGAAAAGAAGCCAACCCCGCAGTACGCATGCAGCTCTTTCAACAAGCCGAGAAGATATTGCTGGACGAGTTGCCGATCCTTCCGATCTATTTCTACACCTCGAAAAACATGGTCAAACCCTACGTGCGTGGTTTTTACAACAACGTCCAAGACTTCCATCCGCTGTGGGCCATTTGGATCGATCGAGAGAGTGGCGAGACCAACGAATTCATGAGAACGAAGGGGCAGCCATGATCGCGTTTTGCTTCAAGCGACTACTGTGGATGCTGCTCACACTGTGGATTGTCTTCACTGTTTCGTTTTTTCTGATGCGGGCTGTGCCGGGCGGGCCGTTTGATAGCGAACGAGTACTCGAACCAGAGATCGAGCGTCTGCTTCAGAAACGCTACAACCTGGACAAAAGCCTCGCCGAGCAATACTGGATTGAACTGAGCAATTTTTCGCGTGGGGATTTTGGCCATAGTTTTAAGCTAACCGACTACTCGGTGAATGAGGTGATCGCCCAAGGGTTGCCGATTTCGATCACCCTGGGAACCTTTGCGTTGGTTTTCGCCTTAGTCCTGGGGCTGTTTGCCGGAATTATCTCAGCCGTTTATCGGGGCACCTGGGGCGATTTCATGCTGATGCTGGTTGCGACGATCGGCGTCGCACTGCCGAACTTTGTTGTCGCGGGCATCTGTATTATTCTGTTTGTTTTTATGATCCCGATTTTTCCTGCCGCCGGGTGGGGCAACTTTAGCCAACTTGTCTTGCCTGCGTTTTGCCTAGGGGCTCCTTATGCGGCTTACGTGGCTCGCATCGTTCGTACCAGCATGTTGGATGTGTTGTCGCAAGATCATATTCGCACAGCCCGGGCCAAAGGCGTAGGCCCCGTGCGAGTGGTGATTGTCCACGCCCTGCGCGGTGCGTTGCTGCCGGTGGTTTCGTTTCTTGGCCCCGCAGTAGCGGGAATTTTGACCGGCTCTTTGGTCGTTGAGCAAGTGTTCGCGATTCCCGGCATGGGGTCGCATTTTGTACAAGCGGCCATCGCTCGCGACTACACACTCGCGATGGGCCTTGTGATGCTCTACACGGTTTTGCTGTATTCGATGAATTGGCTGGTCGACCTGTCGTATGCGGTACTCGATCCTCGGGTAAAACTGAATTGAGGAACCAATCAGAAATAACTTTTTCATTTTGAATTCACCACGGAGGCAAAGAGGATCTAACGAGGCCTTGGGCGCAACCAAAAAAAGGAAACCGCTAATGAACGCTAATATGCGCTAATAGTTTTTGCTTTGTAGTGGGTGAACCTGTCGGCGGAAAACGATTCGGAGTGGTAAGCTCAATCCGCCAACAGAACTACCCACCCAGGACAACTGCAAAGTCACAATTACACAAAATAAACCGCAATAATTTGAACCACAGAGGACACGGAGTAGCACAGAGGAAATCTATTTTAAGGCACTCTGTGCTACTCCGTGTCCTCTGTGGTTATTCTTTTTTCTAAAACTTTGGTCGATCGTACCGACTTTGCAGTTATCCTGATCACTCACCCTACGAATCCTGCTTATTTCCTAGAGTACAATTTTGGTTTTTGAGAGATAGAATCTGAGGGAAAACACTTGTCTGACGTTGTTGCTAATACGAAAAATATTGCCACAGGCAATCGCCAGCCGGTCGAAGGGGTTTCGCTGGCTCAAGATGCTTGGCGACGCTTGCGCCGGAATCGGGTGGCCAATGCGTCTCTCATCGCGCTGGCAACCGTCTCGCTGCTGGCGTTGCTCACGCCGATATTGCCGCTGCAAGCGCCCGACTTCACGCAAACTTCGGTTCAATACGCCGAGCCAACCGCCTCGCCACTCTGGCTAACTACTTTTGATTTAGACATCGAAGGGATCAACAACAGTCCCCCGGCGATTGCCGAGTTGAAAACTCAAATCCCCGGCTTAGAAACAACGTTGGCCCAAGCCAAGCAAGAACTAAAACAAGCCACGGCTAAATTGCCGGACGATCTTTCGGACGATCAACGCAAAGCTCAACTGGCCTCAACCCAAAAAACTTTCGACGACGCCAAAGCGGTCGTCCGTCACAAATATGCTGAAATCCACGACACCGTCCAACAGCCTTACCGCAAGCTGGGGTTTGCGAACCTCAGTTGGCTCAGTCGCCAAATGGTTCAGCTACGCTACTCGTTGTTCGGCAACCGTAGCTTGAATTCGTTCTGCGGGCGCGACGTGCTGGGGCGCGACCTGCTTTCTCGGCTGTTTTGGGGGGCACGCATTTCTCTTATCGTTGGGCTGGTGGCCACGATTGTTTCGCTGGTGATTGGCGTTACCTATGGCGCTGTGTCGGGTTACTTTGGTGGCTGGGTCGACGATGCCATGATGCGGTTTGTCGACGTGATGTACTCGATCCCGTTTATCTTTGTCGTGATTTTTTTGATTACGATCTTGGGCGAGGAAAGCGTTGCCGACGAGCTTGCCTACTGGGGCATCGATCGTATCACCATCTTTTTCTTCGTGGTGGGGGCCATCTATTGGCTTACGATGGCTCGGGTGGTCCGCGGCCAAGTGATCTCGCTCAAGAATGAGCTGTACGTCGAAGCTGCCCGATCGGTTGGTGCGAGCCGCGCACGGATTATTTTCTTGCACCTGCTACCCAACCTCTTCAGCGTGGTGTTGGTCTACCTCACGCTGACGATCCCCCGCGTCATGCTATTCGAGGCATTTTTGTCTTTTCTGGGTTTAGGAGTCGAGCCTCCCGACGTTTCCTGGGGCCTACTCGCCAACGAAGGCATCAAAGTGATCACCCCAGTAAAAATCTACTGGTGGTTGATTCTCTTCCCCAGCCTGGCGCTCGGCACCACGCTGCTCGCGCTGAACTTTCTTGGCGATGGACTACGCGATGCGCTCGATCCACGTTTACGGGATGCGTGAGTATGTTGCAAAAAGGTATTGATGAAATACAGTAAACGGCTCAATACTGGTTCAAAGCCAACTTGGTAATCCTGCTCGTTAAAGGAAGAACCGATTCGCAGCTATTGGTGTGTACGGATGGTTCCGAATAGCCTCCGCATCGCGGTCAAGTGCATGAAATAGGTAACCGCAAAGCAGCACAGGCCAAGGGCCACTGCCATCTAGCCCCAGGTCTTCCGAGCTGATTCTTTCGTTTTCCATCAAGCGTTCATAGTCTGGGTAGGCTAACTTGATGTCTGCCATATCGACCATCGGTAAGGCGTTTGGGTCGAGTAATTCGATTCTAGCCCGCTTATATGCCTCAAATACAAACCCCGCACAACTAAATCGCGTTCTTGCATAGCGACCATCAGCTTCACGCAAAGGGGACGCGTGTGGGCGAACGCAGTACATTTCCGAAGTGGCCCTTATCAACCCGCTCCGACTGAGCTGCAGAAAGGCCGAATGCTCGCCATCGTGAAGATCAACGAACGTCCGAATCTTATGTACTTCATCGTCTGTTAAGGTGGCGCTGCCCACAACGCTAACTTTCATGTGCTCCGGGTCACGCCGCCCGTGTAAAGGCGGCCTCATGTGGAGTATGGGGATCTTGCGGGTCTCGTGGGTTCCTGTAGATTCAGTAAGCCCTGCGTGATCGACGAAGCCAGTTTCTTTGCCATCCCTCCCCACGACATCGAAGATGAGGAGTTTAAGTGGAGTCGTTGATTCGCTTACACGATAGCTCGGCACACCCGTCCCCCGTATCACACGTTTGTAAGGACTTTGTCCCGCAATTCGCCAAGCCAATTCGCAGCGTCCGGGTTATTTTCGCTCCAACGCTCACGGAGGTCGTCGAGATCGTCGCTGACAAGTTCAGCGAACCACTGATAGGGGCATGCAATCGCTGCTTGCCATGCCTGCTCGGCCAGTGGACTACGCATCGAGACGATTGCCTCAATGGACAACGAAGCCGCTGCCGAGTGCTTTTCTTTCAAAAGAATTCGCGGATTGGTGTATGCTTGCGCGATCTCCAAAAGTCGCCGAGCCAATTGCGGTTGTGGGTCAGCATCGACAGGTGGACAGACCTCGAAGTTGCGATAGATCATCTTGGCAACCTCGATTTCTAGCTCGATCGGGAGCGGCGACCGGTTCCCTGATTCAAGCAGAACCGCCAACTCACCCATGCGGTCTATCGGCATAATCGCGATGTACTTGCGGATCGCCGCCCCAACGGCCACAAGTTCATCGCGATCGTTGCTGCTGCGGTGATCAAGGATGTACTGCCAGAGCAGCGGCAGAAGAATTGGGTGCTGCGACCGATCGATACGTGTCAGCTCAACTTCGCAGATCAGACTGCAGGAAGGATTCGCTCCAGCATTGGCCAACTGCTGTAGAAGCTGATCAGGTGTACGTACACTAGAATCCGTAGTGGCATCAAAGGGCTGTCTTGTGCTTGATGGAACCGACTGCGGATCTGTCGATTCACGATCCGCCCGTTCGGCATTATGGAAGAACGCCGGCCCTTCGTCGGTTTGAAGTGCTAAGTTAAATCGCCCGGGGGACGATTCCTCGGCAACGCCCTCGTGAACAGTCAACATCGGCGCCGGCAAACGACCTCTCTTTAGCGACTTGAGGGTCTCTGAAAAGCCCTGCTGCTTCATTGCCATGAGAGCAGCCTCATCGATTTCTCGAAAGTACGCGTCTGAGGACGACGTTCGCGTTTCACCGGGTTGTGGCACTACGATTAACCCTCTGTAACTGTGGATTTAGTTCTTGGGATCGGAAGGTGCTGGTTAGCCAAGAGTTCCTTGATCATTTTTAGCTTGAGATGAGCGTCTGCAATCTTCTCACCGAACTTCGCGATCTGCCTTTCAGTGACGCGTACCTCAACTACGGCGGAGTCGCCATCGGACGTGCTGTATTCCAGTCGCAGAACGGTTAGTGGTATCGCCCCATCGATTCGATCGCGCTCCCGATCAAAGATTGGGCGGATGTCACAGATAATTTGAAAATCGTCGAGTTCCGCGCCGATAGCATCCACCAACTGCTGTGCTTTGTATTGTTTCGCGATCCCGATTGGCTCTGCGACCAACTTTCGCAGCCGATTGGTCAGCGCCCGACGCTCTTGCGGCGTAAGCTCCTCAGCCTTTTCCTCAATCGCCTTGCCCAATGCATCCATGGCATCCAATGCATCGATGTCTGCATCATGGACGATGCTGCCAATTTGATAAATGATCGATGCGATGCGATCGGAATCATCGCCTTCGTCTAGCGAATCACTAACAATTGATGCCAGATCGGAGCGACCGAGGAAAGCATCGGTCTTAGCGAGTTTGGTGGATAATCGTGAATACGCATTTTGATCGATCTTGAGGATCTGTTGCGCATCCTCCAGAAAGTCTGCATCTTGCACAAGATGATCGATCAAGAATCTGAACGGAGGCTTAGCGAATGGGAATCTAATGGTGGTCATTTTTATGATCGTTCCCGATCTTACATCGCAGTTTTGGCGGAGCTTCGATGATCGATTACCCGCTGAGTCTAACTGAAATTACATCGATTCGCAATCGCTTCTTTTCAGCCCTAGGATCACACAGGACCACAACAGGGATTGGCAAAGTAGACAGGATGGACGGTTTTGCCAGAGATTATAGCGTAATGATAGAGACAACGACTGTTCGCTGATAGGATCACCCTTTTTCTGGACTTCTGAAGTGTCGAACCAAGCGCCCAATAAAAAATCTCCCGGGCAAACGGCGAACGATTTCGCTGTCTCCCCGGGAGATTGGTTTTGCTTAGGTTTTCGGCGAAGAACTAGCGACGTCCGCGACCACCGCCGCCGCCGCCACTTCTGCTGCGTCCTTGAGAACGACCGCCAGAGCGGGCGGAGCTTCCGTTGCGGGGTGATGCTTGTGCACCTGTGCGAGCTTGGCCTGCCAGGTTTCCGCCGGGGCGGCTGAAGCCTGTTTGCGAGGGGCGACCGGTACTAGTCCGTGCGTTCGCGCGGTTTGCGTTGGCTTGGCTGAACCTGGAATTTCCTTGCACCTCAGCCGGTCGACCGGTGCTTGCTTGGGCGGTCGAACTACGGGCTGCCGAATTATTGCTTGTGCTTCCGGCTTGCCCGTCGCCGGCGGTGTAGGTGTTGCTGCCGTTTCCGGTGGTTACGGTCGTCGAGGCTTGTCCGTTGCCAGCCGTTGTGCTTGTTTGGGCAGAACCTTGGGCCGTGTTGATGGTCGAGGAACCTTGATAGCTGCCGGTTCCGTTGCCGGTTGCTTGGCCGCTACCATTGTGGGTGTAGCTGGCGTTGGCGTTCGTTGTGTTCAAGCTGCCGCTGGTCGAGCGGTCGAAATTCGTCGAGCCGTCTGCATTCTGGCTCACATTGCCTTGGCCAGAGCGGCTTACCGTGCCAGCCGAGCCAAAATTGCTATCGAAACTGCCCGTGGCTTGGCTCTGGAAAGTGGCGCCGTTGCCGGTTTGGGTTACGTTGCCTGTTGCTTGACCTGCGCCAGAGATGGTGTTGCCACCCGAACCGGTGACCGAGCCGCTGCCGGCAGCTCCCGCGTAGGTGGTATCGCCGACGGTTGTTTTGCCAATCGCCCCGGCCCCTTGGGCATAAGCTGAGTTGCCATTCGGGCCTTGAATGGTTGTCGAAGCGGCGCCGATCGCAGCGTCGGTCGTGCCATTGCTGTACTGTGCGCTTGCACCTTGCGTGGTGGCGGTCGCCGAATTGCCATTGGGGCCGGTATAGGTCGAAGTGCTTGTGCCTGAAGCGGCCGTTGCATTGCCATTAGCGCTTGTTGCGGTGGTTTGTGTGGCGGTTGTCGTTCCTGCCGTCGTTGTCCCGGTGGTAGTTGTTGTCGCCGTTGAACCGTGGTGGGTATTGTAGTGGACATTGTTATGGGCCTGAGCAAGTTCGTGGGCGACCGCATAGGTCCAAAGCCCGCGAGCTACGGCTCCTGCATACGGTACGTACGCAGCCGGATACCCGACCGCGGCGCCACCGGCATAAGTTTCGGTCGTCGAGCCAGTTGCTTGCTCCTGTTGCGCGGCGATCTCCATTTTCGCACGCACGGAATCAATCGCGCCCCAGACGTCGGCCAATTGTGTTTGCGAAGCAACTCCCAATCGAGCAGTGTAGGCTAAGTTTTCATCCAACTGCTGAAGCAAACTCGGGTACTGCAAAAGGCCTTGCAAGCTGGTCGAGTACGGCTGAGTCGGCGTGACCTTGCTGGCAGCTTCGTGCAAAGCGGTTGGGTTTTGCGAAGTCGCCAAGATTTGCTCGACAATCGAATCGGAGTAAACGGCAACCCCAGCTACTAACGCTTCGAGCGATTCAGTAGATAGCGGCTGAACGAGCGCTGGCTCTTTGGCGATTATTTTTGTTTCTGTCAGAACGGCTGAACATACAACCGCAATTAGCAAGCACACATTAACGAGACGATGAGACATCAAAGGATTCCTTGAGGTTTTGGGCAATGCACAGTCGAGGAGAAACTAGGTGACTGAAAAGTGCCAAGAGTGAAGAGTCGAGTAAAAGCATATTTGCACTACAGCGATTACTAAACCTTAGCCCAAGTTTTTCCTTTGTGGAGTAAAATCGGGATAATTTTTTCCCGAGGATATTAGTGCGAAACCAGCATGTTTACTTTTTGCAACATCGGCAAGTGATCCGAGGAAAAGTTACCCCTCAGCATCGACAAATGGCTGGAATGTTACGATCGATTCTTTAATGCTGCTGCGCAAGATTGAACTACGACGACACAACGAGCACGACGAAAGAAGGCTGGATTTCAGGTATTCCCCACGGCATGGAGCCTACTGAAATGAGGCAGGTGATGCTCCTTGCGGAATAATAAGCCCTTGCGGCTCCGTAAGGTAATTTGGTTCTCGCAGAGACGCGGAGACGGCAGAGCTACAGTATTCCAGTTTCCTCTGCTGTCTCTGCGTCTCTGCGAGACACTCTTTTTTTGTGTTTCTTTTGCGCCTTAGCGAGAAAATCTTATCTATTTGGTTGCGATTTTTCCTCTCTGGGTCACATACTGAATTCACGTCGTGCCCGTTGTGTCGTTGTGGTTAACTTGACCCTGCGTTGTCGTGTTAACGCGATTCAGGTTTCAGCAACTCCAGCACGGCTGTGACAAATGTCGTTACTCCGGTTGTAATTGTCTCGGCGGGGTCGGGGTAGAATTTTGGGGAGTGCAGCGAAGGCGGCATCGTGCCCTGTTGTTTGTATTCGTCGAGGCGACTTTGGTTGACTGCCCCCAGTTTGAGCATCAGAATCGGCACTCCTTCGCGACCGATTCGGCCAAAATCTTCGCCGCCCATCGAAGGTTTCATCTCCGTGACTTTTGCTTCGCCGAAAACTTGTTTAATCGTCGGCACGATTCGTTCGGTTAGTTCCGGATCGTTAAATAGCGAGGGGGTTCCTTCGGTGGCCGATATCTCTGGCTCAGGCGCATCAGCGCTGGCTGCTGCGGCTAGCGCTTTGCGACGGATTGCGGCGATCAATTGTTTTCGGACTGCGGGACTATAACTGCGTACGGTCAGTTGCAGATGACACGTGTCGCCGATGATGTTGTGCTTGGTGCCGCCGTGAATCGAGCCAACTGTAATGACCGCTGGCTCGATCGGGTCGATTTCGCGGCTGACAATGGTTTGCAAATCGATCACCAGCCGGGCGGCGATCACCACAGGGTCGACCGTAGCGTGTGGATAAGCACCGTGCCCACCTCGCCCGTGTATTTCGATGTCGACGCTATCGACATTCGCTTGGGCATAGCCGGCACGATATCCGATCGTCCCCGCGGCCGTGTCGGCAGCTACGTGCATTGCTAGGGCGAAATCAGGGCGCGGAAATCTTCGCAACATGCCATCGGCAATCATCGCCTTTGCGCCAGCTCCCCGCTCTTCGGCAGGCTGAAAGATGGCGACCAAGGTGCCTTGCCACGCTTCTCGGTGAGTGGACAGGTAACCCAGCGCGCCTACCAAGTTGGTCATATGCATGTCGTGTCCGCAAGCGTGCATCACCCCAACGGTTGCACCCCGCTCATCGCGAATTTTCACCTGCGAGGCATAGTCTAAGCCGGTTTCTTCAACCACCGGCAAGGCATCCATGTCTGCACGCAAGAGCAACGTTTTCCCCTCGCCATTTTTTAGCACGCCGACCACGCCGTGTCCGCCAACTGCGGTGGTCACTTCAAAGCCAAGCTCGCGTATTTCCGCCGCCATTCGCTCTGCCGTTTTCTCTTCTTGAAACGACAACTCTGGCGACTGATGCAGCTCTTTGTAAAGTTGGGTAAGTTGCGGGGCCTCCTCAGCGATCCAGTCCTGTAGGGGGTTGCCGAAAGCGGTTGCGGCACAAGAGGTCGCAATTCCAATGATGCAAACAACTTCCGACAAGAGCCCTATTTTTGAGATTCGACATTGGCAAAAAGCAGGCGCATTCCGCACTTTTCGCTTGGTAAACCGGCGACTGTTTGCTAGGCTGCGTGTATACATATTAACTGCCCTTATTATTGAGTTGTTTCGATTGTCATCCGTTCGAAACGACTCTTTATTTTTGCGCGTCGCGCAAGCCTGTCCGAACAGCGGGCATTGTAACCTCTTCGATGCCCCGGTGGTCAATATCTCGCCAGCCCGAGGGGTATACCGCACTAGCCCGACGCGCTAGCGAGGGATTTCTCGTTACTTCCCTCGCTGGCGCGTCGGGCTAGTGAATTTACGATGCTTCGCATTGTGAAAAAATGAAGGGCCTTGCACGCTGGTTTCTATTCGCTTGAGAATCGAGTTGCTCTGAATTAGGATGGTTCTCGACCAGTGTTGTTAGTTGTTTGTGGGCGGTAGCCGGGGGTACGCTTGCCTCGGGGGCTCCGTGGACCGCGTGGCGGTCCGGCTGGTCACAAAAGCCAACCCTTGAGCTTACTTATGATTTGCAAAATTTTTCTTCCGTTGCTCCTTTTGGTAATTGCTATTCCAACGGCGCTGGCTGATGGGCCGCAGGGTGGCTTGATCTTTCCTCTTCAGGACAAGCATAATCATTCGAGCTGCATCATTGCTTGCCCTAATGGCGACTTGCTTGTCTGTTGGTATCACGGCTCCGGTGAACGAAACGCCAACGACGTGCAGATCCAAGGCTCTCGATCTCGTGATGGGGGGAAAACATGGAGTTCGGTTTTTGTGATGGCCGACTCGCAGGATCTACCCGACTGCAACCCGGTGCTGTTTATCGATGCTAACAAGCGTCTCTGGCTTTTTTGGGCGCAGGTGGTTGCCAACCGTTGGGAGCACTCTTTGCTGAAATACGTTCGAGCGGAAGAGTACACCGCCGAGGGGCCGCCAAAATGGACTTGGCAGGATGTCATTGTTCTCAAGCCGGGCGACACGCTACCGCAACAGATCGAAGCGGGCCTCGATAGCCTTGGTTTTAATCAAGGCTATTGGGCAGAGTATGCTTTGGCGTATGGCTCGATGCTGGTCGAAGCGGCCCGCGATCCTCACAAGCGTCAGAAAGGCTGGATGACTCGCAACCATGTCACCGTGCTGCCAAGCGGTCGGATTTTGTTGCCGCTGTATTCCGACGGGTTCAACATTTCGCTCACGGCGATTTCCGACGACCTGGGCGATACTTGGAAAGCAAGCGGCGCGATGATCGGTCTTGGCCCGATCCAGCCTAGCATCGTTCGCCGCAAGGGGGGCCAATTGGTCGCCTACTATCGCGACGGGGGCGGCCCGCCTCAACGGGTGCAAATGAGCACCTCGGACGACGATGGCAGCTCTTGGAGCACGGCTGTCGATACCGACATTCCCAACCCGAGCGGCAGCATGGAAGTCGTTCGGCTAGCCGACGGCGATTGGATAATGATCAATAACGATACCGAAAAAGGCCGCCACCGTCTTGGGGTGGCCCTCTCGATGGATGAAGGCAAAACCTGGACAGCGCCGCGACATCTGGAACGCGATGCCAACGGTTCGTTTAGCTATCCTTCGATTATCCAAACGGCCGACGGAAAAATCCACGCCACTTATAGCTACGTGGTCCACGACAAGGCTAAGTCGGGCGAATCGATCAAGCACGTTGTCTTCGACAAGGCTTGGATTTCGCGTGGCAAGTGAACTGCGAAGTCACACATTCCGTCATAGCTGCAAGCGGAAGCTGCAGTTTTTTCAGGCTCAACCGCGGCTAATATGACTTTGCCGTTTCACTTGGTCTGAAATTATTTTGGCGAGCGCTGCATTTCTTCTGCACGTTGGGCGAGCAACTTCTTGCGGTACCGGCTCTGTACCAAGTCGACCGCCACCAGCACGGCGATGGTGAAGTAAAAGGTACTCTTTGCCATCGGTTCGACTTTGTGGCCAAACAGCGTCAAATGGGCCAGATGCCCCCCTTCGCCCAGCAGCATCATGCCAACGATAAACAGAATAAACAGCCCCAGCACTTCGTACATGCGGTTGCGTTTAAGAAACTCGGCGACATGGTCGGCAAGCAAAATCATCATCAGCCCGCTAATCACAATTGCCGTGGCCATAATCGCAAAGCTTTCGGTCAGCGCCATGGCCGACAAGATCGAGTCGAAGGAGAACACTAAATTCATCAAGACAATCCAAAAGATAACCGCCCCCACCGACTTGCCACCTTTTTTGCCGACGCCATGCCCCACTTCATCAATGGCCAACATGTGCATGATTTCTTTCACTGCGGTATAGAGAATAAACACCCCCCCTACCAACGTGATCAGGCTATGCAGCGTAAATTCACCGGTCAGGATATTCTCGAATCCAAAGCTAAACATGGGTGCCTGCACTTTGTCGATCAGCATCACGATGACAAACAACAGCACGATGCGCAGCCCGATCGCCAGGCCGATCCCCAATCGGCGCACCGACTGTTGCCGATCTTCGGGCGCACGCTTCGACTCGATCGAGATATAGAGCAGATTATCAAAGCCCAACACTGCTTGCAGCAGGATGAGCATTGCCAAGGTTCCTAGGCCAGCAACAGTAAACAATTCCATCGCAGTTCGTCAGCTAAAAAGAGTAAAATCGGGGAAGAGACCATCGCCTACTTGCCATCGAGGCTTGAGCAGGCTTGCGATTTAGTAAGTCATCCTAGGAGTGTGACCAAATCGGTCCAGAATTGCAAGAACGATTGAGGGCAAGGGGCGGCGGGAATATGTTGATGAAATCGTAGGGCGAGTGCAGCGCCAGCGAAACGCACCAGAGATAGGTGCGTTTCGTTATCACTCTACAAACTTACTCGACTTCTAATTCCTACGCAATCAATGATAGTAAATCCCTCAGGAGGACTGCAAAGTCTCGGTGCGATCGACCAAAGTTTAGGAAAGAAGAATAACCACAGAGGACACAGAGCAGCACAGAGTGCCAGAAAAAAACTTTCCTCTGTGTCCCTCTGTGGTTCAATTTGTAACGGTAGATTTCATACAATTGTGACTTTGCAGTTTTCTGTATAATTCCCCAACCATCCATCCCTAAGGAATACGATTGAGTGTGTAATACGCCATCGGGTGTAATAGCGGCTTGCCGTTTTCGGAGCGTACGCCCGCCGCTCGTAATTCGTGGACGTATAGCTCTCTCATGCCCGCCACTTTTAACACTACTGACTTGCGGTCGGCTGAAACGGTTGCTTTTTCGATGTTCAAGGGTTTACTAAGAATTTCATCGCTGCCATACGTCGAGTGATAACTGTAGGTGTAGCTGTTCATCGTGTACGAACTTACTTCGGCGGCGGTTGCCGCATCCACGGGCTGGGTGAACACCAGCTCGAACCCGTCGCTTCGGGCTTTCATTTCTTGGATTTCAAACGGCGTTTCACCCGTCCATACTAGCCGTTGAAGCCCGTACGATGCGGTGCCTAGGCTGCTCCAGCCGCGGTTGCTTAACCCGACAAACAGACTGCCATCGGTCCCCTGCCCCATCCGTAGTACGGCGGAGGCGAAGCCCGAGCGGAACGGAAAGCAGGCCCCCTGGTACTCGCCGCCGACTTTTTCTAAGAAGACGCGGCTGATCGACGCTTGAGTAAACTCGCCGATAAACAGTTGGCCGGCGAAGGGTCCAAATCGGCCCTCGCTTTCGTCCAACAGGATGTCGGTCGCCGACTGGCCCATCTTCTTATACGGAAACCAAACTGCCGGGGGCTTCAACTGCGGGAACCGTTTGATCGCCTCAGGCAAAGGCAAACCATCGGGCACCGACTCGATCCCTTGGATCGGCGAGCCGGGCAGATTCATCGACGCCAGTGCCTCGGCATGATGGAAGAAGGCCCCGGTGCGCATGTGGTGCAACGAATTGGTCGCCACCCAATTGCCTTGCTGATCGGTATAGAACATGTCGCCTGCGGCGTTCGCCGCCAATCCACATGGCGACCTCATGCCAGCACAGACGGGAGTGATCTTTCCATCGCGAGTGATCTTTATGCCCCAGCCGCGCCAGCGAGCTTGCCGGTAACCCAGTGCCGGATTTTTCAGGGTGCGTTTAAGCTCGTCGCCCTTTAGGCCCAAGCCGATATTTAGGGTTACCCAAAAGTCGCCATTTTTGTCGAGCTTCGGGCCATAGGCGTATTCGTGGTAGTGGCCTGTCACTCCCCAACCTTTGGCGACCGTGAGATACTCGTCCGCCGTGCCGTCCCCGTTGCTGTCGCGCAATCGGGTCAGCTCCGTTCGCTGCACTGTGTAGAGCGAGTCGCCGTCTTTCAGCAGCCCCAAGGGCTCGTGCAGCGCCTTGGCAAACAATTGGTAGGTAACATTTTTCGGCGGATCGTCGTAGACGCCGTCCAGAATCCAGACTTCGCCTTTGCGGATTGCTACGGCAACTCGGTGATCGTCTAGCACGGCCAGCCCGCTCACTTCTAGCGCCAGCCCCTCGGGCGAGGGCTTCCAATTTTTCGAGCGCGAATCGGTTTTCGCCTGCGAGGTTGCTACCGTAACGAGGCGATAGTATTTTCCTTCCTCGGCCGGACTCGCTGCTAGGCTAACATTTGCCCACAGCAGCAAAACGACTATCAGTGTTTTTCGGGCTACCATTGGTATTGCACCTCGATTGTTGTTTCGTTGTCGACTTCGACTTCAAAAAGCGATTCGGTCGAACCCTCGATAGTACGCAGTTGCCCGACGCTGTTCACTCCACCTGCGACACTTACCGTCAAATGTTTCTCGTTGATGGTCGAGTTTTCGTTCACTTGTTGCAAGCTCTTACCAACATTCGCGCGCAGCCAAAGTTTCCCTGTCGCATCCTTCTTCTCAGGCGCAACAATCGTCAACCGTCGCGTTAAGCCGCCGTCGTTGTTGGGGGTGGTGCGATCTTGCACTTGGTAATCGCCCACACGATACAACATTGTCGGCACCCCCTCGGGGTCAAGCCGATACCCCTCGAACCGATAATCTTGTTCAGCATCAAACGAGGGCCAAGCTTGCTTTTTTTCTGCAAGCACTGCCAATGCAGGCCCTTTGGGCAGCTCGATCAGTTCTTTGCCCAGAGGCACGGCTGGCGGCGTAGACCGTACAAACCATGTTCCCTGTGCATCTAAAAACCGCCCTCGCCAAGCCACTGCCAACCGCGGGTTCTCGGTATCGAATGCAAAATGAACCTTCTCGGCAAAACCGACCGCCAGAGCATGGGTACCCGCCTCGTGCATAAAAGTTCGCAGCAGGATTGGTTGCTCGGTGGGCACCAGTTCAAAATCTTGCGACCGGGCTTTCACAATTTTCTCTGGCAACGGATGCTTCTTGATCTCGCGCAGGTAATGCCAAATCGCGGCAATCTGTTGATCGGTGCTTCCGTCCAAAATATCCGGCTGTTGACTTACGCCATTCGGAAAAAACGTCGGCATCCGCGTCCGCGATTTCAACTCCGCAGGGTTCAAAAGGAAATCATGAAACCAGCCAAACTCCACTCGGCTTGTCACCGTTTCTAAATCAATCCCGACCACACCCGGCAGACTTTCGCCCCGCATCGGGTGACATTCGACGCAGCCCGTGTCGAGCAGTCTCTGTCCGGCGGCGACAAAACCGTTTGGCGGCGGGGGCACCTTCTGTTCTGGCGGAGCCTCTGCTCGATCAACCTTGGCAAACGCTTCGGGCAATTGCCACACCGAGGTGGCAGAAAATCTCGGCATCCGCGCCAGTAAGTGCGGCCGAACTTGGTCGCTTCCGTTGAGCACTTTCTTCAGCGAATCCGCGGTTAGCTTTTGACCTACTCCCGTCAGCGGAGGCGGAATCCGGCCCTCATCACCCAAGTCGACATGCCGTACGGTTTCGAAGTACGCTTTCCGATTTCGACCAACGCCCCCCAGCCCCTCGCGCTCGTGGCATCCGAAGCAGTTGAGTTGCATCATCCAAAACTTCACCTGGAAGTGATCATCTCGGGTTTTGCCAGCCGGCAACTCTGCCATCGCGGCCAAAATCGCTTTGGTTTGAATTTCGTCAAGCGAATAGTGTGGTCGCCCCTTCGTAGTTGCGGCAAAGCAGCTTTGTTGATCGTCAATTTTCAATTTGGCCAAGGGACGAGCCCCACCGCCGGCCTCAATACCCCCAGCCGTGTGGCAACTCGCGCATCCCAATTCGCTGAACAGCCGTTTCCCTTCTTCTCGCAGCGATTGGTCGACCGTTTTTGGTTTTTCCTCTTCCACTCGCTGCTGATCTCGTAGTAGATAGGCAGCGATGTGTGCCGCTTCCATGGGTCCTAGCCGCAAGCCTGGCATCCGACCGCTGGGACGTATCGAAGCGGGGTCCAAAAGAAAAAAGGTTAGCGATTTTAGCGAGTATTTTGCTGGCAAATCGCCATGCGGAACCGACTTCACTGGCCGCACAGCTGAGCCTAGCCCCATCTCTTCGATTTCCTCGGGATCGAGCTGCTCGAGCAAGGTATCGATGGGCGTCGGGGCCGCCTCGGCTGTTTCGTAATCGTTAGCCGGCTCGTGGCAGGCGACACAACCCACCTGATGATAAAGCTGCTTGCCTTGTTCGAGATCGCCAACATCCCAAAACTCAAACGGCACCGGAACAAGGCCGTTTGCTTTCACCACGGGATAAGGCTCGTGTTGCGAAGCAAGAAACGCGGCTAAAGCAGCAATCGCCGGTTGCTTTTCCTCCTCGCCAAGCCCCGCCAACACGTCGGGCATCGTGGTGCCAGGTTTGGTCTTCTGCGGCGAGTGAAGAAACTGCCGCACCCAGTCGCCTTGCAACCGTTGGCCTGCTCCCTCAAGACGTGGCCCCTTTTTGGGCTGAAGGCGTGCCACTTTCGTCGCATGGCAAGCCGTGCAGCTCAATTCGCTCAACAGTAGTCGGCCCCCCACGGCCAACTCGATATCGTTGTGCGGAGCAAACCGATCGAAAGCCGCGACAAACGGCGTTTCATTGCAAAGGGCAGCGCTGCTAAGCGCCCACACCTCGGCGAAAACGAGTGATGCGATCAACAAGGCCGTACGATTCATGCAGTAGGCTCCACGGTGTTCGGTCTTTGTTGCGAAACTTGCCAATAAGGTCACCCCCAGCGGTTCGGACTCCTGAGGGTTCAAAGCGTGTCATTTCGTAATCTGCGCTAGTAGTTACTACCACTCTTGCGGACATGGACCATTGGGGCTGCTTCGTTTTGCAGTGCCCCTCGGACGATCTTTGCCAAAAAAATCCGGTGGTCGCCCGAATCGATATGCGAAACGGGTTCGCATTCCAAATAGCCCAAACAATCTTCGAGCACCGGTACGCCTCGCGCACAATGTCGGATCGCGAGGCCCTCGAAGGCAGGTTCGTCTGGCTCGAACCCGCGACCAAAATGTTTGAGCAAATCAAACTGTTTTTCAGCTACCACGTTCAATACGAACGGTTCGCCCTGGGTGATCCACTCGGCCAGGTACCGGCCAGACTTGACTGCGACCGAAACCATCGGCGGCTCGAAACCTGCTTGAACGACCCAACTGGCCAACATCCCCGTTGCCCGATCGCCAGTGCCTGCCGTAAGAATATAAATGCCGCTCGCCACACGGCCCAACACGGCGTCGAATTCAGGGGTGCTCATTCGTTTTTCCTAGCTAAAACAGCTTCCAAAATGTGTGGTCATAATTTCTCGTAAGATGGCGAGAAAACAGTCAAACGTGACCTAAAGGGTGTGCACCTTGCACTAACTACGCTTTATTCTGCGTCCTAGTTTCTGCTCGACGCTATCTACTTTAGAAACAAGCCGTCCGTGCAGCCCGCGACGATAATCTAGCTTCGCCGAGCAGCTAACTCGATCGGAGCTTTCAGCCACTTTCTCGATACATCGTTGCATCAACTCCAGCACTTCAGCGAGCTCACCCTCGACAATTGTACCCATGGCGTGAAGTTCGTATTCCAGCCCACTCTGGTCGACCAAATCGACGCACTGGGCCACATACGAGCTTACGCTAGCACCTTGCCCCAAGGGAACGATGCTCATCTCTAAAAGTACCATGGCAACACCTGCTGAACTCACAAACCGATCGAGATACCGGGAATTGTAGCCATTCTAGAGTATGCTGCTCGCGTGTCGACCTTGATGTGCTAGCGGCCTACTTTTGTTAAATATCGCACTGAAATGGCCAAATTCCGTCTCATATCGGCCTTCGCAGCTTCGTAGAGATTCGATAATCTTCTGCCGCCCGATGGCCCTCGCCAATCAGAATTCTAACCCTCCGCAGTTATGCCTGCTTCACAGTTCCCAAAACTCGCACTGTTTGCTGTCGTAGCCTGCTCGTTGCCGACGGTTGACTTAGTTGCGTTTGAGGAAGCAACCTGGCAGCCGTATCGCGAGACGTTTGCAGTGCCAACTTCCCCAACCGTCGAACCAGCACAACATCTGGTCGAAGCTCCTGTCTTTGCATGTCCACCTGAGACATTACTGAATCCGCAACAGGGTCAATTTCCGGGCAACTATTGTCCGACGCCTGCCTATCCGGCTACCGGGCCATCTCCGATTTTCGTCAACACCCAATTCGACGATCCGGCACTCGCTTCTTTGATCGGTCCCAAAGTCTGGGATTGGAAAGTCTTGCCTGACGATGTGATTTGGCACTCCTATTGGGCCGGTGCGAAAGAGCCTCGCATGTCTGGTGCCGTGTTTCGAGATACGAGTGGCAATATGTCGCTACTCGACGTTACGTTTGGAGGTCGAACTTCTTTGCTGCGATACGGCACCACCAAAAACAATCGACCCGAAGGATGGGAATTGCAAATTGAAGGCGCTGGCATGTTGCGTCTGAACCTCGACCAAAATTGGGACTTCGAGGCTGTCGACTTCCGATTTGGTGTCCCCATCGTCTATGGTCATGGCAAGTTTCAATACAAGTTCTCGTACTATCACCTCAGCTCGCACGCTGGCGACGAGTTTCTAGTCCGCAACCCCGGTTTTACGCGAATCAACTTTAGCCGCGACGCTCTTGTCACGGGCGTCTCTTTTTTCCCGTTGCCAGCTTGGCGTTGGTATGCCGAAGCGGGCTGGGCTTTCTATGCTGACGAAGGCACCGAACCTTGGGAGTTTCAGTTTGGGCTCGACTACGCCCAACCAGGGCCAACCGGCTCTCGCGGTACTCCGTTTTTAGCGATCAATGGCTATTTGCGAGAAGAAGTCGATTTCGGCGGCAGTCTGGTTGCTCAAGCCGGCTGGCTCTGGCGAGGCGAGACAGGCCACGTAATTCGCACCGGCTTGCATTACTACAACGGAAAAAGCAATCAGTTCCAGTTCTTCAACCAGTTCGAACAGCAGATCGGCCTTGGACTGTGGTACGACTACTAAGTACGTCTTTCGGACGATTTTGGCCCACAAATTACACGGGGACACGAAGAACTCAGCGCAGCAAAGCCGCAACCAAACAGGTAGGAATTTCTCGCAAAGGCGCGAAGGCGCAAAGAACGGAGAAATCCAGTCCCACAAGCTTTCACGCACGGTTCCGCAAGGAAATTGGATCTCGCAAAGACACCGAGACAGTAGAACTGTGGCATTCCGGTTTTCTCTGCTGTCTCTGCGTCTCTGCGAGACA
>JAADGV010000078.1 GCA_013152205.1 Planctomycetota bacterium
CTGATCCTGAAAGCCGCGCTCCCAGGGTGTGCAGCGAAAAATCTCCCGTGATCGGGCCGGCGTTCTCGTTGTCGTAACCAAGATAGTAAACATCGAGCGAGGCATTTTTCCAGCCGCTATAAGAAACGTAGGAGCCATAGAAAGTCTGATCGTAGTCGGCCTCGTCCAGATCGTTGGGGTCGACCGGCACGAAATGCGTATAGAACGTATCGACAGCCCAATCGCCATCCTTCCAAAGTGCTTTGACGCCCTCGAAGGTGCGACGCGTATTCGCCCAATCGAGTGGCGAGACCACGCGCTCGACTCCGTAGAGCAATTCCTGTCGGCCAACACGAAGTATCAAATTCTCGGTCAGACGGAGATCAACAAACAGGTTGAGAAAATCGCCATAGTTGCGATCGATGCCGCGAGGATTGTAGGTGCCATCGTCGTCGGAGACATCCGCAAAGATGGCCTCGGAGTAGAACCGTACCGAATCGTTGACTTTCCAGTTGGCATACATGCGCAGCCGAGTGAGTACAAAATCGTGCTTCGTGTCTTCAAAACGTCGCGTACCCGCACCAGCCAAGTCTTGGCCCATGCCTTGTTCGTTGTGGTAGCGAACACGCAGTTGCCCACCCACGTCGAGCGTACCCCAACGACCGCATGGCCCCATGGGATTAAGTTTTAGACAATCTCCCAAACAATTTCCGTCGTATTCAGGGTCATCGAGATAGCTAAAATCGTTCGCATAAAAGACCCCTTTGTGAGAAGTGGCACAAGGGTTGGGCTTTTTCTTTTTTTTCTTGCATTTGCTGCAACAGGGATCGACCGTATTTCCGCAAGCAACTTCTTCTTCGCAACAGGTCGCCTTGTCGGATTCGTAGCGGACCTCTTCCAAGGGTTCCCATGAGAACGAGAGGGGGCTGTTGTTTTTCTCGCCAAGAGACAACGGGGCCGTCGGTTGCTGGGCTTGAGCTTGTTGTTGCCGCGCTTGCGAAAGTGCCGGCAATACTAAGGTTGCGGCTAGTGTGAACAAAATCCAAGAGTAGGTTATTCTGGACATTGGATATTTACTCGTCGACAGGAGATTTTCGTTCTAGAAAGAGCAACGAAATCGCCCAAGAGTGTCGGCATGCGTGCGTGCCGACGTGCTAACGGGTCTCTCCATTGCTTTGTTCGTCCCTTAGGAGGTCGATTCGACGTTCTCTACCGTCAAATTAAATAATCTGCTTCCAACCGTTAAACTAACTCTTTTTACTTGCTAGCAGTTGCCGGGAATAAGCGATAAGCCCCTGCAATGGGCCTTGGCGTGTGCGAAATCGCACGCCAATGGGCCGAATTTCGAAAGCTTGTTGAGCGGAAAGCGATTCGATCAAGAAGAAGCCTGCGTGAAACGGCTGATTCAACAAACGGACGCATAGCCCAACCCCACAGGTCGCGTGGTACATCATTTGCTTGAAAGGCATGGTAAATCCGTTCAAGACGGACATTGCCCTTTTTCTTGTTTCCCGTAGGAGTTGCCATGAGCCCCTCGATCGATCTTGCTGATTACGGCATCCAAGTCACCGACGTGCTTCGCAACGCTTCGCCGGCGCGATTGTATGAAGACGCTCTGCAACTTGATGGCGAGGTGCTTGTCTCCTCGGGGGCGATTGCTGCGAACTCGGGGACAAAGAAAGGTCGCAGCCCCAAGGACAAGCGGATTGTTAAAGAACCTGCAAGCCAGGCGGACGTCTGGTGGGGCGACGTAAACATCCCGTTGTCGGAAGATTCTTTTGCCAAGAACAAGAGCATCGCGATCCAATACTTCAACGGTTGCCAGCGGCTGTACGTGGTGGACGGATTTGCCGGTTGGGATCCGAAAACGCAAATCAAAGTGCGGGTTCTTTGTACACGCGCTTATCACGCCCTGTTCATGCACAACATGCTCATTCGCCCCAGTGCCGAAGAACTGGAAAATTTCGGCAATCCAGACTACGTGGTGTTTAATGCCGGATGTCAGCCGGCAGACCCCAGCGTCGAGGGGATCGAGACTGAAACAAGTGTCGCACTCAACTTGGCCACACACGAATTGGTTATTCTCGGCACTGAATATGCCGGCGAGATGAAGAAAGGGGCGTTCACGATCATGCATTATCGGATGCCAAAGCAGGGTATTCTTTCGATGCACTGTTCGGCCAACGAAGGCTCCGAGGTTACTGGAAAAGGGGGCGTTGCTGAAAAAGGAGCCGATGTCTCGCTCTTCTTTGGTTTGTCTGGCACAGGCAAAACCACGCTGTCGGCCGACAGCCATCGAGCGCTTATCGGCGACGACGAACATTGTTGGAGCAACGAGGGAATTTTCAACATCGAAGGGGGCTGCTATGCCAAGGCGATCGACCTCAGCGCCGAGAGTGAGCCGGAAATTTTTCATGCGATCCGCTTTGGCACGGTCCTAGAAAACACGGTGCAGGATCCCGACACGCGCGAGGTTGATTTTACCGATAGCTCGCTCACTCAAAACACGCGTGCGAGTTATCCGATCGAGTTCATCCCCAACGCAAAAATCCCCTGTGTCGCTGGGCATCCCAGCAACATTCTCTTTCTCACCTGCGACGCTTTTGGCGTCTTGCCGCCGGTCAGTCGGCTGAGTCCCGAACAGGCGATGTATCATTTTATCAGTGGCTATACCGCCAAGGTGGCCGGTACCGAAGTCGGGGTGACCGAGCCGGAGGCGACATTCTCGACCTGCTTCGGTGCCCCGTTTTTAGTGTTGCACCCAGCCCGTTACGCCGAGCTGTTGGCCGAGAAAATGCGCACCCACAGCGTCCACGCTTGGCTGGTGAACACCGGCTGGAGCGGTGGTCCCTACGGAATTGGCAAACGTATGAGTTTGCAATACACTCGGGCGATTATCGACGCGATTCACAACGGTTCGCTCAGCCAAGCTCCAACCCTTACCGATCCTATTTTTGGCTTAGAGATTCCGACATCATGTGCCCACGTGCCTGACGAAATTTTGATACCAAAAAAGACTTGGGCCGACCCCGTCGCATTTGACCAAACTGCCATGAAGCTTGCAGGACTGTTTATCGAGAATTTCAAACACTACCAAAGCGGCACGTCGGAGGCGGTCCGAGCGGCTGGGCCGAGAACTGCCGTGGGTGTGGGGGCTTAGTTTTCAAAGGAAATCGCCACGAGATGCCAAATCCCATCGACCCCGCGCCCAACCACGCCAATCTGGCCGCAACACATACTCCCGAGAGTATTCGTCAGAGGCTGCAAGCGCAAACCACCCATAGCTACTTGCGAGATTTTGTTTATGGTGCGATCGACGGTACGGTGACGACGTTTGCCATCGTCTCTGGTGTTGCTGGTGCTGGTCTTTCGACAGGCGTGATCCTCATTTTGGGCGTGGCCAATTTGCTGGGGGATGGGTTTAGTATGGCAGCAAGCAACTTTTTGGGCACGAAGACAGAAGAGGAATTGCGCCTGAAAGCGCGCAAGATTGAAGAACAGCACATCACGCATTATCCCGAAGGTGAACGTGAGGAGATTCGCCAAATATTTGCCAACAAAGGTTTTCAAAATGACCAATTGGAGCACGTGGTAGACGTGATTACGGCGGATCACCGGCGCTGGGTCGATACGATGATGGTCGAAGAACTGGGAATGCCCCTGGAAGGACCTTCGGCGATCAAGGCGGCGATTACCACTCTGGTCGCTTTTGTGGTGGTCGGCTTTATTCCGCTAGCCGCTTTTGTCTATGATTTTGCGGCTCCTGTTGGACTGTCGCATCCTTACCTAGTCAGTACGATCTTGACCGGCGTTGCCTTCTTTTTGGTCGGGGCTGCAAAGGCTCGTTTCGTCGACGAATTTTGGGTTCGTGCCGGAGCAGAAACGCTGTTGATCGGAAGCGGAGCCGCCGGCCTGGCCTATGTGGTTGGCCTGCTCATGGGCAATTTAGGATTCGCTGTATGAGACACTGCGAGGTTGCTAAAAACAGTCCGCTTTGCTAGTTTTGATGCAATGAACAAAAGTCAACCGCTGAAACAGGAAACAGTGAGCCGTAGGCGCTAGCCTCGGGTGAAGTGGTGAAAAAACCGAGGCTAGCGCCTGCGGATTACACCTAGCGAGTCCGTATTCGGACCTGCAATTGCTGAGAGCCGGTGGTTGGCAAGAGGGAGCACTTTCATGGAGTCAAAACATGAGCTTCAATGACGCGCTCAGCACGGCACGATCATGCATCGCCAAATGGCCCCTTCTCGCGGCGATCCTTTTTCTTTTTACCGGTCTCTTCTTGAGCCCGATATTTTGGCCAAGTGATGAGGCTGCGGTGCAGCCTTCGGCCGGCGCAAATCAAAACATATTGGGCACGAGCAATCGCAGACGACCACGTGGACCTGCGCCATGCACCCGCAGATTCGCAGCAACAAACCAGGAAAATGTCCGATCTGCGGCATGAAACTGGTCCCTGTGCAAACGCAAGCGGCTGGCGGCTTGCGCACATTGACCATTAGCCCTGAAGCGCGGGCGCTGATGGACATCGAAACCGTTCCGGTCGAACGGAAATATGTGACGACCGAAGTTCGCATGGTCGGCAAGGTCGATTTTGATGAAACCAAGTTGGGCTACATCACCGCTTGGGTCGCCGGTCGGCTTGACCAGCTCTACGTCGATTTCACGGGCGTCGAGGTCAACGAGGGCGACCACATGGTCTACATCTACAGCGAGCAACTGTACGCCGCTCAGGAGGAATTGCTGCAGGCTCTTAAGTACGCAAGCGGAGCTCCGACTACTTCCACGCGACGGGGCATCGGAAATATCGACCTCGTCGGATCGGCCCGCGAAAAACTGCGTCTGCTTGGGCTGACCCAAAAATAAATTAAACAGATCGAATCTGATAATCGTCCTTCGAGCCGGCTGACTATCTATTCGCCAGTAAGCGGCGTGGTGATTGAAAAACTAAAACAGGAGGGCGAACGGGTTCGCCTGGGCGAGCGTATTTATACGGTCGCCGATTTGAGCCTGCTGTGGGTGCATCTTGATGCGTACGAAGTCGACTTGCCTTGGATTCGCTACGGACAGGAAGTCACGATGACAGCCTAGGCGTATCCGGGTGAGGAATTTCATGGGCGAATCGCCTTCATTCAGCCAGTGCTGAACGACAAGACGCGAACGGTAAAAGTGCGAGTCAATGTGCCCAACCCCAGTGGCAAATTAAAACCCGAGATGTTTGTTCATGCCATTGTGCGACCACAAGTTGCCATGGGAGGACGGGTGATGGATCCCATGCTGGCCGGCAAGTGGATTAGCCCGATGCATCCTGAAATCGTGAAAGACCAGCCGGGCGAATGCGACGTCTGTGGGATGCCGCTTGTTCGGGCAGAATCGCTCGGGTATGTTTCTGCAACGACCGATGAGTTTGCGCCTCCGTTGGTGATTCCTTACTCGGCAGCGCTGGTGACCGGCACACGTGCCGTGGTTTACATCGAAGACCCCAACGCCGAAGAACCGACGTTTGATGGTCGAGAAATCGTTTTGGGGCCTCGGGCCGGTGCCTACTATATCGTCAAGCATGGACTGCAGGAGGGCGAGCTGGTTGTGGCCAAGGGCAATTTTAAGATCGACTCGGAAATCCAAATTCAGGCTAAGCCGAGCATGATGACGCCCGAGGGAGGCGGTGGAGGTGGCGGCTGGGATCTGCACGAGCTGCGCACGATCCAAGATTGGTACGTTCGCTATTATCTACTCGCGGCCGAGGGCATTATCGAAGTCACTTCAATCGGCGGCTTTGTGCAAGAATACCAAATCGATGTCGATCCCGATGCGATGCGCGCTGCCCGCGTCGACCTGCAAGACATTTTTATGGCGGTCCGCAATTCGAACATCGACGTTGGCGCTCGGAGCATCGAAATCAATAAAGCCGAGTACTTTATTCGCGGCCTTGGGTTTATTGAAAAGGTGAGCGATATCGAGCAGAGCGTTGTCGCGGTTAATGACGATGTGCCGATCACGATCAAGGATGTGGCCAGAGTAACGCTCGGGCCAGCCATGCGCCGTGGTGCCCTGGACAAGGGCGGTGCCGAGGCAGTCGGCGGGGTGGTGGTCGTTCGCTACGGTTTTAATCCGTTGGAATCGATAAAAAATATCAAGAAAAAGATCGACGAGTTTGCTCCCGGCTTGGCCACCAAGGTAGTGATCGACTACAAGCGAGTCAAACGCCCCGAGGTGATCGCCTACACTGCCGAGAACAATTTCGAGGGGTTTCTTGGTACCGATCCAAACCATGATGCCTGGGTCAAACATTTGCGCAGCACGCCGCGCACCGATTGGCCTGCTTGGGCGACGACCAGCCAAGTCACAGTCGTGCCCTTTTACGATCGCACCAGGCTGATTTACGAAACGCTTGGCACGCTCAACACAGCGCTCATTGAAGAAATCTTGGTGACGGTGATTGTGATCCTCGTCTTTGTGCTGCATCTGCGCAGTTCGATTCTCATCAGCATGTTGCTGCCGCTGGCGGTGCTGATGTGTTTTATTGGTATGAAGACGTTTGGCGTCGACGCCAACATTGTCGCCCTTTCTGGCATTGCGATCGCGATCGGCACGATGGTCGACATGGGCATTATTCTTTGCGAGAACATCTTAAAACATCTGGAAGAGGCTGCGCCCGAGGAAGACCGCAAAGAGGTTGGCGGCGCGGTGCTCACGGCCGTTTCGACCATCATTATCAGCTTTCTGCCGGTCTTTACGATGATCGGTGCCGAAGGAAAACTGTTCAAGCCGCTTGCGTTTACGAAGACTTTTGCGTTGCTTGCTTCGGTGATTGTTGCGCTAACGATTATCCCACCCGCTGCCCATCTGCTGTTCACCGCCAAAATTGGACGACGGTTTCGCCGCGCACTGCTCACAATGCTCGTGGCGATTGGCTTGATGGCAAGCGTTTGGGTTTCGTGGTGGGTCGGCCTTACTCCTCGAATGCGATGGAGTTCACGCCCGATAGTAAAATGAGGTGGCCCATGCTTGACGGGCGCGAGATTCTCTAAGATTGTAGGCTTGGAAGCCAGCACTTTGGAGAGCCACGATGGCCAAGAGTCAACGCAAGACCGCTAAGCGAGCCCGCCGGACGTTCACACTGGACTTCAAGCAGCAGGCCGTCCAGATGATGGCCGATGGTTACTCTGCTAGCTCGGTTTCAGACAATCTGGGCATTGGAAACACCAACTTGCTTTATCGGTGGAAGACGG
>JAADGV010000056.1 GCA_013152205.1 Planctomycetota bacterium
CACATCGAGCCAATGGCGGCCCCAATGTTCGCCGTATCGAGGCGAGGCCAACAGCCGATCAACCAACGCTGCGTAAGCTTCCTCGCCAACCTGTTCTGGCAAGCCTGTTTCTGCTGCACAAGCGTCGAGAAAATCCGCGACTTCGGCTGGCGTAGGTGGCAAGCCGATCACATCGTAAGTGACGCGGCGAACCAACGTTCGCGGATCGGCTGGCGGCGAGGGTTGCAATTCTTTTTCGGCCAGCTTGTCAAAAACAAAAGGGTCGATCGGGTTTAGATTCCACTCCGCAGGAAGACCTACCGGCGTGGGGGAAATTGCGTCTGAGAGCGACTGCAAAGACCACCAATCAATGCCTGCCCGGTGATCGGTGGTGATCGAAAAAGGATCAAGTGGCTCGCTAGGGAAAAACGCACCATCGACAATCCATTGTTTTAAGATCGCGATCTCGTCGGCCGACAGCGGCTTTTTCGGTGGCATCTCTTCGCTGCTGATATATTCAAACAGCAAGCTTTCTTCGGGTTTTCCTGGCTCGATACAGGAGCCACTCTCGCCGCCTTCAAGGGCTGTGGTTTCGCTGCGCAGGTCAAGTTCGCCCTTACGCTCCGAGCCATGACATTCCAGGCAGCGACCAATGAGGATCGGCTCGACCTGCTCATGAAAGAACTGGGCGCGTTCCTCAGCCGTCTCAGCGTAAGTGCCAAGAGCTGGCAAGCTTAGCGCCAATGTCAGAAAAAAAACGGTTCGATTCAGATACACACAGTACTCCCTGGCCTGTTCGAGGTTGCATGATTATTATAGCAGACTCTGTTCGACCCGGACAATTGGGCTCTAACGCAATCGGGGAAATGGCAGCTCTCATTCCGTCGCTGCCCATTCGACTACACAGACAAGGCAGATACCATGCGGCTATTACTTTCATTTCTCTGCTTCTTGGTTATTGATCACACAAGGCTTTCTGCAGGTGAGGTTCTCCGTATCAGTGAGCGGGTTCACCTACGATCAGGCGAAACGATTGAATGGGCTGAGTTTCAAACCGCGACGACCCCAAGCAAGACCCTACAGGTCACCTTTGATCTTGCTAGTGCGCCCGCTGATGCAACACTGCGGATCGACTGTCGCGATGCCAAACAGCAGTGGCAAGTACGGGTCAATGATCACGTTGTCGGTACTCTAGTCCCTGACGAGAACGCTCAAGCCCTCTATTTGGATTTGCCGATCAATTGCCTTCGCGTCGGAAAGAACTCGCTTGAAATAGACACATCAGCCGAAGAATCTGACGACATCCTCGTGGGACCGATCGTTCTGCTTGATCGCAAACGTGAGCAACTCCTGACCGAGGCACAACTAACGATTTCAGTGCTTGAGGAAGATCCTAACAAATTCCTTCCTGCTCGCATAACGATAGTCAATGAGCGTGGCTTATTGCAGCCTGTTGGGGCAACTTCTTCTGATTCGCAGGCGGTCCGCGCAGGTGTTGTCTACTGCAAGGGAACAGCCGTCTTTGGATTACCTGCTGGCAACTATCATGTCTTCGCATCACGCGGGTTTGAATACAACATTGTGTCTGAGCAAGTTCAAGTGAAAGCAGGAAGCGATTCTTCTCTAAAGTTCAAACTTCGCCGCGAAGTCGACACAACGGGATACGTCAGCTGTGACACGCATATTCACACTCGCGAGTTCTCGGGTCACGGAGATGCCACGGCTATCGAGAGGATGCTGACTATCGCAGGCGAAGGCATCGAGCTGCCGGTTTCAACTGAGCATAACAAACACATCAGCTATGAAGAAGTTTCAAAGCGGCTCGGGTTGCGTCGATACTATACGCCGATCGTTGGAAACGAATTCACGACACCAGTCGGTCACTTCAATCTGTTTCCCATGTCTCCCGAGGTGTCGCCACCCGATTATCGTTTGAAGGATTGGCAAACGGCATTTGATCGAATCAAGCAATCTTCGTTAGTACAAATATCGATCCTAAACCACGCACGAGATCTCCATGGTGGTTTCCGTCCGTTTGGACCCGAGAATTTCAATGCTGCCTCGGCTCGCCAACTAGATGATTGGACGTTAAGAGTCAACGCGATGGAAGTTATCAACAGCGGTGCTCTGCAGACCGATATGATGCAACTCGTCCATGATTGGATGCGGCTGCTGAATCGTGGATTGTCAATCGTTCCGATAGGCTCGAGTGATTCGCATGATGTGAGCCGCTATATCGTTGGGCAAGCACGCACTTACGTGCGATGCGATGACGAGAACCCCGGAAACATCGATATCGACAAAGCTTGTGACAGCATCGCCAGGGGACGTGTCGATGTTTGCTTTGGACTGCTATGTCAGCTGTCGATCAACGAGGCTGCTAGTGGCGATACCGCAAAGGCGTCCAGTAAGTATACCGTGCGAGTTCGAGTTGCTGGCCCCAGTTGGGTTCGAGCTCGTCGAGTAAAAATCTACCGCAATGGAACTCTTTGGCAGACTGAAGCGATTCCTCTCTCGTCGGCCATGTTGGGAGGTAGAAAGTTTGAGAAGAGTTTCGATATTGGTGAACTCTCTTTCGATCAACACCTCGTCGCGATTGCCGAAGGCGATACCGTGGACTCACTTGCTTGGCCGGTCGCGAAACCGTATCAGCCTACCTCAACAGAATGGGATCCAATGACAATGGGCGTCTCGGGCGCGGTGTGGATTGACGCCGACGGAGATCACCAGAGGACTAGTGCTTTGGAGTACGCTGGGCGCTTGCTTTCGGATTCTCCGTCGTTTGATGAGCTATTTGTCAGGTTGAAAGGTCGCGATCGCGCTACGATTGTCATGGTCGCGGACCGATTGGCCCAGCGCGGCACGAGCCCGTTGGATTCGGCGCTGCAGAATCATTGGAAAGCTGCCGACGTTGGCATTCGAACGGCATTTCGTGAATATACTACCGCGTGGCGAAAATCACAGCAGGCCCGTGTTGAATTGGGTAAGAGTAAGTAGAAGACAACAGTTGTAAAGCAATTTGCAAATGCCTTGCAGGTGTGGCTCTACCCAAATTGCAAATAGCAAATCACGCTCACCACCACGACGCCGATCAGGTTCAGCGCAAGTCCTTCGCGGGCCATGTCTCGAACAGTGAGTTGTCCAGAACTAAACACAATCGCGTTCGGCCCGGTCGCCACAGGCAACATAAACGCAAAACTGGCGCTGATGGTTGCCGGCACCATGATGAGCTTCGGTTCGATATCGGCAGCAATCGCCGCGGCGGCAAGCACAGGCATCAGCAGATTCGAGGTCGCCGTGTTGCTGGTGATTTCGGTCAAAAAGGTCACCGCCAGGCAGACCAGCCCAATCATAATCAGCGGAGGCAACTGTCCGATTCCAGCTATTGCTTCACCAAGCGAGTCACTAAGCCCCGAGCTAACGAATGCCTTCGAGATCGCGATGCCGCTGCCAAACAAAATAAGAATTCCCCAGGGAATACTCGACGCAGTTGGCCAATCGAGCAGTCGCTCGCCACGACCGTTGGGAATAAGAAACATCGCGACCACCGCAAGAAGCGCCACGCTAGCGTCGTTGGCGTATGGCAAGTTCAGCCACTCGCTCCAACCGCCGAAAGGTTCTTTGCGAGTAATCCAAAGCAGGGCTGTCGCGGCGAAGACGGCAAGCGTGCGGATTTCTTCTGCTCGCCACTTGCCAACTTGAGGCAATTCGATTTTTGTCTGTTGTTTCAAACCGCGAGTCAACCAGAGCCCGACCAGTGGAATCATTACCAACACCACCGGCAACGCCCAGGACATCCAATCGGTAAACGTCGGCTCGACGCCAGTTACCTTTTGATAATTGTCCATAAAGACCAAGTTGGGCGGAGTGCCGACGGGGGTTCCCACGCCCCCGACGCTCGCCGAATAGGCGACACCCAATAGTAGTGCGATTCGCAACCGGCGTTCTTCGACTTTTTCGACCACCGCCATCACGATCGGCAGCAACATCAGCGTGGTGGCCATGTTCGAGATCCACATGCTCAAACATGCCGACGCGGCCATAAAACCAAACACCAAACGTCGACCGCTGGAACCGCCAAAAAGCGAAACCATCGACAGGGCAATCCGTCGATGAGCCCCGCTACGTTCCATGGCCGAGGAAAGCATCAAACCGCCTAACAGCAGCAAGATCAGCTTGTCTCCATACGCCTCACCTACTTGCGACGGTTCAAGAACGCCGACCAAAGGAAATAGCGAAAGCGGTATCAACGAAGTCGCAGGAATCGGTATCGGCTCAAAGATCCACCACACCGCACACAGCGTCGTGATTCCAGCAGTCCACGAAACGGCAGACGTTGAACCCGAATTAAAAAGAAATCCCCCGACTCCGATCGCGATCAGCGGACCGGCAATTAACGCCCAATGTTTCATATTCGCATTCGGTCAGGAGGAGCTTCGTTCAAGACACTGAATCGTACTGGGACCAATATGACTACTATCTTGCTCGACTTCTAGTTCACCTGCTCAAAGTTGAACTCTACCACCTGAGCAGCGGCACCAGACCGGTACCGCTGCTACCGATTTCTATCTGGCACTCGCCGAAATCAACCCTGCGTGGACGCCAGCGATCCGAATCGCCTCGACCGCCTGAACAAGCTGCTCGCGAGTATGATTGGCAGTCAGGCTGATTCTCAACCGTTCGCCACCGTGCGGCACAACCGGGTAAGGAACCGAATTCACGCAAACATTATTCTCATGCAGCTCTAGCGTCATCTGGCGGAGCCCTCGCATCGATCCCACAATGATCGGAATGATCGGGCTTACTTCGTCGCTGGTTTCAAAGCCCAGCCGTTTCAGCTCGCTATGTACGAAATGGGAATTCTCCCACAGACGCGTTCTGCGTGCAGGCTCGCTGTGCATCACCTCGATCGCCGCACTCGCGGCTGCCATCACCATCGGCGAAGGGGCAGCCGAGAACATGGCAGAGCGAGCAAAGTAGCGAATGTAGTTGACCAAATCGCTATCGCCCGTGACAAACCCGCCACAAGAGGCCAGCGACTTGCTTAACGTGCCGACATGCAGATCGATCTGATCTTCGACGCCAAAATGCTCGGCCGCCCCGCCGCCATTGGCACCCAACACGCCAGTCGAATGAGCTTCATCAAGCAACAACAGTGCGCCATGCCGACGCGCGACTTTGCAAATCTCTCGCAGCCGAGGCAAATCGCCATCCATACTGTAGAGTCCCTCGACACAAACCAATTTGGTGCCTGCCTGATGATTGCGTGTCAGCACCCGGTCGAGATGCTCGGGGTCGTTGTGCTTAAAAGCTCGCACTTTCGCGTCCGACATGTTCGCCCCATCCCACATGCTGGCGTGTCCCAGCTGATCGATCACCACGAGATCGTCTTTGCGTACGAGCGACGAAATCACGCCTACGTTGGTTTGGTAGCCCGAGGCAAAAACGCACGCTTCTTCCGAGTGCTTGAGCTCAGCCAATTGAGATTCCAGGCGCCGGGTGATCGGAAAAGTGCCCACCAACAGCGGAGCACTTCCCGACCCTGTGCCATACTGCTCGGCCGCCTGTTGGGCCGCTCTGACCACGCGAGGATGATTGGTCAAACCAAGATAGTTGTTCGAGGCGAGCATAATCATCTCGCGGTTATGAGAATCGTGCGAATAGTAAACTCGCGTCTGCGCGTCGCTCGGGTCGAGCAGGGTTCGCCGATACAAATTCATGCCCCGACTCTCAAGCTGCGTGACCGCTTCCTGAAACTGACGAGCTGCCTGCCGAATACCCATGCCTTGGTCTCGTGCTCGCATTACGTCGGCCAGAGAAAAATCGTCAATGGCATCGGGAACATGCGGAGTCGTTCCTTCCATTTCGAGAGTCGTGTCATCTTCATTGGATTCAAAATCTGGTAGCCAAGTCTCTTCTGAATTCGACACAGGAACTGTATTTGACAAAGGAACTGTATTTGACGAGGGAAATAGTGCAGTAGCCATGATGGTCTCCCAGGGCCGTTTCGCCCGGTAAGTGGATAGTGTTGCCAGCCGCCTCGATGGCGTTGGCTTCTAACGAGTTAAGCGGAAGGCGTTGCAGAATGTTACAGACCAATTTGCAGGCTTTCACGGCCATCCCGAATGAAATCGACCAAATCGGCGTGGGAGGCGTCTCCAGACGCCGAACGTTCCTGAAATTGTGACTTTCGGCGTCGGAGACGCCTCCTATAGAAGAGAAAAAAGACTTTGCACCGCTCCGATGTAACAAACGCCGGCTTTCCACGCTTTGACTGTTAGACCCACCCAATGCACCTCTCTTTCACGGAGAAAACCACATGTCCGCTCAAACAACCCTCCTGCCTCGTTATGCTCTCACACAACCTTTTCCAGTCACCAAGACTCGCGAAGTAAGCTCCACCCACGCGGTCACAATCACGCCGGTCAATTCGCGTCGCAGCTTGGCCGAGTTCATCAATCTTCCCAAGAGCCTTCACCGCGACGACCCCAATTGGATCGCTCCGCTCGATCTGCAAATCAAACAGTTCCTCGACCGACGCAGACACCCCTTTTACGATCATGGCGAAGCCGAGGCATTCTTGGCAAAGCGCAATGGCCAGACGGTCGGGCGCATTTTGGCGAGCGACGATTCTCGCTACAACCAAGCACACGGCAGCAACGTTGGCTGCTTTGGGCTTTTCGATTCCATCGACGACCAACAAACGTGCCGCAGCTTGCTCGACTCCGCCACCCGCTGGCTGCGTGCTCGGGGTCGTACCGAATTACTAGGCCCGATCGACTATTCGACCAACTATCCGAGTGGACTGCTGATCGACGGTTTCAGTACGCCGCCCTCGGTCATGATGAATCATCACCCCGATTACTACCAAAGTTTGCTCTCCAGCTACGGCCTCACTAAAGCCAAAGATCTCTACGCCTGGTGGTTCGATAGCGAAAACCAAATGGATGCCGTTTGGCAGCAACGAGTTGCCAAGCTGGCAAATCGCTTCCGTGTGAAGATCCGCCCAATTTCATTCAAAAACTTCGACGAAGAAA
>JAADGV010000116.1 GCA_013152205.1 Planctomycetota bacterium
TTGCCGTGGTCGATATGGGCGATAATGCAGAAGTTTCGAATGTGTTCCATGGCATAGTTTTAGCAGGAAACGGCGTGAAGCAGCAGGAGGCTACGGAAAAGCATTGACAACGCACTGAGAGGCAAAATATCACTAGCATAGGAATTTATCGCTCCGTACTTCGCTCGATGCTACGGATGCTTGTTTCCAGTGGCATCGAGTAGCCCATCAAAACGCCGCACATCGATCAGCTCCCGTTGATCATACAAGGCAAATTACTCAGAACCGTCGGGGGTTCACGACCGCGACCTCGAACGGCACGAGTATCCTCCATCAGGTTCGCAAAATGCATATCGCTATCCAGCGGCGGGGTAGTTGTCCGCAGGTAGAAATGGGCCGAAGCTTCGCTGCTTCGGTCGCCCCCTACCGAAGCAGCGAAATACAACTCTCTAACCTGCCTCGGTCGTAAACACCGAACGCTCGACATGCACCCAGAATCAAGCTTTCTCCGCGTGTACCACGAGAGCAAAATAGGCTTCGTACGCGTCAATTGGGAAGTTGCTTGAATCGGAGGGCGTGTCGCTTTTTGTGTTTTGGTGTTTCCGGCCAGGATGGCCGGGCTATGGGGGGAATGTTGCGAAAACCTTGGGGGGGGTTATTCCTTTTCGACTTCTGCGAAGAGGGCGTCGACAAACTCGTCGGCGCTGAAAAGGGCCCAATCCTCGGGCTGCTCGCCGACTCCCACATACTTGACCGGGAGGCCCACTTGCTGGCGGATGGCGACGACGACTCCTCCCTTGGCGGTGCCGTCGAGTTTGGCTAACACGATGCCTGTGCAATCGACCGACTCCGTAAAACTATTGGCTTGGCTGATGCCGTTTTGTCCGGTGGTGGCATCAAGGACCAGCAGCACCTCGTGCGGGGCCTCGGGGATTTGCTTGCGGATCGAGTCCTGAATCTTCGTCAGTTCCGTCATCAGATTTCTCTGCGTCTGAAGTCGGCCCGCAGTGTCCACAATACAGACGTCGGCGCCCGTCTTGATACACTCTTCCACTGCCCGATAGGCGACCGAGGCCGGATGGGCCCCTGGTTCGCCGGTGACAATGTTCACTCCCAAGCGTTCCGACCAGATCGTCAACTGCTGGACGGCTGCAGCACGAAAGGTGTCGCCTGCCCCGAGAACAATTTGCTTGCCTTCTGATTTGAGCAGGTGAGCAAGCTTGGCAATCGAAGTGGTTTTGCCAGCGCCATTCACTCCGCAAACCATGATGATGGTGGGGCCTGATTCGGCAAACTTAATCGGTGCTGTGTCCTGGGCCATCAGCTCGGCGAGCTTTGCCTTCCAAGTCGCGACCACTTCTTGCAACGTGACGACGCGGCCACGGAACTTGGTTGCCACCTCGTCGACGATTTTCTCGACCGAGTCGTATCCCATGTCGGTTTTGAAGAGAATCGCGCGCATTTCGTCGAGAAAAGCGTCGTCGATCAATCGCCCTTCGCTTTTGAAGAGGTCGCGGACATCGGTTTTAAGAATGTTTGCGGTCTTGTTTAGTCCGCGGCGTAATTTATCGAAAAGGCCCATGAGAATTTGGAATGCGGATTTCGGAATGGGGAAGGGGGAAGTAAAAAACAACGACAACTAATCAGAAGGGGGCCCACTTTGGGCAACTAATCTTCGTGGGAGAGCAGCTTATCGAGAATTCCATTTACAAACTGTGAAGATTGCGCGCTGCCAAATCGTTTGGCGAGTTCGATGGCCTCGTCAATCACCACTCGATCGGGGGTGTCGAGGTAGCGGATTTCGTAGGCACCTAGTCGAAGGACGTTGCGGTCGGTGGCAGCCATACGCGAGAGGCTCCAGTTGTCGGCCTTCGATTCCAATAGCGCGTCGAGTTCCGCCTGATTTCGCAAGACGCCCAGCACCAACGTATTGGCGAACTCGCGCAATTGCTCGTCTTGCAGACGGGCCAGCATAAATGGGGCCAGTTGGTCGCGGGAGTCTCTTGGATTCAGATCCTCCTGGAACAAAGCCTGCAACGCAACTTCGCGAGCGCGACTACGACTTGCCATTGTTAGGACTCCAATAGGAAAGTGCTTCGTTACTCAAACTGAAAAGAAGCAAGATATTCACCACCGAGTCACAGAGGACACAGCGTTTATAATTTATTGAACAATGAATCAGGTTTATTCTCCCGATAGAAATACAAAACTGTTTTCTCTGTGCTCTCCGTGTCTCTGTGGTTAGCTTTCTTTTCACTTTGAGTTGGCTACCATCGCCAAATGCTGGTTGCCTCTGCTGCATTCTATTCGGCAGGACAGTTCTTGAGCAATCCGACCATTTTTAGTGCCGACTCGGCGCACTCGCTGCCTTTGTTGCCCACGTTCCCCCCCGCACGGTGGATTGCTTGCTCCATCGATTCGCACGTAAGAATGCCAAAGAGGATGGGCAGGTCCAAAGCGAGCGAGAGTTCCATAAGAGCCAAACTCACGCCTTGGTTAAGGTATTTGTCGTGCGTAGTCTCGCCACGGATCACCGCGCCCAAGCAGATGACACTTGTGTACTTGTCTGTTTGCGCAAGCCGTTGAGCAACGACCGGGATCTCCCAAGAGCCAGGAACCCACGCGACATCAATCTGCGTTTCCTCAACCCCAGCCGCTTGCAGCGTTTCTAAGGCTCCCTCAAGAAGCTTGGTGGTGATCGAGCGATTCCATTCGGCGACAACAATCGCAAAGCGATCGTTGGGGTCGAGAGGCGAGGTGGGGAGTGTATTTGCCAAGGTATTGCTATCGGGAATGGCGGCGGTGGCCGCTTATTCTTCTTTGATACTCATCAGGAACTCGGCGTTCGTCTTGGTTTTACGCAGCCGATTGGTCAAAAGCTCCATGGCATCGGGGGGATTCATCTCCGATAGCACTCGTCGGAGTATACACACTCGGCGATATTCTTCCGGGTCCAGCAACATTTCTTCGCGACGTGTACCGCTGCTGCTGATATCAAGGGCGGGCCAAATACGTTTGTCGACCATGCGTCGGTCGAGCACGATCTCTTGGTTGCCTGTTCCTTTGAATTCCTCGAAAATCACCTCGTCCATGCGACTGCCCGTGTCGATCAACGCGGTCGCGATGATCGTTAGCGAGCCGCCTTCTTCGATTTTACGAGCTGAGCCAAAAAATCGCTTGGGCCGCTGCATCGCATTGGCGTCAATACCGCCTGAGAGAACTTTGCCCGAGTGTGGACACTCGGCATTCCATGCCCTCGCCAGTCGTGTGATCGAATCGAGAAAGATCACCACATCTTGGCCGTACTCAACCATACGTTTGGCCTTTTCGATCACCATGTCGGCAACCTGTACGTGTCGAGACGAAGGCTCGTCGAAGGTCGAGCTAATGACTTCGCAATTGTCGCCCTTCACCTCGCGTTCCATGTCCGTCACTTCCTCGGGCCGCTCGTCGATCAGCAGCATGATGACATAGACGTCGGGGTAGTTGGCAAGCACGCTCTTCGCCATCTTTTGCATCAAGATCGTTTTGCCAGCTCGCGGCGGACTCACGATCAGGCCGCGCTGGCCGAAGCCAATGGGGACGATCATGTCGAGGACGCGCATGTCGACACTCTCGGCGGAGTTTTCCATGACAACTCGAGAATTGGGATGCGTCGGCGTGAGGTTGTCGAAGAAAACCTTTTTCGAAAGATTATTGGGGTCTTGCCCATTGATCGCTTCGATCCGCAGCAGAGCGAAGTAACGTTCGTTCTCTTTGGGCGGGCGAATGGTGCCTGCGACCGTTGCCCCCGTGCGCAAACCAAAACGGCGAATCTGGCTGGGCGAGACGTAGATATCGTCGGGGCAAGAAAGGTAGTGATAATCCGGACTACGCAGAAAACCAAAACCATCGGGCAGGATTTCTAGCGTGCCGCAGCCAGACATCATGCCGTCGAGCTTCACGCGTTTTTTCAGCACGCGGAAGATCAGATCTTGCTTCTTGAGGCTGGCAGCTTCTTCGATTCCTTCGCCTTGGGCGACGTCGATAAGCTCCGGCATACTCATTCGCTGCAGCGCGGCGATATGAATGTTGGAATCGGGCTTGTCGGTGCGCTCGATATTTTTTCCAACACGGCGCACCCGTTCGGCGGCCTTATCAAGCTCTTCGGCAATCGAAAGCGGTTCTTCACGCTCAAGCTCAGCAAGGCGTTTGCTATCGATATCTGATGAATGATTGTGCTGGAATGGACGCCGTCGGTGAGAGGACGTATGCGAGCGACCTTGCCGCGGGTCGCGGTTGCCGGTCTCGGCCATCGATCTAGACTCCTGAATAGGATGCCGCTTGCTAACGCGCGAAAGGCGATAGCAGGAGGGAAGGGTGAGGTTGTTGCGACTCGGAGGAGGGCGAATGCCCAGAGCCGCGCGTTCCGTAAATAAGTTTGAAAGCTAGGTGTGAGGGAAAGGTGGGTAGGGCTAAGGGAAAGGAAGAATAGCGGGTGAGGAACCCGTGGAGCGAGGTGGGGTAGTAAGGAAAAAGAAGAAGATAGCGATCATGCGGGATGATCCGCCACCTCCCAGTATTGCAAGCAATGACGCGACAAGCAACAGTATCTCGAACATCCCCGAAAAATTGTCGCTCCAAGGGGTCACTAGGGGCTGTGATCCGAGGAAATAGCCTCCCAAACTTCCTGTGTCGCTTTCTTCAGGTCTTGTGGAGATCCATCGTTAGCGATGGTATGGGTCGCCAGCCGACGCTTTTCATCTATCGGCATTTGGGCCACTTCACGATGGGCAAATTGCTCTTCCGTCCAATTCCGCCGGATTGCCCTTCGTAGACGCAAATCTCGCGAAGAATCGACAAACACGACCGCGTCACAGAGGCTGCCCCAGCCTGCTTCTAATAGCAACGGAGCATCGATAACAGCCGCCACTTTGCCTTCTTCAGCCAACTGGGCCAGATTGGTTTCAAATCGCTGCCGGATAGCCGGATGAAGGGTTTGCTCTAAAAACTTTAGATTTTCGGCCCCCTCAGCAGTCCCTGAAAACACATGGCTGGCAACCGCACGGCGATCAATTTTGCCCGAAGCGAGCAAAACCTCCGGCCCCCAACGACTAGTAAGTGTTTGTTTAATTGTCGGGAGATCGAGAAGTTCGTGCGCAGCCTTGTCGGCATCGAGCACCGCAGCACCCTGCTCAGCCAACTCCGCGGCAACAGCCGACTTGCCGCTAGCAATCCCGCCGACAAGTCCGATGATGATCATGATAGCTTCGCTTTTGTGGGCTAGTTTTAGCAGCCGGACCGCCACGCGGTCCAAGGAGCCCAGAGGCACGTGTGCCTCCGGCTACGGGTCAAACGAATTCAAGCTTCTTCCCAAGGCTCGCATTCGGCCCAATTGTCTCCGTATTTCACATCGATTTTCAAAGGAACGTCCAGCGAAAGAACCTGGCTCATTTCTTCGGTAACAAGGCGTGCCAATGCGTCGATTGCTTCGGGAGCCACCTCGAACACAAGCTCGTCGTGAATCTGTAGCAGCATGTTCGCCCCGGGAATCTCGATAGGCAGGCGGCGATGCACGCCGATCATTGCAAGCTTAATCAGGTCTGCCGCAGAGCCTTGGATGACCGTGTTGACCGCGGTTCGCTCGGGGAGATTTAGTTGCCGCAGGAGCCCCGACTTGGTTTCTCGCAATCCCTCGGGTACCGGCCGAATGCCTCGTATCGCCCGCTTGCGTCCGAGCATTGTCGTGACAAAGCCTAGCTTGCGGCACTCAGTCAGCGTATCAGTCATAAAATCGAGTACCCCAGGGTAGCTGGCGAAATAAGTCTCGATGAACTCGGTAGCTTCGTCCTTCGAGATGCCCAAGGCTTTGGCCAATCCGAAGGGACTTTGGCCGTAGATGATGCCAAAGTTGACCGCCTTGGCACGCCTTCGCATGTCGGAAGTTACCTCCGCCAAGCCGACCCCTTCGACATGGCTTGCAACGAGCGTGTGGATATCCTCGTCGTTGGCAAACGCTTCGCACAGCGTATGGTCGCTCGAAAGATGGGCTAATACCCGAAGTTCGATCTGCGAATAGTCGGCCGCCAGTAGCTTCCAGCCCGATTTTTCAGTCCGAAAGGCGGAACGTATTTCTCGCCCTTCAGCCGTTCGGATGGGGATGTTTTGCAGGTTAGGATTGCTCGAGCTAAGCCGTCCGGTGGCGGCCACTACTTGATTGAACGAGGCGTGAACTCGCCCGGTTTCTGGATGGACCATCTCGGGCAACGCATCGACGTAGGTATTGAGCAGCTTCGAGAACTGCCGGTACTCGACAATTTTCGCTGGCAGTGGGTGAACGTCTGCCAGTTCTTCCAGGACGCTAGCGTCGGTGCTGGGGCCGGTTTTCGTTTTCTTGATGACCGGTAGCCCCAGTTCTTGAAACAGCAACTGACCGAGTTGTTTTGGAGAAGCGATATTCAACGGGTGGCCCGCCATCTCTTCAATCTCAGCGGCCAACTCTTGCAGCCGGGCAGTGTATTGGCTGCTTAGCTCGCCGAGGCGCTGGGTGTCGACCCAGATGCCGAGATATTCCATCTCAGCCAGAATTTCGATCAGCGGAACCTCAACGGTTTTGTTGAGTTCGGTCAGGCTGTCTTCTTCGAGGCGGGCCGTGAGTAACGGATAGAGTTGCAGCGGGATATCGGCATCCTCGGCTGCGTAGGGGCTAACCTCAGCGACGGGCACCTCGTCCATCCGCTTTTGGTTTTTGCCTTTGCCGATGAGCGATTCGATCTTGGTCGTCGTATGATCGAGGTAACGGCTGGCTAGTAGATCGAGATTATGGCTGCGCTCTCCGGCATCAAGCAGGTAGCTGGCCACCATCGTATCGAACACGATGCCCCTCAACTTAATGCCGGCGCTACGCAAAACTATAATGTCGTATTTCAGATTTTGGCCGATCTTCCCGAGGTTCGGGTCTTCGAGCATGGGCCGCAGGCGGTCGGCAACCAACTGCGGATCGAGAACTCGATCGCCCTCGGGCCCGCGAACCGGCAGATAGTAGCCCTCGCCCGGTTCAAAAGCGATCGCGTAGCCAACAATTTCAGCATTTCGCGGCAAAATATTGGTCGTTTCGGTATCAACCGAAATCAGCGATTGTTGTTTTAGCTTTGCGATAAACTCGTCAAAGAGTTCCGGCGTGTCGACTAGGTGGTATTTGCCCGCAACCTTTTCAGCCTTCTTGGCACCCGAGGAAGAATCTCCGCGGCCAAAGCCATCGAGTTCGGCAGCCCGATCGCCGAGTGTGCGGAAGCCGAAATCTTGGAACAGTTCTTTGAGCCGAGCGTGATCGACGTTGCCAAGGCGAGCCGCGTTCCAGTCGGGCTCGACAGGCACATCGGCGGCCAGCCTTACGAGCTTACGCGACATCAGCGCATCGTCGCGGTATTCGAGGAGATTCTGCCGACGCTTGGCACCCGCGACTTCGTCGGCGTGGGCCAGCACCGAGTCCAAATCGTTGTACTTTTCCAGCAACTCCTTGGCAGCCTTGGGACCGATCATCGGTACACCCGGCACATTGTCCACCTTATCGCCAACCAACGCTTGAAAATCGACGACTTGATCGGGACGGATTCCCCAGTCGGCTTCTAAGTTGGTCGCATCGTAAACACTGTTTTTGCGAATGTTGTAGAGCGATACCCGATCGGTAATCAATTGTCGGCAATCTTTGTCGCCGGTTACGATCAAGCAGTTCGCTTCCAGTTGATCGACCAGTTTCGAGACCGTCGCCAAGACATCGTCGGCCTCGTAGCCCGGGGTGGAGATCACAGGGATCCCCAGGGCGGCAAGCGTTTCTCTGATTTTTGGGATCTGCGAAACCAAATCCTCAGGCATCGGCCCACGGTTGGCTTTGTAGGCATCGTAGAGTTCATGCCGGAAAGTCGGGCCAGGCAGATCAAAGGCACAGATCAAGGCATCTGGGCGACGGGTTTCCATCAGCTGGAACATATCGCGGGCGAAACCAAAAACGGCACCTACCGGCTCGCCCTGCGGGCTGGTCATCTCGGGCAGGGCATGAAAGACCTGAAAAATCAGCGAATGGGCGTCAACCAAGCAAATATCCCAGCCTTTGAGCGACTCCGGTTGGGCTTCTGCGGGCAGATTGGTCTCAACCACAGGCGGAGCCTCAGCGGCTGTTTCGTCGGGCTCCATGCCCGGTAATGACGTTTGTCGGGAAGATGGGGACATAGATCGTTGGTACTCTCAGGACAGCAAGCCGTTATCAGGCCGTATGTTACGAATATTGTTCGGACGGAAAGGTTCTTGCCCAGGCAAACGGCAAAGTCAAAGGTTTTGTCATAGCCGCGAGCGGAAGCCGCGGTTGAACCTGAATAAACCGCAGCTTCCGCCCGCGGCTAGCACGACTTTGCAATCCTCCTGCTACATTTACCGCAGTTTCTTGACACTACCTAATCCCCCAACTAAGCTCAACTTAGGGCGATTCTACGGTGGGACAGACGGGCGATATGGCGGAACACTATATCCAGCCACAAGGCTGTTTTGCCCTGACTGTTGAACCTCGGTGCCCGAGGCCCCACCCACAGCAGTTAATCATCCTCACTTGTCGAAGCTTGCCTACCCTTCAACCGCGAGTTTCTACTTGAACGCATAGACTAGTTACCCGTTCGACACTCTCGTTTTTCGGGACCAACTAAACTCACCGCGAGCAGATTCATGGCGTCTAAAGACAATCAACTACAACAGATTCTAGTTATTTCGCTTGCGATCGTGGGCCTACTGCTGTGCGTTGGGTTGGTACTAGTCAACAACCAACGAAAAGCCGATGCAGCTCGCGCAGCAAGTGCTACACAAAAAGCCAGTGAATCCGACAATGCACTACGTCAGCAAGTGACCGAAGGCAACCAGTTCAAGCAATGGATGGGATTTCAAGAAGCTGATAACTTCGAGACGTTGAAGAAATCTTTCGACGAAGACATGTTGCGATTTGGCAGTACCTTTGATGAAAGCACTCGTTTTTATCGGACTATTTTAGAGAACATCTACGTAGAGAATCAAAAACTGGCCGCGAGCGAAGCGAGTGCCAAGCAAGATGTTAAGCATCTGAAAGAACGTCTGCTCGCCATCGAAGAAGAGAAGAACGCTCAAATTGCGGAATTTGAAAGTGAGATGAAGAAAGCAAAGGCAGATCTCGCAAAACGGGAGAACGATTTTTCGGAGCAAGGTAAAAAAATCAACGAAGAGAAGCAAGCGATCGCCACCCGCCTCGAAGAAAAACACTCCGAAATCACGAAAATGACTGCCAAGAACACCGCCGAGCAGACGGTTCTGACAGAGAAGATCTCGAAACTCGAACATGCCACCGAGATTTTGCAAAGCAACCAAGCAGACACCGACCCCTTTGCTCAGCCCGCCGATGGGCTAATTCGCTGGGTAAATCAGCGTAATGGCACGGTTTGGATCAACCTCGGGCAGGCCGATGCGTTGCGTCCGCAGGTAACCTTCAGTGTCTACGATGGCGACGAAAACGATGCCCTGGGAGCCGAGCGTAAAGGCAGCATCGAGGTGACTCGGATTCTCAGCGACCACATGGCGGAGGCCCGTATCACCGGCGACCTGGCAACCCGACCGCTTTTGGCAGGCGACAAAGTCTATAGCCAAGTTTGGAATCGCGGTCGGAAAGTTGGCTTCGCAATTACCGGGGTGATTGATTTCGACAAGGATGGCCGTAGCGATCTGGACGAACTGAAGCAGGTCATCGCCATCAACAATGGCAAGGTCGATGCAGTGCCGGCAGAAGACGGTACGATCGTCGGACAGATGAGTGTCGACACCCGATACCTTATTCTTGGCAAGCACCCCGACGGAAATCGTCAGGACGGCTTACGAACGGCTTGGGGCAAAATGAGTGAAGAAGCCGACACCCTAGGTATCGAGGTTATCACCCTAGGCGAGTTTTTAAGCCTGATGGGTTGGAAGTCAGAGCGACGTACCATAAAACTTGGGCCGGGAGCCGTTTCGGATGATTTCCGTGCCCAACCCGAGAGGCAGAAGGTCCCGTCTTCGGTACCCGCCAAAGGCGACAAATTCCGCCGCCGCAAGCCCCAGGCTAGCTACTAGCCGACGGGGGATTCAACTCCGCGACCATCCGGGCAAACCTCGGCAATAGCTGCCGCGTCTGTGGCGTGTCGTGACACGCGGCGGCAAATTCTTCCACCGTTTTGCCGACGATGCTTTCGACGTACTGTGGATAGGCACGTACTCGGTCGATAAACGAATCGAGATCAAGCTCGGGGTGGAATTGCGTGCAGTAAATCAATGCACCATCCAGCCGGAACGCCTGATTCGCGACAAGCGACGAAGACGCCAGTAAGGTTGCCCCCGGCGGCAATTCAACGACGTGGTCTTCGTGCCCCGATTGTCCATAAAAAGGGCTTTCCAGCTCGCCAAACAGGGGATCCCGACAGCCCGCCTCGGTGAGTTGCAACTGGGTGGTGCCCAGTTCGGCATGGGTCGGGTCGTGCAGACAGCGGCCCCCCAAAGCTCGGGCAAAGGCTTGGAATCCCCAGCACGATGCAAACGTGGGTTTGCGTAGCTCGTAAATGGTTTGTAAACCAGCCAACGTACGATCGAGCCAAGGGCTATTGCCCGCCGCCGAGTAGTTGCCACTGCCACCAATCAGTACAGCATCGACTTGCTGAAGATCTTTTTCAGACAGGCCCCCCGTCAATAAGTCGAAGGTCGAAATCGCCCCTTGATCGCAACCTAGCGCATTGGCAAAGCAACCGATTTCTTGCTGACGTATCGGGTCGTCACGGTCGCGAATCTGCAATAGCAAGAAACGAAGGCTGGGCATAAAGGGGGGGGAGGGACTGGGGGTTAGGGGCTGGGGGTTAGGGTATTGGCGACTTGGCGTGTGATCTTGTCGATGCTTTCGCATAACACGTTGCTAAGTAGGTCTAATTCTTCGGGCGAAATCGACAGTGGCGGAATAATAACAAGCGTGTCGCGCAACGGACGAAGCATCACGCCACGGCTAAGCGTTTCTTTGCAAATCTGAGCACCCACTCGCAATTCCGCAGGAAACGACTGGTTGCCGTCCGGCGTTGAGGTTAACTCAATGGCTGCGATCAAGCCTTTTTGCCGTGTCTCTGCAACATGCGGAAGTTGCTCGATCTTTGCCAAATGGCGAGTCAACTGCGCAGCCTTGTCTGGCAAGGTCGCCAGGATTTGTTCCTCTTCCAGAGCGTCGAGCGTTGCCAAGGCGGCAGCCGCTGCCAAGGGGTTGCCGCCAAAAGTGTGCCCATGCAACAACGTTCGGCCACTAGTTGAAGAGCCAAGGAATGCCGAGTAGATCTCCGGGTGAGTGATCGCCGCCGCCATCGGAAGGTAGCCACCGCTCAGGCTTTTGCCAAGACAGAGAATGTCTGGGGTGATCTCTTCGTGGTCGCAGGCAAACATCCGACCCGTTCGGCCAAAGCCTGTCACGATCTCATCCGTGACGAGCAAGACGTTGTATCGATGCGTCAATTCGCGAACACCTTTGAGGTATCCTGGGGGATGAAACACCATCCCCGCCGCAGCCTGAATAAGCGGCTCCAAAACAACGGCTGCAATTTGTTCGTGTCGCTCTGCCAATACCTGTTCAAGTTGCGACAAGAAGTATTCTGCCGCCTGATCGGATGCGATTGTTTCTGGCAATCTGCGTGGGTCGGGCGTGGGCAGATGAGTAACATCGAACAGCAAGGGCCCAAAGATACCATTGAATCGTTCGATGCCACCAACGCTGGCGCTACCCAGGGTATCGCCGTGGTAGGCTTGGTCAAGCGCGATATACTCAGTTTTTTCAGGACGCGGATTTTTGCATTGCTGCCAATACTGGAAAACCGTTTTCAGGGCAATCTCAACTGCCGACGAGCCATCGCTGGCATAAAACACATGTTGCAGATCGCCTGGGGTGATCGCAGCTAAACGCTTCGCTAGTTCGATTGCCGGCACGTTGCTCATGCCAAGCGACGTGCTATGGGCAACCCGATCAAGCTGCTCGCGGATGGCAGCATCGATGCCCGGGTGGCGATGGCCAAGCAAATTGCACCACATGCTGCTGATGCCATCCAGAAAACGATTCCCTTGGGTATCGGTCAACCAGACCCCTTCAGCATGGTCGACGATCAGCGGCTCGTACTCGTCCATCTGGGTGAAGGCGTGCCAAAAATGGTCGCGGTCCCAATCGGCTAGTTCGGCGTGTTCAGACATCGTATTACCAACTTACCTTGACTACGGCACCAACATTGACGCCAAGCATGATCTTCGCGCTGTCGTCAACGATGGCGATTTCTAGTTGATCGTTCGAGCCGAACACGGCAACCAGCGTCATCGGGGGTTGCTCGGCATGGGTGGCAAAGATGCCATGAGTTTCGTGCCCTTCGCAATGGATGGTGATCGTCTCATCCGTCGGAGCGTCCACAAGCCTATCGCGCGTGATATCGGTAACCAAATTGCCGTTCGAGTCGACCGTTACCACTTGCCCTTCAATACGGTTTGCCACTTTTCGCTGCTCCTGACCAATCCAACTGCCTCAACGCCAAGCGACCATCATAGAGAGAGTTTTTCAATTCGCCAAGCGTTCTTGACTAACCCCTCAGGACGATTGCAAAGTCACAATTGCACAAAATAAACCGCAATAATTTGAACCACAGAGGACACGGAGGGCACCGAGAAAATCTATTTTTAAGGCACTCTGTATGCAAACCCGTAAAAGCTTGTTTTCTTAACACACTTTTTTTGCTATCCGAGCGGTAGCTCGCATAAGGTTGCGGCCCTTGCCGCTCTGTGCTACTCCGTGTTCTCTGTGGTTATTCTTTTTCTAAACTTTGGTCGATCGCACCGACTTTGCAGTTGTCCTGGGCTAACCCTGCTGGGCCAGTTTTAGGCAGATCTCTCGCACTCGCCCCGGGTCGACGTTGGGGTTTTTCTTTTTGGCTTGGCCGATCAGTGCCCCGACTGCCTGATGTTTGCCGCTTTGCACGTCAGCAACAATCTTTGGATTGGCGTCCAAAAGCTCCTGACACAACGATTCTAATTCAGATTCGTCGACCTGCTCGATGCCCAATCGCTCAATGGCATTGGCAATATCAATACCCTCGGCCATCATCAGTTCAAAGGCATCTTTCGCTCGTGTTTTGGGCAATTTCTTTTCTGCGATCGCTTGAACAAGACCTGCCAAGCCGACTGCGGTTATCGAAAATTCACCAATCGTGATTTCACGTTCCTTCAAAACGCGAAGGATCTCTTGCGTGACCCAATTGCAAGCTGCCTTGGCGTCGTTACAAAGTTCAACCACTTTCAGGAAGTAGTCAACCACCTCGCGGCCTTGATTCACCAACACCTCAGCATCGTAGGCCGAAAGCCCAAGTTCGTTGGTCAAACGCAAACGCAGGTCAGCCGGCAATTCAATCAGCGAGTCTTTGACCTCTTGCACTTGCCCTGGCGTAACGATAATCGGCACCAGATCGGGGTCGGGAAAATAACGGTAATCGCTCGATTCTTCTTTGCTCCGCTGGCCACGGGTAATTCCAGCCGTATCGTCCCAGCCGCGTGTTTGCTTGGGCGATTCGCCCAGTTTTTGGCCAGTTTCTTGCCAAATACCGAATTGCCGCCCCGCCTCGTAGTCGATTGCCCGTTCAACCGCACGAAAGCTGTTCAAGTTTTTAATCTCAACAATCGGCGTAGCTATTTTACCATCGTCGGTGTCGATATGCAGATTTACATTGGCATCAACACGCAGGCTGCCTTCCTGCATATTGCAATCCGAAACGCCGAGATAGGTGAGCAACAGTTTAAGCTCGCTAAGATACGCCCGGGCCTCGTCCGAGCTACGCATGTCAGGCTCCGAAACAATCTCTAGCAGCGGCGTACCCGTGCGATTCAAATCGATTTCGCTATCTGCCGTGCCGGATTGCTCGTCGTGGACGCTCTTGCCGGCGTCTTCCTCAAGATGTGCGCGGGTGATCCGGATTCGCTTGGGCTCGAACCGATCTTTCTCATCATGGATTTCCAAATACCCGCTGGCCGACATCGGCAGATCGAACTGGCTAATCTGATAGCCCTTGGGCAGATCGGGATAGTAATACTGTTTGCGATCCCACTTAGTAAATTCAGGAATCTCACAGTTCAGCGCAACAGCTGTCTTGAGCGAAAGATCGTAAGCCAGCCGATTCATCACCGGCAAGCTGCCCGGCATACCGATGCAGACAGGGCAAGTCTGCGTATTCGGCTCAGCCCCAAACTGCGTACTGCACCCACAGAACAACTTGCTATCAGTAGCAAGCTGCACATGCACTTCAAGGCCGATAATCGTGGTATAGGAGTTTGGCATATTAAAAATAAATTAGGCCCGCGAATCACGCGAATAGACGCGAATCACGATCAGCGACGATGTTCTGTCAGGGCAATTCGCTTGTATTGAAGTTTTGGATATTGACCAAAGTTGACCAGGATTCCCAATGGCGACCGGGTTGCATGAAGATAATTCAGTGTTTGAGCCAAATGATCGGGTGTGAGTTCAGACACGGCTTTCAACTCAATGATAATTTGATCGAAACATAAAAAATCAGCTTCATAATGTTTTTGAATCGGATGTGTTTTGTAATTGATTGTCAATCGGTGCTTTGAACGAAATGGTATGCCTCGCTCTGTAAACTCAACTTCTAAGCATTCTTGATAAACAGCCTCCAGAAAACCACAGCCTAGTTCGTTGTACACCTCGAAACATGCCCCGATGATCTGATAACTCTCGTCTTTCAGAATCAATTCCGTCATCTTCTAGTTCCTTTTCATACCTAAAGCAACTATCGGGGTGGATAACTCCTGCCTTTATTCGCGTTTATTAGCGTGATTCGCGGGCAGTCTTAGTTTCTTCTGGGCTGGAGGCCGACCGTTACTCCAATCTGTTGCTTGTTCAAACATATGGGCACCACGCAACAGGGTTTCTTCTGCAAGTGGCCGTGCTTGCAGTTGTAAGCCGATGGGTAAACCGGTGCTGCTGATTCCACAGGGCACACTGATGCCTGGCAAACCTGCGAGATTGGCGCTGACGGTGTAGAGGTCGACCAAGTACATTGCCAGCGGATCGTCTGCCATCTCGCCAATCTTAAAGGCTGGCTGGGCGGTCACGGGGCCGGCAATGAGGTCGACTTCTTCAAACGCTGCGTCGAAGTCCTGGCGAATCAGTCGACGTACCTTGAGGGCTTTGAGGTAGTAGGCGTCGTAGTAGCCGGCGCTCAACGCATAAGCGCCGAGCATGATGCGGCGTTTCACTTCGCTACCAAATCCTTCCGCTCGGCTCTTGCGGTACATCCGTACTAGCGAACTATCCAAAGCGTCGATGGCGGCTTGGTCGCCGGCTGCTTCTAGCTGTTTTCTTTCGGCGGCTAGCTCTTCGAGCAAGGCAGCTCGGTCGGTCCGATGCCCATAGTGTACACCATCAAAGCGAGCCAGATTACTCGAAGCTTCGCTGGGGGCAATCACATAGTACGTAGCGACCGCATACTTGCTGTGGGGGAGCGAGATTTCTTTGACCGTTGCACCAAGCGATTGATAAACTCCGATCGCGTCGCGCACGGCTGTTTCGACCTCACCGTCTAAACCTTCGGCAAAATGTTCTCGAACCACGCCTAACCGCAAACCTTCGAGCGGCCGATCTATCGAGGTCGAGTATTGGGGCACCTCGGTATCAAGGGAGGTGGCATCTTGCGGGTCGTGCCCTGCGAGTACTTCTAAAAGCAACGCAGCATCTTTGGTCGAGCGTGCCAAGGGCCCCACTTGATCCAGACTGCTGGCGAATGCCACTAGGCCAAATCGACTCACCCGGCCGTAGGTTGGTTTCAGCCCGACCACACCGCACAGCCCGGCTGGCTGGCGAATCGAACCACCCGTATCGGTCCCCACCGAAAGAGGAGCCATGTCGGCAGCCACGCAAGCTGCCGCTCCGCCGCTCGATCCGCCGGGCACTCGATCGTGGTCCCAGGGGTTACGCGTCAATTGAAAGGAAGAATTCTCAGTCGAGCCGCCCATGGCAAACTCGTCCATGTTGGTCCGCCCAATCAGGACCGCGTCAGCCGCCTTTAGTTTTGCCACGACGGTCGAGTCGTAAGGTGGTCGAAACGCTTTGAGCATCTGCGAAGCACAGGTCGTCGGAGCGTCGCGGTCGCAAAGTAGGTCTTTCACCGCAACAGGCATTCCGGCAAGCTTGCCAAGAGCTTCGCCCGCTTGCCGACGTCGGTCAACTTCAGCCGCCTGTTTTAGTGCCGCGTCTGCATCGACATGCAAGAAAGCGCCGATTTGCTTGTCGTGAGCCTCGATCCGGTCGAGATAGGCTCGGGTAATCTCGACCGAAGTGGCATCGCCCTTGGCAAGCAACTCAAGAAGTTCGCAGGCAGAATGTTCGACTAGCGACATGGACAAACCTCGTAATTCATCCACCCAAGACGGGCGGCACGAGGTAGCCTCGTTCGTTGTGGCTGGGAGCGTTTGCTAAGGCCTGTTCGCGAGGAAGGCTAGCTTTCACCTCATCCGAGGCGAAAACATTGTTTACCTCTACGGCGTGGGCCATAGGAGCCACCCCCTCGGTGTCGACTTCGCTCAACTGGTCGACGTAAGCGACAATTTGCCCGAGTTCGCTGGTCAGCGTTTCAACCTCGGCATCGGTCAGTTGGAGACGTGCCAACAGCGAAACTTTTTCAATGTCGGCGCGAGTAATGGCCATAGCGTTTTCAGTGTACGAACTATCCCTGCACAAGGGCACCAGTCTCAGAGGGCAGGGCGGCTGAAGTAGTCATTAAGCCGGCGAGCGGTTGGGCAACTCAGCCGTCTTAGGCCTATTTGGCTTTGGCTGCTTCTTTGGGGATTTGGAACGGAGCGGCACGAACGACCTTCGTGACCCGGCCCGAGCGGATGCACTGGGTACAGGCATTGATCGATTTATGGGTGCCATTGGCCGTCGAGACATGAACCCGTTGCAAATTCGGTTTGAATTTACGTCGAGTGATGCCGGTAATTTTCGTACCGACCCCGCCCAGATACTTCTTTTTACCACGGATTGCTACAGAATTACCCATTTGGGCACCCTTGCCACATACGTCACATTGCCGGGCCATTGCTTTGGTCCTCGTCGAAATTGCAGTCGTCTTGAATTGGAGACCCGAGAGTGAGTTTCGGGCAAACCGCTCAGTATACCGCCCTCAAATATCTACGCAACTGCTGCTGAACTTGCTGGTAATGGGCAAAAGGGTGGTCCAGCAGCCTTGTGTCTCGCCTAAGAAATTCGGATATACTGAATTTCAGTGGTCAGGATCAAAAAGGGAGATTGATATGGGAAATTGGGAGAATTGTGATGCGGTGGAACGCAGCGCCGAAAAGGTGAGCGGTGTCTGGGTGTTTCGAGACACTCGCGTGCCAGTTGCAGCCTTATTCGAGAACCTTAAAGATGGCTCTTCGATTGACGACTTCCTCAGCTATTTCCCTGGCGTTAAGCGATCTCAGGTTGAGTCTGTGCTTGAGTACGAAATGCTAGCTGCCGCGGGGAGCTCGAAGTAATGAAGATTCTCTTTGACCAAGGTACACCGGTGCCGCTTCGTGGCCATCTCCCGGGGCACGAGATTGATACGGCCTATGAACTCGGTTGGTCGCAACTGCAGAATGGAGAATTATTGAACGCAGCTGAGCAGCGTAGCTATGAAGTGCTGATCACGACGGATCGAAACTTGAGACATCAGCAGAATTTGTCCGACCGGGAATTAGCGATACTCGTATTGCTGTCCACCTCTTGGCCCCGAATACAACAACGTGTTGATGACATCCAGACTGCTGTTCGAGAAATCGCAGTTGGCGACTACGTTGAGGTTGTTATCTGATTTCTTGACGTCTGAAAGTGATTCCTGCGTAACGCAATTGAGTCGGCAGATGCGTAATACGCACCGATGAACCTGTGTGGGAGTAAACCACCATGACGAGAAAGCTACGTTCCGCCGCTACTCGGCAGTCATAGCCTTTCGACGAGGCATGGCCGCCCCCGTGTTTTTTCGCCAAGCTACAAGCTTTTCGTGCAGTTCCCGCGTGCGTTCAGGTTCTTGGTCGACAAGATTTTTTCGCTCGCCCAAATCCTCTGCTAAATTGTAGAGTTCTAAGTGATCGTCCTCGAAGAACTCCATCAACTTCCAATTTCCCACGCGAATGGTAGAGACCGGTGTGGTGCGCCACACCGCTTCCTTGATGTAAGACTGCAAGTAGCCTGGGAAGTGGGCATAAATCGCCTCTCGATCAAGCGATTGCAGAGGAGACCGAAGCAAGGGCGCCAAACTCACCCCATCCAGCGTGTAGGCGTCAGGAACTTCCGCCTTAGCTAGCTCCACAAATGTTGGGTACATATCAACATGAACCGCAGGTTCATCGCATGTGCCACCAGCGGCGATTACTTTTGGCCAGCGAATAATCAAGGGCACGCGCACCCCGCCTTCGTAGAGCGTTCCTTTTCCGCCTCGCAAGGGGGCGTTATCCGTAATCCCTTTTGTGTTATCCGAGCCAGGCACCTCATAGCCACCAAGTCCACCGTTGTCGGACGTGAATATCAAAATGGTATTGTCGGCTATGCCAAGCTCCTCGAGCTTGTCCATGATTCGCCCAACACTATCGTCGACACTGTTAATCATCGCCGCATAGACGGGATCGTTGTGTCCGCCTACCGGCTCCTTGTCTCGATATTTGGCGATCAAAGTCTCCTTCGCCTGAATTGGAGTATGGACCGCAAAATTCGGCAAATACAGGAAGAACGGCCGCTTCTGATGACGGTCGATAAAATCGATTGCTCGATCGGTTAAGAAATCTGCCAAGTACTGCCCCTTAGGAACGCTTACTTTGGGAAACGTCCGGAACTCGAAATGTCCGCGTTTTGAGACAATCGCTTCATCAAACCCTCGCTGCGAAGGATGATCGACTTCTTTGTTTCCCAAATGCCACTTACCAAACATCCCGGTCACATAGCCGGCCCGTTGCAATGTTTGCGCGACGATAATTTTCTTCAACGGCAGCCGAGTAACATTTTTTGGCAGTTCCATTTTTCGGTCTGTCTCTTTGCCGCGTGCGAGCGAGCCAACCGTATAGACGCCAGTACGCGGCGCATACTGGCCACTCATGAGAGCGGCTCGCGTCGGCGCACAATTTTGACAAACCGTGTAGTTAGAAAACTTGAGACCTTGCTCTGCTAGCCGATCGATATGGGGCGTCTCGTAGTACCTGCTTCCCATACAAGTAAGATCGGTCCACCCCAGGTCGTCGGCAAGAACAAAGATGATGTTGGGACGTCCACCTTCGTTGGCGCTTGCATAACCCGTCGCAGTTGTACACAACAAGACTACGACGGAAAACACCAGGAGCATCGGCACAAACGGCAACCTTCTCAAGCATCTTGAAAGCATATCAATAAAATTTCCTGGGTTAATCAGGGATTCTAGTAGCAAAAGCAACTTACCAATTTACGTTCTCAAGAGTCACGTAGCCCAAAGTGGATTCGTTAGCGGTGTCGGCCACGACACCCTCCCACAGAACACTCTTGCGAACAGAAAAAAAATGCTCTAGCTGATGCTACACGCAAAGTTTGAATCCGTCTCTGCCTGCGACGTGGAGGGGTTTTCCAGTGCTCCGGCTACCGCGTGAATCAACACATCAGCCTCGATCGGCTTGGTCAAAAAACCCGAGCATCCGGCCACCAGACATTTGTCTGCATCGCCTTTCATTGCATGGGCTGTCAACGCAATAATCGGCAAAGTGATGCCTTTTGCTCGCAGTGTTTGCGTTGCTGCGTAACCGTCCATGACCGGCATTTGCATATCCATAAGTATCAAGTCAAATGGCTGCGCGGTAGCCAACTCGACACCGATCTGCCCGTTTTCTGCGGAGGTGACATGGGCGCCAGCTCGGCGGAGGATCAGTTGAATCAGCTTGCGGTTGGTATCGCCGTCTTCCACCAGAAGTATTCGCGACGGTGGCAATGTGATGGGTTCTTCGTTGCTCTTGCTCGAAACCTCTGCCGAACCGGCGGCGAACGAAGAACTGGAATTCATGACAACACCGTCCAGCGGACCCGTATCGACGGTCAATTGGAACACGCTGCCTGTACCCGCTGCGCTGGTAGCCGAAATATCGCCACCCAACGCCCTGGCCAACTTGCGGCTAATTGCTAGCCCCAAACCGGTCCCCCCAAAGCGGCGAGTCACACTGTTATCAGCCTGCACAAAAGGCTGGAAAATCGATTCGAGTTTATCCTCAGCAACGCCAATCCCTGAGTCTATTACTTTGATAACTAGTTGAGGTGTATCTTGATTGCCATTCAAGCTTGCGACAATGCGGACCTCGCCTGAGCTGGTGAATTTAATCGCATTACCGACTAGGTTAACCAGAATTTGCCGCAATCGAGCTGGGTCGGTGTGGATCGTTTCCGGAATATTGCCTTCCCATTGAGACTCCAGCCGCAACCCTTTCTCGAGCGCCCGGACACGTAACATCGATACCACTTCGGAGAGGACACGTTGTGGGGAACTAGTCTCTTGATCGACTTCGACCTCTCCCGCTTCAATTTTCGAGAGATCAAGCACATCGTTCACCAGCGTAAGGAGATGCTTCCCACTGCGGGCAATCGTGTCCAAATGTTTCTGCCGGTCTTCATCCTTGATTTCAGGCCAGTGGCTTTGTAATAGTTCAGCAAACCCAAGAACCCCGCTAAGAGGGGTACGAATTTCGTGGCTCATGTTCGCAAGAAAGGCGCTTTTCGCCTGGTTCGCCACATCGGCCTGCTGGCGAGCGTCTAGCAATTTTTGGCTCAAGCGATCATTGGCAATTGCCAGCCCGATCAATTCACCTACGGACTTCAGAAAATCGATGCGATTTTCATCGTACGGAAGGTTGGGAGCAGTACTCAAAAACAAGACGCCAAGAGTCTCGCCGCCATCCCGAAGAGGGACGATATAGTGGCCTTGAGCCGTCATTCTGTCGAGTGGCTGCTCATGCCGTGGATTCCAAAAACAATCGTCCGAAAAAAGTGTCTCGCCTGATTGGGCTACTCGGCTACAACGACAGGAACCTAACTCGCTCTGTCGTATTTCCTGAAGAAACTCATCGGTGAAATTACCCTCGGTGACGAAAAGCTCAAGTTCCTCTTCGCCGTCCACCGCCAAGAAGATACCACCTTTCTTTTGACTTTCTAAGCCGTCCACTTCGAGCAAATAGGCAATCGACTCACGCAACCGGTCTTTTAGATCCTTATGTTCTTGCAGCACACTTGCGATTGCTGCACGAGCGGTGGTTTGATCTCGATCTAGTCGCTCACGTTCCTCGCGATTGACTTTTTCGGTAATGTCTCGCTGTATGGACACATAAGCAACAATGTCTCCGTGCTTGTCGACCATCGGAGAGATCGTGATCGAAGCCCAATAAAGCTTGCTTGTGTTCTTGCCTGAAATCCCAAAAATTGGCGGAGCATCGGCAGACGCTGCATGACGACGATTAAGAACTCTACCGGTCCACGTTCGCCCTGCGCTGATCGTTCGCCACATATCCTTGTAAACTTCTTTGGGTGTCAATCCACTTTTCAAGATACGCGTATTTTGGCCGATGGCATCTTCCACCAACCAGCCCGTTACTTTGGTGAAAGCGGGATTTACGTAGCTGATGGTACCTGACGAGTCGGTAACGATTAAGCTATCCGCACTTGCTTCGGCAGCCAGATGCAAGAGACTGTCGTCAGGTATTTTATTAGTACTTGGCGTCAGTTTCTTGGTGATTTTGCGGAAGTCCATCGTGAGATCTCGCAGAGTATTGCCTGGGGGCATTACCGGAAAACCAAATTCAAGACTAACAAGTGCGCATAGCACAAGGTAATTTCGATGCCCTAAGGAATGTAGCTTGGTGCAGCCGCGAGAGACATCTCGGCTCATACGCTTTAGAAATCCGGCAACGACAGCCTGGCTGAAAAATTGTTATAGCCGGCACATGCAAAGTAGACGAACCATTTTTTTAGGGTTTTACCTTGGCTCTTCAGAGATCAGACAACCGGTTGGTTGTCTGAATTTCATATGAAAGAGATAGTTGACCAGAATCACCTAGTAAACTGCGGCAACCCGTCAAGTCAGCGTTTAACCGCGTTCTATTTTGCTTCGCGCTGCTGAAGTATTACTCTCATTCAGCTATCACGGTTTCCCGGGATCAGTGAACTGGAAGGAGTAGAGGTCACCGTCTTTTAGCTCGATATGAAGGCGGATTGGTTTGCCTGCTAGCGAACTGACGTCAGAGCCAGCTGCCCAACTGACGGTTTGCGAAGTCGAGTCGCCAAAGAGTTCTTCAGAATCTTCGAGCGTAAAACCTGGAATTGGAGAACCGTCGGCGTTGCGGATTTCAACTTTCAGGGTTCCGGCTGCCGAGGTGGCGTAATTCACCGAGAGCTGCGACCCGGTAAATGTCAGGGGCTTGGTCGTCATCTGCCCGCCCGCGTAAGGTGCGTTGAGCGAAACGAAGCCATCGAGCCGGATGGAGTAACGGCGGAGGCAACGGGCGTCGTCGATCCAAGCTCCTTCGTCGAAAAACATGGAGATTTCGTTGGGAAGGCCCGGGACTTTGGATTTCGTTTCAAAGAGACCGTAGCTCTGATAGTTATCGCCGTAGATCCAACGACCTTCGGCCTCGGGACCGGGGCGGAGAAAGGCCTCGTCCCAACGATTGAACGAAAAACCGTCTCGACTCGACATAAAGATCCCGTCGGAAAGATCGGTGCCGACACGTTGATCGACGTTGATCAATTTGGCGCGTAGGTCGACGGGCGGAAGTTGCTGAACGTGTTTGGAAAGTGGCTTCGCAACATAGCGGGTAGGAAAGCCAAAGAGGAAGTGCGGTGCACGATAGTAAGGAAGTATCTGGTTGGTATACATCTGCTGTGGCGGGGAGTTGGGGTACTCGATACTGATCGGGTCGGTCCACGTCTTGAAATCTTTGGAGTGTGCGAGGCCAATGAGTCGAAGTCCGCTGAATTTTCCTTCGCTGAAGTAGCGGACGTACATGGAATAGCGTTTGTGCCGCGCATCCCAAAAAACGGTGTTATGAGAATCGAAGGCGCCTTTGGTCACAACGGGCCCATCGCTGAGGCGTTTCCAATGAATGCCGTCGGCTGATTGAAAGGTCCACAGGCCTTTGCTGGCGCTGGTTCCGGCAATCGCTTTGTAACGCTGCTCGGGCGAGCAGCTAGGATTGGTATCGATGAACGGCGCAAAGTTGTGGGCCTCGGGCGTTCCCATCCAGATGATGTTATTTTCATCGGAGCCCAGCCATTTATAAAGTCCGAGATTCGGCCTCTTCCAGTGGATGCCATCGGTGCTTTCGGCGTAGCAGACCACTTCGGATTGTGCCTGTCGGAGCGGCGGTTCATCGATCAAATATCGGTGGCCCCGATAGTACATACGATAGATATCGCCGTCTTTGAAAACGGTGGGATAACTGCTAGCGCCGCCTTCCCAAGGTTGGTCGAAGGTGATCGCCACCTCGCGGGGAGTGGGGTGATGTAGTTTGAGCCGAGCCGGTGCAGGCAGCGAATCGATCAGTGCCCGATCGACAAGCAGCTCGCGGCGCGAAGCAATATCGATTGGCTCGGCAGCCTGAGCCGCAGAAAACATGACAAGAGAAATACATCCAAGCAGGAAGGCGAGACCGTGACGCATGAGTCGAGTTTCCCAGGTGTTGAAAGGAGGGCGTAGTTCAATAGTTATCCCAGAATGGCGCGAATACGAAAGGTGGATTCACGCAAAAGGCAAGTTCTATTGATGGTTACGCGACCGATGAACTACCAAACACTTAAATATCGCAAACCGACACCCCGTGCCGTAGCGAAGCCAGCTTGTCTTCCCAGGTGGGGATGAACTCTTGGGTGATGTAACCATCGTAGCCGGTTTCGTGAATAGCACGAATAATGGCGGGGTAGTTTAGCTCCTGCGTTTCGTCCAGCTCGCCACGGCCTGGCACGCCTGCCGTGTGTACGTGCGAGATTAGCTCGTGATATTGCCGAAACCGTCGCGTCACGTCGCCGTTCATAATCTGTACGTGGTAGATGTCGAACAGCAGCTTCATCCGCGGCGAATCGACCTGACGTATCAGATCGACGCAAAGATCAATATCGTCGCCGAAATAGCCAGGGTGCCCTTTCATCGGATGCGAATCGTCGCGGCTATTGAGTTGCTCCAGCGCAAGATTCACTTCCTTCTGTTCGGCGTAGTCGATCACCTCTTTCCAACATTCCACACAGTTACGGATGCTTGCCGCGTCGCTGATTCCTTTTTCGCGCATGCCGGTAAATGTAATCACATTCTGCACGTTCCACTCAACGGCCAAATCGATACTCTCGCGCAACTTCGCAACACAAAACGCGCGGTTGTCTGGGCTGACAGGCCCTCGCCGAAACCCGTGGCTCCCGCATAGCGAAACACCCAGCCCATGCTCTTTCATCAGCGGATAAAATTTCGGGGCGATACCTTCGATCGCTGCAAGGCCCATCTTCGCGCAGGCTGGGATGAGCGTTTCCATCGGCAGCGGATTAAAACACCAAGCCATCACCGACTGCCGCACACGCTTGCCGCTAGCTCGATAAGTTTCGTCAGGCACAGCGGCAACTGCCGGCAAAGTCCCTAACGCCGCCGCTGCAAATCCGCCGAGAGCCGAATTCGCCAATAATTCTCGCCGCGTGATCTTGGTAGATGAGCTTGATGCCATAGAACCCCCGTGTACCTGTGCAAGATGCACCCCACGAACTCACCGCAGGCCGTTTTTCAACCATCTCACAGGAAATCATGGCCAAGCATTTTGGCGAGTGCTCCCTGAAGGAATCGAACCTTCAACCTATTGATTAAGAGTCAATTGCTCTGCCAATTGAGCTAAGGGAGCCAAACGGTAGCACCGCATTGTAGCGGATGGTGCCGCGCCGAATCTAGCCCCTGTTTTCAGCTAGTTTCCTGAGGGAACGGTGCGTGCAAACCATCGCCAAACAACAGCTCAACAGACACAGGCTATTACTCGGAGCGAATATTCAGCAAGAACTGCTCGACGCTATCTGAGAGCGTTGTGGCCTGATTCGTAAGCTCATTTGCCGAGCTAAGCATGGTGTCAGCCGAATGTTCGGTCTCCGACGCAGCCGACGAAGCTTGCCGGATATTTTCGGTGACATCCTCAATACGATTTGCTACTTCGGTGACATTGCTATTGATAACCGTCGTTGCGCGGCGCTGATCGCTCACCGAATCTGCGATCGATTTTGTGGTTTCATTCAGCTGACTAACTGTTTTGCTGAATCGGTCGATTGCCACGACCGTATCTTTCGTGGCGGTCTGAACGCTGCCGATTTCCTGTTTGGCATTTTGAGTCGCACAGCGTGTTTTTTCTGCCAGTTTAAGAACCTCGGTCGCAACGACGGCAAAGCCGCGTCCCGCCTCGCCAGCCCTTGCTGCCTCGATCGCTGCGTTGAGAGCCAAGAGTTCCGTTTGTTTGGAAATGGCGGTGATGGTTTCAACCACCGTATCGATATTCGAAGACGACTGTTCTAGGCCGGTAATAATATTTTTGGCACTGCTCGCTTCAGAAACCGCCCGGTCGACGATCTCAGCCGTCCCTTGAACCTGCTCGTCAATTCGCAAAACGGATTCTTGCAGTTGGTTGGTCGATTCCGCAACATTGTGAACATTTTCAACCGCCAGGTTCGAGGCGTCCATGGCTGCCGACGCTTGGGCAGACGTTTCTTGAGCCGTTTCCGTTTGCGATTTGGAGGTACTTTGCAATTGCGAGGCATTTTCGACCACGGTTTTGGTCACATCCTTCACCGACGACTCAAATTCATCCGCCATTTTTAGTCGTAGAGCATGCGACTGATCGATTTCTTCCGACTTGAGCTGCATTTCTTGCGCTGCCGAATTGATGACTTCCGATGCCTGCCGAAAAGCCCCGCACATGCCCCGCGGCACAACACGACGAAAGAATTTCCCCTGGGCCGAACATTCAAGCACCGCCTTGGCTTCGCGAACAAATGCGTCGGTGTAGTCGAGCAGCGAGTTGATGCCATGGATTGCGCGTGCCATGTCGCCGTTGATATCGACGTTCAAGAGCCTGGACTCCAGATTGCCATGAGCGGCCAATTCGCATACGTCGGCAATCTTTTCGAGCCAAGCTTTTTGCTTGTCAAGCTCTTCCTGCGAAGGGCTATTGCCGTCTTGAAAAGAGTTGCTTGTTACCTTGGTGGGGCGATCGAGAGTTGCTTGGGACATGCTTCTACTCCTTGTCGGTGGTTCACGCTACAGCGAGAATACAAATTCGTCGTACTGTACGCCTGCTTCATCCAAATGCGAAAGCAATAGTTCGGTGGCTGCCTGCATCCCTTCTCGCCAATCGTTGTGCGATTGTTCTTCCTTGAGAAGCAATTCGTAGACAGGAATAACTTTTTCTATCGCCGCGCGCTCGGGCTTTCGACGGCTAGAGTGGTAGCCGGTCAGGTTGCCTGCGTCGTCGTAGCTGGGGGTCACATGGGCAAAAACCCAGTAGTGGTCGCCGTTCTTGCAGAGGTTGATGACGTAGGCAAAAATCTCGTTGCCCTGCGAAATCGTGTCCCAAAGAAGCTTGAAAACACATTTCGGCATGGCCGGATGCCGAATGATGTTGTGTGGCTGACCCAGCAAATCTTGCTCGGTGTAGCCGGCAACTCGCACAAACACCTGATTGGCATAAGTAATGATGCCTTTGAGGTCGGTCTTGCTGACGATAATTTCGTCTTCCTGAAATGTGCGTTCTCGGCCTGTCGGCCTGACAATAGAATTTTGCATTTCCGCTCTCTCAACAATAGTTTCGTTACGTCTTAAACCAAACTGACGGCTTACTATGTTTTTTGATATCGACCCAGAGGGCCGGACTATATAGTCCCACCGTCTCGGTGGACGAAACACTCGAGTGTTATTGAGGTATGCACCAGGAAAGCGACAGGCCGACCAACGGGAGTGCCGGATTCAGCGAGTGAATTCTGAGCCCAAGTAAAGTTCCTGTGCACACATCAATAAGTTGCTCAATTGTCGCTCACTTAAATGTCAGCGACGTTGAGAACAAGATGTTTTTAGAAAATATTTCAGAGCGCACTGACAGGTCGTTGGGATGAGTTGTGCCATGCCGATTGCCACAATACGCGGGATGCTATCGTTTGTTTTTTAAGTGTGCTGATAGGGCACACCAGATGGCGTCGGACTACGCGAATCGTAACAGTTGTCAAGTCCTATCGAGACAATAGTCACTGACGATTGGGGAGTTCTTGGGGTTTTCGAGGGGGGTATATCAACTGAGCAGGGGCGAAAGCACTTAGTCGGTACGTAGGAGGAAGAGTTGCTCTTCGCGATCATCAGCACGGCTTAGTACAACTTACCAACTTCAGTAGTTCCAAGTTTGGTGTGCCTGATAGCACAGGACGCAAGTCCTATACGCCAAAGGCGTTTCACACCATAGCCCAGGATACAAAAATCTATTAAAAAGTACCAGGATGATGGGGGGAGGTTTTCAAAGAATGAAGAGATAGATTTCTATCCATAGTTCAAGAATATGGGGTAGCTTAGGGTTTCAATAACGAGCATCAACCACTAAGCCAGTGTTTTCTATTGCCCCCAGATAAAAGCCCCCAATTTTTGGTGAGTTTCCTCATCGACAATCTTGGGGTTTTGATAAAGCCAGAGAAGGTACTGCAAATCGATTTCATTGATTTGGTCGAACGTTTTGAATCGATGCTTTCCAAAGTCTAGGGTCATATCGCCAAATTCCTTACCATCGGCGGTATACAGTGTATTTTTGAGAAGGCTACAAGCTTCAAACGGAGTTATTGGCTTAAACAATCTCACCAAGCCAGCCAGATTATCGTAGTGCCCCCTTTTATGACATTCGTTGTCAGCGCATTTCCATTTCCAGATGCCGTTTTTCTTTTCAACGATTAAGCCGCCATTACATGGGCATTTCAATCGCAAGTATTTCCCGCCAGAAGATTTCGTTTTGATTTCTGATGGGATGTTGATTTCCTCTAAACAAGCGTGCAATTTCTTGACCGTCTGAAGCTTTTTTTTGGTTATCTCTGCTAGTTGCTCATTAACTGATTTAGTTTTCTTTAACGTTTTCTTTAACGTTTTCATTGATCTTTTCTCCATAGAATTATTATTGACCATCATTACATATTGATAGTTCATCTACTGTTAGTTGTTCTTACTCGCCTTAGTTTTTCTTACCTGATTTTTCATAAGCCTATCTTCCCTTAACCCATCTTAAAGAACGTTTACCGATATTTAATCAAAGACTTCCTTATGGCGGAAAGACCTTCAATCCGCCCCAACCCGTACAGATTTCGAGCGGCAACCAACACGGTTAAGTGTGATGGATTCTTGAACGTTCGGCTTTATAAGAGAGTTGAACTCGCAATATCATCATACACCGTTTTTTTCACACCACTTGTTAAACCATCGCTCCAACCATGCAATTTGTTGTCCAGTCCGAACCACATTGACAAGAGGCTTTCGCCCTATAAAGCAAGGTGTTTTTTAACCTGGATAAGGCGAAAGAATTTTTCGGGTTTTTTTAATCTTTAGGAACGAACACCAGAACAGAATAAAGAATTTCTATGTGGGGCGAATGATAGATTCAAAAGGTAAAAATCTAATCGTTGGGGCTGAACGTCAAGAATTACCTATTCATCATTTGAACGTCTTAGGGTGGGGATTTGAGGCTCTGAGAGGTGTCTGAGAACAAGAAGTCTTGTAATAAATCCCTGAATTTCTCCGGTAGAAAACTTTCTTTCTCGTAGACCCACCATAAATAATGGGGCGGAATATCAATTAGAGCGCGATGTCTGTACTGACCGATGTCGGGGAATGGCACTATCTTATTCATTTGTGCTGCCGGTTTTCTCGCCACGTCAACTAATTTGTTAAAAGCTGCCACTGGCGAACAATCAACGAACAGACGAACCAGACCAATCAGAGTATCAAACTTCTTTTTCTGAATTTCGCAAGAATAGCAGCGCCATTTCCACTGGAATTTCCCGGTATTTTTGTTTTCGCGTTGCCGAAGCATGATTTTATTGTCCTTGCGATGGGTATAAAACCCTCGCCTTTAGGCGAAACCTTTAGGATCTTATACTGGGGGGATGGAAAACTATCGAACG
>JAADGV010000109.1 GCA_013152205.1 Planctomycetota bacterium
GATTGTGCGTAAGTTGCGTGATGCGGATGCGATGCTAAACGCAGGCAAGGACTTGGCGGCAGTGCTGCAATCTTTGGAAGTGAGCGAATCGGCCCTTGATCGCTGGCGTAAGCAGTACGGGGGCATGAAGTCGGGCGAGGCGAAACGCCTGAAAGAACTGGAAGACGAGAATCAACGTCTGAAACGACTGGTGGCAGACCTTTCTCTCGACAATCAGATGCTGAAGTTTGTTAACGAGGGAAACTGGTAAGCCCTTCCCGGAAGCGTGAGGTTGCCGTGAAGCTTCAAGCGAAGTTCACGGTTTCCGAGCGAAGGGCCTGTCAGGTGATCGATCAGCCGCGCAGTAGTCAGCGTTACGAGGCGAATCCTCGCGACGATGAGAGTTCGCTAGTGAAGCGAATGTTTCAACTCACACGGCAACGACCGAGGTTCGGCTACCGTCGGATCGCGGCCTTGTTACGAGCAGAAGGTTTGGCAGCGAGTGCCACACGCGTTTATCGTTTGTGGCGTCGGGAAGGGCTGAAAGTGCCTCAAAAGAAGCGAAAACGACGACGTTTGGGCGAGAGTGCCAACGGTTGCCATCGACGACGTGCCGAGTTCAAAGATCACGTATGGGCTTGGGACTTTGTATTTGACAAGACGACAGGCGGTGCGCCGCTCAAGTGGCTGAGCATTGTTGACGAACATACCCGAGAGAGTTTGGCTTTGAAAACAGCGAGGCGTATTACGAGTGAGGATGTGATCGACACGTTGGCTGAGTTGTTTGCCATGCGAGGTGTGCCTCAGCATATCCGCAGTGACAACGGCCCGGAGTTTGCCGCCAAGGCGATTGGGCGTTGGCTTGCCCAAGTCAGCGTCGAAGCACTTTATATCGAGCCAGGCAGTCCATGGAAAAACGGTTACGCGGAAAGTTTTAACAGCCGCTTTCGCGACGAGTTCTTGGCCTTGGAGGAGTTTGAAAGTTTAGCCACAGCACGGCAGCTGACGATGGCTTGGAAGGACGATTACAACCACTACCTTCATAACGGGTGGTACAGAAATTTAATGCTGGTCATAACCCTTATCTCGGCGTTCTCTGTAAGACAAACCCGTAAAAGCTTGTTTTCTTGACACACTTTTTTGAAAGAAGAAACCGCTAATCTCAGATCTGTTTTTCGTATTTCTGAGGTGGACCCGCTATTTGTGGCACTTCGAGAATTTGGCAGGGTCGACAAAGTAGCGGAGGAGGGATTCGAACCCCCGACACGCGGATTATGATTCCGCTGCTCTAACCAACTGAGCTACTCCGCCAAAAGGCATCGCCAGCGGGGTGCTGGCGACGTTTCAACCTCTACAGCCTACTCACCTTGGCCGTCTTGGCAAGTGGGGCGGTGACGTTACTGGACTGACTTATACAGCTCGTGGCTTGCTTCGCCTCCGGCGCGAAGGTACGTCAGGATATCGAGAATCTCGGAGCCGTCGAGCGTGTCGAGCAGACCCATTGGCATTACTGAAATGTCCGAAGGATATTGGTCGTCAATTTCATCGCGTTTGATCACCGTATTATTGTCTGGATCCGCCATATTCGTGCTAACGTGAATGTTGTCGCCACTAAGGTTCAAAATCCGACCCACAATGACTCGACCGTTGGTCTCAAATACCATCTGCTGATATTGGTCAGAAACCTGATGGCTAGGCTCGACGATCGCACGTAGCAGATCGGCTTGGCTCAGGCGACGTCCGGCACCGGTTAGGTCTGGCCCAATGGACGAACCCTCTCCTGCAATCCGATGACAGTTGCTGCATTGGGCAATTGAGAACAAACGACGTCCGTTAGTGAAATCGTGTGGCTTGCTATCGTTCTTTGCCAGATTAACAACCTCTTCGAGTTTCCATTTTTTAACCAACGGCCGCATCTCCGCGACGGGTTGGTAAGCAGTTGCCACGAATGGGGCAGTTATCTCTGTCTTCAATGCTTTCTTCTCAGCGTCGGAAAACGTCGCTATGAAACGATCGCGAGCCCGTTTGAGGTAGCCAAAATAAGAGTGGCCCCCCTTGCTATCGGTCATCGACTGCAGCCATTCAAAATATTGTTTTCTGCCCTCAAGCGTCCAGCCTCGCTTGGCAACACTGAGCGCCAACGCGTAGTCGATCTGATGCTTCGGCGTGACTGCAAGACGAAGTTGCTTTAGTAGTTGTGGAACGGCTTGTGGAACCTCAAGCCGTACAAGCAACTTGATCAACTCGCGGTTTTGGCGATGATCTTTGGACGGAAATTTCGGCAAGAGATAGCCGGCCAATCGCTCTTGAGCGTCTGCTGCGACCTTCTCTGAACGAATCAACACAAGCTCAGCGATACGCAACAACTCGAGCTGCTGCTCGGTAGTCAACGATTCCCAGGTTAGAGAAGTAAGCGAGGAGATCAAGTCGGTTGCTGCACCTTGGGGCGCCGAACGCACTAAAGCCAGCAGAGCAGCGAGTCGCACATTTGCATTGCTTTCGGCGAGCGCACGCTCTCGCCACAAATCGGCGGGCTGGAACTCTAGGGCAATGCGAGCGGCGCTGCGAATAAAACGGTCCTCGCTTGCTAGGTGAGGCCAAATCCGCTCGACCGCTTCCGGCGCCGAAAGGGTGTGCAGCGTCTCCAGGTGACGGCGAATTTCGCGTGCTTTCTTGCCCGCTGCTACTTCCGATTCAGAAACAGACCAACCCTCGGGGGCAGGACGGTCTTGGCCGTCATACACAATTCGATAGAGGGCCGACTCCGAACGACGACCCCCGACGGCAAAGTACAGGGCACCATCTTGCGGTCGCACCAACATGTCGGTCACTGCCATCGGTTGTCCCATGGCAAACGTCTCGAACGTGCCCGTATACGATGCCCCATTCGGTCGCAAATTCACGGCATAGATTTTCCCGTAGCTCCAATCGCCAATCAGCAGTGCCTTTTGATAATGCTTCGGGAAATTCGAGCCTGCGCCGAAGCAAATTCCCGTGGGAGAACCCGGCCCGATGTCGACAACCGGAGGTAGCGTTTCAGGAAAGTAGGTGGGCCATTTTGCGTTGCCACTGCGCCAACCATAGTCGCTACCGCTTAACACATGGCAAACGCGGGTGGGCCGATACCAAGGCGCACCAACGTCCCATTCCATGTCGGCGTCGAAAGTAAAAAGCTCGCCATCGGTGTTGAAGGCGATGTCGTATTCATTGCGATAGCCAGCGCTGATGAGTTCGAGATTTTTTCCATCGAAGTCTAATTTACATACCCAACCGGCCGGAGCCAGCTTGCCAACGGCATGGCCGCCCGGATCTTCAATCCGTGGCAGCAATTGATCCTCGCCCCAATGTTGTGGTACGCGAGATTTGGCAAGCTCTGGAAGCTTGGTATGGTTGCCGGCACATAGGTAAAGGGATTTTCCGTCTGGTGCCAAAATAATCGCGTGCGGACCATGCTCGCCAGCGCCATGCAGCGGAAAAAGTTGCTCAACCTTATCAAACTGATCGTCGTTATTCGTGTCTGTTACCCGATAGAGGCCTCCATTCTCGCCGGTACTCACCACGACATAAAGCGCGCCGTCATGAAAAAGCAAGCCTTGGGCACCGCCTAAATCGACATCGATTCGTTCGACCTTGGTTTCACTCGGATCGCCACCGATGGCGGAGGGTTCTATTCGGTAAAGTGCGCCGTATTGGTCGGATGCGATGAGCCGACCGCGATCGTCGACCGTCAGGCTCACCCACGAGCCTTGCTCTTCCATGGGAACCTTGTACACCAACTCAGCACGAAATCCTTCGGGAAGGCTGATCTTGCCAGCTTGATTTTCTGCTGCCGAGGCGACTGCGGCTTGCCAAGCCGAACAACCAAGACAAATTGCGAAAAAACGCCCACACCCAAGCCATCCACGGTTACGATATCTATTCATACGTAGGTTAAACTCATCGTTAGGTTGATTGTGAAAATAAGACAATCCGCCAGCAAGCAATTGCTCAACAATTTGCGATGACGGTAAACCCCAGATTATACTTACCCGGTCTACGCATTTCTAGTCGTTGCCATTGAGCGGAACAACGGCGAAAGTCGCAGCCAGTAGCAACAGTTATAGCAGCACTAGATACCGCTATTCACTTTCTGCATAATGGCATAGTAATAATACTCAAACTGAAAACAACCAACCACGAATCATACGAATAGCACGAATAATTAAGGTCTAGTCAGGCCCTAAAATAACCCAATTCAGACACATCTCGGAAAGGGATTTCGAGCCAAATTCCGACTCTATTCGTGTAAATTCGCGTCATTCGTGGTTCAACCCTTTTCACTTTGAGTAATAATAGAGGAACAAATTTTTGGCAAGGCGTTGCTACGAAAGAACCATTCGCCTTTATCTTCAATTTTAGCGACCCCCTTCCCTCTTTCTTTGTCTCCGTATTGCCCAATGGCCAAGCAACTTTGTTCAGGTCGAACCTATAAGATAGTGTTGGGCTCTCTGCTGGCCCTGTTTCTGATGGGGGCCTCGGTCGACTGGTATGTATCAATTCCAGCTGATGCAAAAGCAACTTATGTTGGTCGCGAATCCTGCGCCCGTTGCCATGAAGCCGAACAGAAGTCGTGGCATGGCTCTGATCACGATCGGGCGATGGAAATAGCCACCGACGAGTCGGTGCTGGGTGACTTCAAAGACGCCACATTCACTCGGCTGGGCCTCGACACGCGGTTCTTTCGCAAAGGCAAGCAGTTTTATGTGAACGCCGAGGGCCCGGATGGCAAGCTGCAAGATTTCGAAATCAAGTACACGTTTGGGGTACGTCCACTACAACAATATATGATCGAATTCCCCGATGGTCGCGTACAGGTGCTACGTGTTTCGTGGGACACCGAGAAAAATGAGTGGTTTTATGTTGCGCCGCCGGACGAGCAAGACCAACGCCTCGAGCCCGGCGACCCGTTGCATTGGACTGGCTTGGCACAAAACTGGAATACGATGTGCGCCGAATGCCACTCGACCAATCTGCAAAAAAATTACGACCTAGCCACCAACACCTATCACACCACCTTCTCCGAAATCGACGTCAGTTGCGAAACCTGTCACGGCCCTGGCAGTCTGCATGTCGAGTTGGCTGAGAGCAACTCCTTGTTTTGGGACCGTCACCACGGCTACGGATTGACTACGCTCAAGGGCGGAACCCCGAACCAACAGATCGAAACCTGCGCCCCTTGCCATTCCCGACGCTCGCCGATTCATCCGGGGCATACCCGCAGCGAGCATTTTGCCGATGCGTTCGATCCTTCGCTTATCCGCGAGGGACTTTATCACGACGATGGGCAAATCCTCGACGAAGTCTATGTCTATGGATCGTTCTTGCAGAGCAAAATGTACTCCAAGGACGTTCGCTGTACCGATTGTCATAACCCCCATTCGCTGGAACTGAAGTTCAAGGGCAATCAACTCTGCACCCAATGCCACCTGCCGGGCAAGTACGATTCGCCGACGCATCATCATCACACCGATGCCAAGGCCACCCAATGTGTCGAATGCCACATGCCCTCGAAAACCTACATGGAAATCGATGGCCGCCGAGACCATAGCCTTCGCATCCCACGCCCCGACCTAACCGTCGAACTCGGCACGCCCAATGCCTGCAACAACTGCCACACCAAACCAGAAGAGTCGCCAGCATGGGCAGCCGAGCATATCCGAAAGTGGTACGGCGACCGACGACCCGACGACCCCCACTTCGCCCGGGCAATCGCCGCCGCTCGCGCCGGAACTCCCGAAGGGCTGGAACTCATCGCCAGCCTACTAGAAAAGCAATCGGCCCCAGACATCATCCGCGCGACCGCCATTGAGCTACTCGGCAACTACGGCTCGCCGAAATCCGACCGCCTTTGTCGACAATATATTGACGACCGAAACCCATTGGTCCGCACCGCAGCACTTCGGACAATATCAGACCAATCGCTCACGTCCTCGTTACAAGAAATTTTCCCGCTGCTCAACGATAAAATCCGCTTAGTACGCATCACCGCGGCTCGCCGCTTAGCCGCCCTACCCCCAGGCGCCATCAGCCCCGAATACCGCGATGCTTACGAACTGGCCTTAAACGAATACCAAAACTCGCAAACCACGGTTCTTGATCGGGCCAGCGCACATCTAAACCTTGCCACCCTGGCTCGTGTCCGGGGCAATGCCACAGCCGCGCAGAAGTCGCTCGAAAACGCGATTCGCTTGGAACCCTATTTATCAGGCGTTCGCGATATGTTGGCTCAAATCTTAGTCGAGTCGAGAGGCAACCCAGAGCGTATTCGCGAGTTGCGCGAGCAAGAGGCCGAACTGCTCAAACGCGATTTTGAGCTGATGCCTGAAAATATCCGCCCGCTTTACCGTCGCGGAATGCTGCTCTATCTATTGGAACGGGGAGACGAAGCTCGCGAGGTCTTTCAGCAAGCCTGCCAACTTGCTCCGGAATCATTCGACAATTGGCTTGCCTTAGCACTCATCTGCGAAAAGCAACATCGCTGGCAACAAGCCGTCAAAGCCTTGCAGCAAATGCAGCAACTTCGGCCCAACGATCCCGCGATCCGTGGAATCGCCGAAAGAATCCAGCAGGCCAAGGCCGAAAAATAGGGCGCCTCCTGATTTTTCATAGATTGATGATTTACAGAGAATAGGAACTGCCGAGCGGCTAGAGTATTTCTTATAAAAACATAGCCACAGAGCACACCGAGGTCTCAGAGAAAATACCGAGCGAATAACCTTCTCTCGGTGTTCTCTGTGAACTCTGTGGCTACATAATTGAAGGAACTGCTCTAGTACTACAGTTGCGCTTGCCGATTTCTCGCTGGTTAAGTATCTTTGCCGTGTCATTTATGGAGGGCAAGGATGCTCGAATCTACATTT
>JAADGV010000057.1 GCA_013152205.1 Planctomycetota bacterium
CGCAGGCATGGGCACTGGCAGCCAACGCAACCGGACCGTAGGGATTGTGCGGAGCGACTTGCACGCCGTAGGTTTCAGCGAACGAAGCGATACGCAGCAGTTCGCCAATGCCGCCACAGTGCGAGATATCGGCTTGAATCACATCGACCGCGCCTTGTTCAAGCCACTCGCGGAACTGCCAACGGGTGACAAGTCGCTCGCCTGCTGCAATCCGTATGTCGGGAAAGGCTTTTCGTAGTTCGATCAGCCCGCGCGACGAGTCCGCGTTGACCGGCTCTTCGACAAACAACATCTTCACGTCGCGCAAGCCGTCGATCAACCGATAGGCCGCCTGTTGTGAAAATATCCCGGCGCAGTCGATCATCAGATCACAATCCGTGCCAGCGGCTTCGCGTATTTCGTGGGCTGTTGCCAACGCGATATCAACCTGCTGTTCCTCGTCGTAGGGATCGACGCGTCGTCCTGGTGCAAACTTGAAAGCGTCAAACCCTTCCTTCACCGCAGCTGCCGCCTCGTCGCCAAAGGTAGCCAGACCAAGGTCATGACGGGCGTAGAGCCGCACCTGATCTCGCACCGCGCCGCCAAGCAGTTTGTAGACCGGCTGATCGTAGGCCTTGCCAGTCACATCCCACAATGCCTGCTCGATTCCGCTGGCAGCGCTCGAAGCGACCACGCCGCCTCGCCACCAGAAAAACCGCTGCATCTGCTGCCAAAGGTGAGTGACCTGGGTCGGGTCTTGTCCAATGAGTAGCGGTGCGAAATGCTCGTCGATCATCGCCGCGACGGCTTTCTCGTGATATTCGGTGGTCGCTTCGCCGACGCCGACAATCCCCTCGTCCGTTTCGACACGGACAAAGATCCAATTTCGCGATGGCGCTACACCGCCTGGGGAGGGAACACCCATCAAGTGCGTCGTGATGTTGGTGATCTTCATGTCTAAGAAATTCCTCCCTCAAATTCGCTGGGTTGACTCAACGAAGCGGCTGGCTCTGGATTGGGTGGTTCTTTGACATTCGCTTGCCGAATCGGAATGAACCGGTCAAAAACAAAAAGCCCCACGCAGCCGATCAGGCCTAAAATGGCCGCGGCGTAAAATGGTTGGGAAGAATCGAAATCAGCCATCTTTGGGTTCCAGAAGAAGTCGGAACTCCAGCCATAAAGGGTCGAACCGAGTCCAGAAATACTGATCGAGCAGCCGATGGCCGTCGCCCGCAAGTCGTCGGGCATGTGTTCCGACAGGTAGCCGGCGTGTGACCATCGCATGAACTGGCGCACGAATTCGAAGATCGCCACGCAGGCAAACATTTGCCAACTAAGTGTGCTCATACCCAGACCAAGGCCAGCCAGCGAAAAACAGCCCAGCATCATCACGGCGGCGATGCCCGGCGCGCGGCGGCCCGCCAGCAGCCCCACGGCCAAGCCGCCTGGGATCCACATCAGAGTCTTCAATAGCTGGAGCCAGACCCAGCCGTTGTCGGACGAGCCTGACTTGAGGCCAATATCTTCGGCCCGATAGGGGAGAAATTGATTCGTCGCCTGAAACACGGGCCCTCCTAAAAAACACATCGCCAGTACGATCGCCCAAAAACGCGGGTTGCGCATGAGGCGCCCTAGGTCACTGAGTGTGCGGTTCCAATCATGGGCATCGTCGTCGTGCGCAAAACGGCCCGGCCGCTGGCCGTAAAGGCCAATCAAGATTCCACTCACTACCGTAACGACGGTCAAGAGCCAAAAAATTGGCAAAAAATCGCCCACCTGGGGTGTCGTACTTGCCTTTTGGAAGCTGAGCCATGTCTGGCCGAACGTCGACCAATCGCCTGAGTGCAGCAACGGACCAAGTTCTTTCCAGTAGAGCATGGCGCGTCCGCCGAGCGGTGCGATCACGCCCCCAATCCCAAGTGCGCACATCATCAGGCCGTTGGAAAGCCCTTTGCGCTCGTGGGGGACCATCTGCACCAGCGAGATACCGCCGATCCACATGACTGCTCCTGTGAGTCCCGACCAGAGGGCCGTCATCTTAACGACGTTGGGCGACGGATCGTAAATCAAGACAAGCGGCACCACGACGGTAAGTATCTGTGCGACGGACCAGACACGCCGTTCTCCATAGCGACGCGAAAGAAGCCCGGCCAGGACCGGGCCGATAATCCAGGGCGTCACCTGATACTTGACCAACTGGGCATAGATATCTACTGGATAATTGGAGTCGACCTCTTGCAACGCACTAAAATAGAGCGGCAACAAGTAGTCGAGAACCCCTAGGTAAAAGAAGCCAAGGATGGCAGCCGGGATCACGATTGCCAATCGGGCCGAGCCGGCGTCGGGGTTCAAATTGTCGGTGACTTTGTTCATGAAAATTTTTGAAATGAAAAACGCACTTCAGGTTTTTACTTGGCCATCTGCTTGGCGTACTCGGCAATTCGTGTGTTGAGCTTTTGGGCGTACTGCCAACTATGCTCGTCGGGCGTATACGTAGCCGACCGCGAGTAGGCGCTCTCCTTCGGAATCACGCCGCGACGAGCTAACAGATCTTTTTCGACCTGGGCGAACAGCTCGAAATTCTGCAGCGAAAAGACGATCTGCGGCAACACTTTTTCGTAGATTGCCACGGCCTGCTCTTCATCGCCCGACTTGGCGAGCCGCCAAGCCTGCTGCAACAGATCGGCCATGCCGACCCCGGGCATCGTGCCGCAAATGCCCAGCGGGATCAGCTCCATCATGTAGAGCGCGCCCCAACCTTCGAGCACACCGATCCGATCGTCAGTCGCCTCACGAATGGCGGTCAGCTTCGGCCCCATCATCGGCTCTTCGAGTTTTACGTAACGAAAATTGTCGCACACATCGGCCAGTCGACGACAAAAGTCGGCACCGATCGTTGCCCCGCCGGGGTTAAAATCTTGAATCAGTACCGGAACCTTGACGGCCGAACAGATCGCTTCGGAATACTTGAGCAGATCCTCATCGGTTAGCGTAAACAATCGCGGCAAGGCAAAGGAAATAATATCGGCACCCAGCGCCTCGTTCTTCTTAGCGATCTCGATCGCACGAATTGTGGCTGGATGGTTCGACTGCCCAATGACCAGCACTCGATCGCCGGCACCGACCGCCGCTTCGAGCACTTGGAACCTTTCGGCCTCGCTCAGCTTGTAGAATTCACTGCCGTAAGCAGGCAAGCAAACGGCCGTCACACCACAATCGGCGGAAAACCGAACGCACGAGGCAACTGCCTCGAGGTCGATCGACTCATCCTGACGAAACGTGGTGGGAATCACCGGCACGGTGCCGTCAATTTGAGTTGGTTTGGTGGCCATGTTCTCTCGATATCCTATTTCAATTTTTGGTTCAGTGATTGTCATTCAGCTCGGCGACTTTTTCCTTCAGCGGTCGATAGACGTACTCATTCAACGTAGCGATCGCCCCCCGGTCCGACTGATCGCGGGCGACTCGGGCGTATGCTTCCAAAGCAGTGCGAGCCTTGGCTAGTGCCTCTTCCGCATGACGCAGTGTCTCGTCCGACTTGCTCGATTTTTCCGCTGTCGCGGCCGCTCGAACTGCTTCGATCACATCAAAATAGCCGATGCCAAATTCAAAACGGCCGATCCAATAGTCGATGTAGGCACGTTTTTCTTCGGGTGTTTTCTCTCGGGCCTGCTTAGCAGCGGCGAGCGCTCGCTGATAGCCTTCACGCGCCTTGGCGAAGGTCTCTGGCATGGGCCCCGGTTGCCAATGCTTCATCATCATGCCGGGTATGGCAAAGCCTAGTCCCAGAGCTTTCCACTCCAGCAAGATGGATGTTTCCTCCAGTTCTCGGAACATCGTGAGCATGTCTTCGACAGCAGCTGCGCCGCAAGCGGCGCGGACCTGGTCGCGATAGACCGATTCAGGAGTCGCTTCTTCGTCCCAAACGGCCCGAGCCATGTACGCCACGCACGGGTCATGATCGCCGATCAGCCAATAACGGGTCGAAAAGCCGGCCCAGCCGTGCTGACGTAGGTCTTTGGTCAACTCATGTAGCGACCCGGTAGTCAATGCCGGCAGCAGCCCCACGTTGTCGTCATGCAGTGTGAAGATTAGGATCGCGGGAACCTCTTCGGTGTCGAGCTGCGCGATCGCCTCGCGTCGTTGCACCACACGCGCCGGGGTATAGGCCAGGAAATTCTTCGTTTCAGATCCTGGAGGCACGATTTTTGACAAGATAGGAAACAACTCCTCAGCGACGGCATTGTAAACGAACTTCATATCAGGCCGCTTCGATTCGGCAAGCGCCCGATGTTCCGTGATGAGGCGATCGTAGAAACGAAGCATCACGATGTCGCCTTTCGCTTCCCCGATGGCACGAGCCGTTCCGCCGGGGACGCCCGGTCGCTTGCCAGCTGCAGCAATCACGTCTTCGAGCGAGGTGATCTGGCTTATCCCATACTTGGCATCGAGTGCCTGCCAAGCCTCTTCGTACCTCTCAGCCCATTGGCGATGTTCCGGCATGCCCAACGACAAATAGTCGACTTCGGGGTAGGTATTCACGGTCGCTTGTAGCACCGTCGCGGCCAACTCGATTAGTTCCGGATCATCGGGCGAAGTCTTCGAGCCGGGGACAATCGTCAGCGATTCCAGTTGCTTGACCGATTCCCAATCGCCGGGAAGCTCTTTGAATTCCGGCGGAAACTCAAGAACATTCACGGGCATCATGCACTCCATGCCCCGAGCATGCGCATGGGCCATCAAATTATGAACGAGCTTTTCTCCCGCTGCCACAAACTCTTCGTAAGGCGCCTCGAGCGGCAAGTCGGGGTTCCAAAACTCATGCCTGTTGCCGAACAGCTCTCGCCCCGGCATGTCGTCGGTGATCGGGTATTTGAATTTGAACCAAAGCCAGGCTGATTCGCGTGCTACCCCTTGATGTTCCCAATGCAAAAACGGTTGCCAAGGATAAAGGGAAAGGTAAATCCGGTTGAATCGGAGCTTGGCGAGTTGATCCAAGACTGGTCGGTAATCGGCCATACCCCACGATTCAGGCCCGCTTGCGAAATCGTTCACCACGCGCCACTGACGAATTCGTAGCTTCGGTTCGAGCGTTACGTCTTCCGTGGGTAATTGGAATTCACCCGCATTGTCTGGCAACACGTCGCCATGCAACAGATACCGAACGCCCCAGCGCTCGACCAATTCGTAGACCGCCCAAAGCGTTGCTTTCGGACTGCCGCCGCCGATGATTAGTGTTGGTTTGCCATCGAGGGACACGCGTTTGAGCACCAAGCCCTGATCGGTCAGCTTGGGCCAAGCCTCGGCACCAATCGCTTTGGCAATCGCGGGATTGGTCTCCGGATTACCGACGAGGATAACCATCTCGGCTTTTTTCGAAGCCTTGTCGCTCGGCGTCGTACGGATGCCGTAGAGCTTCTCGAGATAGCCACAAAGCTCGGTCGCCGCATGGCGATCTAGCTCCGGCGCCTCCTTTCCAATAACAACGGCAACCTTGATGGGGTTACCGCCACTCTGAGCCGGGACAGCCCATGCGATTGAGCTACTAACGAGCAACGCAATACCCAGCGCAGCAGACTTAAATCCCCAGGCACCGTCGAATCGTTGGTTGTTTTCAGGCACGTTCGGTGTTTCCTTTGTCAGTCGAAAGGTTAAAGCAGGCCGAAATTGCAAGTTGGCAGTTTGTATGATAATCCTTCAAAAATGGATCGTCAAGCAGCGATTTCTGGGTTAGAATGGGGAGATACTCATTCAAAAGCCCTATTTCTTGTATTTCTGTAGAAACGTTTGCACTATGTCCAAAACCGCACCGGACAAATTGAGTTTGAGGGAGCGCAAGACCCGTAGCGAGCTGCTTGCGGATCGCCTTTGCAGTCTCATCCGTCGCAAACGGCTGGGGCCAGGGGCAGACCTTGGGACCGAGGCAAAGCTGGCCGAGCAGTTTGGCGTATCGCGGACGGTCGTGCGCGAGGCGATCGGCCAGTTGCGTGGCCTGGGGATTGTCACCAGCCGCCAAGGCCAGGGGCTGCGCGTTGCTAGGGGCAACATGATCGACACGCTGGGAAAGGTCATGGCTCCCTTCGTGGCGGACGGCAAGAGTTGGCATGCGATTTGTCACCTGCGTTTTGTTCTGGAAGTCGGTTCGATTCCACTGACGGTTGAGCGGGCCACCGACGAGGAAATTGCCCATCTGCGACGTCTGGCCGACGAAATGCTTTGCCTGATCCGCAAACGCTCCGGCCCACGCGAACAGATCGCTCGCGACATCACGAAGCGAGAAATCGAGTTTCACCAGGAAATTTTCGAAATCGCGGGCGGCGAAATCGCGGGCGAAATCCACGGAATGCTCGTTGAATATTTTCATGAAGCCTACGGGCACGGTCCGCACAGCAGGCCGCCCGTCCTCAAAGATATGCAGGACCACATGAAGCTGGTGGATGCAATCCAACAGGGCGAGGTAGGCCAAGCAGTCGTTATCCTGAGCGCCCATATCCAACCAATGATCTCTGTGCCTGTGGACGAGCACGGTTAGGCCGAGCCGGGGGCAATCGTTTATTTCGACTCCGACAATCGCCATCGGACCACTTCTACTTGGTTGGTATTGTCTGAATAATTCCAAAACGTGGGGCCGTCCTGATACGAATAGCAGGAGATCAGCGACCCATCTTTGAGTTGAACCGTGTTGCCAAATCCGCCGCCCGAGACTCCGCCCCATGGCGTACGGCCCTCGATTACAATCCGATCGTTTTCGAAGTCCCAGCTCTTCCCGTCATCGTACCCAAAGA
>JAADGV010000033.1 GCA_013152205.1 Planctomycetota bacterium
TTTGGAGGCTCCTGTTAGCGCCTTGCAAGCTGGTGTCCTTGAACCCGAAAGTACCTGAAGCTTGCAAGCCCGCTTCATCGCGTCCCTCGGCCAGGACACTTATCCAAAGGGTTGTGCCATACGCGCCTAGGGAACCGCCAAGGGTGAGCAGACTCGGATCGAACGATGCGGTGTCGAACTGACGCGAGGGAGAACTCACCTGTACGCCCGGCCCCCAGGTCCTAATGTCGAGTGCGCGCCCTGATGTTTCCAGACGATTACCTTGGCTATCGGTGTAGTTCAAGCCGTCACGAATTTTCTGACCGTTATTTGAAACTGCTGGATCTCCATCCAGAAAATTCCCCGTCGTCCATCCAGCTTCCCAACCTGCGCCCCCATCGAGTGCATTGGGGAGCGTGTTATCGGCCGGGTCCGGAAAACTCTCGGCCTGGTCATAGTCGAAACCCTCGTAGATCAACAACTGGGCTTGAACCGACGAGGTCGCCGAGCCAAGGAGGCAAGCGAGTGCCAAACCATAAAGAAGCGTTTTCACATTTTTCTGCATGATTTTCATTTCCCTGTATTACTAACTGTGTTACTAACGGTTGAAAACTTCGCGTCCTGCGCTAATTCAAGAGATCGCAAGTGGTTATTGATAAAAAGTTACTAAACGCAGAGTTCGCGGAGACGCAGAGATTCGCAGAGAAATATAAATGAAAATACTGAAGCTCTCAGATGACAGGTTCTCTGCTACTGCTATTCCCTTTGAAAATCTCTACGGCCCTCAGCGTCTCTGCGAGATCTGCGTTTCAATTGTTTTGTGAAGAAAAAAAGGCACCCCACGCTCAGCACGACTTCTGCATGAGCGTGGGGGCTTAAACGACAAACTACCCTTGCTTTCAAGACCTCTTTTAGCGACGCCGCCTTGCGACGAAGCCAGCAAACAGCATGCCCACGAGCACGATGCTCGAAGGCTCTGGAATCGCCACTGAGGTCAACAGATAAGACGCACCACCACCAAGATCGGCGATACTCACACGCATTGTGGGATCGCCCCCATCAGCGACAATGACTCCATCGACGTTTACCAGATACTGGAGCTTTTCAAGCAGCGTTGTCCCTCCTCCAGCAAAGGCATCGAAAACCTTCACGCTGGAATCAGGCCCAACAATGTCCAGGAACCCGGCGTTGCTACCTGGGGTAACACCCATCATGAGATCAAGCCCATCAAGCCCATTGAGCCGCTCGAGCCGAAGGTTACCCGCTTCGAGATAGCCGCCATTGCTGACCACAATACCCGATCCAGGGAGTGGGTTTTTTCCACTACTCGAACTTCCCGTGTACCGAAGCTGGTCCGTGACGACCAACTTACTGCCAGGACCGTCGATCACTATGTTGGACTGCCCAAGACGAACTTGCATCCCCGCAGGAGCGCTGGGAAGAAAACCACCATTGATTGCCGGATGTAAAACACCCCCCACAAAGATCTCGCCCCCATTTTGGATTATCAACGTCGATTTCGGCACGGAGCCTGCGGGCAATGTCTTGCCCGTGGAACGGCCAATCGAGAGGGCAGAATTCGAGCCGCCACCAGCGACATCTACCCTGCCACCATCTACCGTGAACAAGGCTTCTACGCCATCAAAGCTATCATTGCCGGTGTTGAGATTGAACCTATTAACCACTGGGATCGGCGACGTCGCCGCAGTAACTACAGGAAAGGAGCTGATGGGGGCACTCAGAAGGGGCCACGTAGGAGGATCTGTTTCGGCGTCTCCCCGATTAATCCGGCCTCCGACGTAGGAGTCGTCAAGAGCGGTAGTCGGATCCGGCACGACGAGGCCATCTGGATCGATAAGCCCCGTGTCAACGTCGAGACTTCCACTGCTCCAGTTGGCCACATTATTCCAGTCGCCATCGCCGCCAGCACCGCTCCAGCTAGAAAATGCCTGAGCTGCGACATGTGCATTACCAGCCCCCATCGCCAAGGCGATGCCTACCAAGCACGCCAAGCTAATTTTCGCTACTACAAGTCTCTCAGTCCATTTCATGATACTACCTCCCAATGAGTAAAAAAAGAAATCCGGGACCTCCAAAGGGCCCAACAAGTCCAGTGCTTTGCCATGACTAGCAAATCAAAAATTTGGTCAAAGCACACGTGCAACCGTGCTAGCCTGGGGCAGCACTTTCCCCAGCCGACATGCCTTTGTCTTACGGTACTTCTCGCAACTAACCACGAATTACCAAAAAAAACAGCATTTTTCGCAAGAAACCCGCAAACTGACATTTCACACAAAGCAGATGGGCCACACGATGTGGCTGAGGCCCACGCAATACGGCTGGAGTCAAAGTCAAGCAGTGAATTTATGGGCAAACAGCAGCGAAATACGGTAAGTACCGCATGTTGGCGCCCGCTTTAATGGATACGAAAAGCGAAGCGGATATCAATGTAGATTTGGAAAGTGGACGTCAACCTGATTGTGCATGGTGTATAGACGAAACTGTTTTCCATCGTGCACCAGAATCCCGCTCGACTTGTTTTCTTTTGCAGGAAGCAGAGGATTAGCAGGGTACTTCTTCCAGTGAATTAAATCGGTCGAGACGGCCACGTTGGTGGACCACAGCGACGAACCCTGCTCAGTGCCTGTACCATGATAGTAGGCGTAGTATCTGCCCTCATGTTTGACGATTTGATTTAGTGCAATCATCGTTTTGTCGTATTTCGCCGGACCAGGTATTAATACAGGTTCGTCTTGCAGGTTGGTCCAAACATTCATGTCTTTCGAAGTCGCCAGCCAGACCCCCGCATCTAGGCGTTCGTAGAAAAGATACCATGTCCCGTCTTCGAACCAAGCTGCCGGTGTTCCATACGGACCAAGTTCAATCGGCTGTCCGTTCCGTTTCCTCACATCGAGCGGACCAACTCGATTCCAATGAACTCCGTCGTCTGATGTCAGCAACTGGACGTGGTCGTTACGGCCTTCGGCGAACATATAAAACGTATTTTCGTTCTTCACGACCATCATGTCTTCTACCCAATGCTTACAATACACGGGGTTCTTGGGATGTCGCTTCCAAGTGATACCATTTGAAGAGGTCGCGTAGCCCAGCATCTTCAGGCCGTTGCGCGTTCCGTCATACCCCGTGAACCACATGTGATATTGATTTTCATCCTTCAGAATCCATCCGCGTTCACGAATGCGTACGTCCCAGTGACCTGGACCTGCTGCGACAAAAATTGGGTTTTGAGGTGCTGCAGAAAACTTCACGAGTTCATCGGGGAAGTCGTCATCAGCGGTGACTTCCGACGCCTCGCAAGAAGTAAGGACGCCGACAAGCAACAGCCAAGCTAGCGCGCCGATGGAAAGTCGTTTTTTCGTGCATTGTCTCCAACAGAGATCTCGTGGTTTGCTCATCGCGATGATTGAAAGCTCCTTTGTGTATTTCCGTTGAAATGTATTGCCTTACGCGCCATCTAAGATCGCAAGAGCGTCCCGCGAAACCGGCAAGTATCAAATAAACCAGGAGGCATGACTGAAGGTTCCGGCACAGCCGACGCGATGGTTGCGTCGGGGCTTCGTCGCAACAAGCTTCGCGGTCCAGTCCATGATGCCTGCTACCTCAGTAGTGAAAAAAATCCCTGGATCTCCAATGCGACTACAAGCCTAGTGCAATCGCGCTAACCTGGGTCTGTATGCCTCCCAGTCGACATGCCGTTGTCTAGCTGTACTTCTCGCAACGAACTCCGAATTACCAAAAAAAGCCGGGTTTTTTCCAAGAAACCCGCAGCCTCATAGCGAACCTGGGACCTTCGAGACTACATTCTGTTCGCTTTACGAGTTGGGCAAGACAGGGGTCTGGTGGTGATCGCCGTTATGTGCCGCGTGCCGAATCACAGGAAATAGGTCAGTTTCTGTGGTAATTTTGTCAGTTTCTGTGGTAATTTTGGGGCAGAATCGAGAAGTAGTAAGTGAGTAGGCGTTATTTTGACCGTTCGACTTTGGTGCAGGGATCCTATCCAGCTTGTCTGGCAGGTGAAATAGTTGGGCAGGCGAGATCGTACGGACCATTTTTCTTGTTTACAGGAAAATAGAGTTGCGACAGGGGCGGCACGAGTCTCCGACTTAGATTTCACGACTCGAGGAATCGTGCCACAATTGGACAACCCCAAAATCAAGCTGTGATAAAGTGCTGGCATGCTGCACTCGCTCGCAACTCACACAATGCGGCTGGGGTCGAAGTCAAATAGTTGAATTTGGGCAAGAAAATTAGGTAATAAGGGGTTTTCGTGGCTAAACATTTGACCGATGAGCAATTTATTGAAATTCTCACCTCGTCCCAGGTGCGTCTTCGAGCGTTTGCAATTTCGATGGTACGTCCACGCTCCGATGCCGACGATGTACTCCAAAATGCTTGCATGACTTTGTGGAAAGAGCGAGGCAAGTATGATGCCGACCGAGATTTTTTTCCTTGGGCATATGGTGTTGTGTTAAATAATGTATTGCGGCACCGGAAAAAGAAAGCGACCGATAAGTTATTGTTTAACGATGCCCTCATTTGCACTCTAGCGACCGAGTATGTCGACCACGCCGACGAGTTTGATTTGCGCCGTCAGTTATTACATGCTTGTATCGCCAAGTTGAACAACAAAGATCGGGGACTGCTAGAAGAGAGGTATACCTCAAGCATCAAGCCGAAGATAATTTCGCAACAGCGCAGTTGGCCGTTGTCGTCAGTTTATAGTTCGCTATCACGAATACGCGTATTACTACATCGGTGCATTGAGACCAAATTGGTACAGCAGTCTCGTTCTTGAAAGGAGTTTGTTCCTGAAAGAGGCTCGTTCCAAATAGGAAAGTGAATGAACGATCATCGGCTGAAAAAACTAATAACTCGCTGGCTTGACGACTCCATTGATCCGGAGGAGTTTAGCAGCTTGGAAACGACACTCGAAAAGAGTGCCAGTGCGCGTCGCACATGCTTGGCCTTCATGAGCGTCGATGCTGAAATTTTCATCTTGGCTACGGCAAGCAAGGACCATCTTCAGACACCGACATTAAAAGACGTCGGACTTGGCAAACCATCAGGACAGCACAAGGCGGTTACTCCACGGACATTCGCCTTCTTAGCCATTGCCGCCGGATTGCTGCTGGCGCTGGGAATCTGGCGGGGAGCCAGTCCGTGGAAGCAAGCGAAATCCATCGACGAGCAGGCGGTCGTAAGTGAGTCATTGATTCTGGCTGAGATTGAACCGGTGTCAGACGCTTGCCGATGGTACGTGGAGAATGTGCACCGTTCACGGGTCGAGTCCTATCGGTCAGGGGCCGAGTCGTATCGGTCGGGCGACATTATTCGCGTGACTCGAGGTAAGCTGAACTTGCGCTACCCCTGCGGGACGAAAGTTGTCTTGCACTCGCCGGCTGCGTATCAGCTAATCTCCGACAAGGACGCACTGATTCTTGCGGGGCGTTTGACAGCCAGTGTCTCGGAAGCGGGTATTGGATTTTCCGTGATTACGCCTCGAGCGACAGTGGTGGATCTAGGCACCGATTTTGGCGTCGAGGTCAACAACGACGGCGCTACGGACGTGGTTGTCTTCCAAGGTAAAGTCGACGTCGAATACCACGACGATCGTGTGAGCGTCCAGCGTCTTAATGAGGGCGAAGCGGTGCATCTCGACGTAACCGGAACTGTCAGCCGCATCGTCTCGATCTCCAGTCTCACTTACTCTGGCCAGTCGTTGCCTGGAATTTCTCAGCCGACGGTAATTGCCCAAGTTCGCGATAACATCAGCACGCGAACTTCGTTGTTTAAGTTCTACGAGATTGTCCACGCTGGCATGGACGAAGACGCGCTCGCCTACGTCGACCGTCCGCACGAATACAATGGCATCACGAAAGAGGGAATGCCAAGCTATCTATTAGGCGGCGACTACGTCAAAATGTTCAATGAAGATAAGGTCCGAAACGACATTCAAGTCCAAGTCAAACTGGCAGTAGCCGCCAAACTGTATATTCTGTTCGACGACCGTCTCACTCCTCCCAAATGGCTACGCGATAACTTTCGAGATACTGGCGACAATATCGGCATGGAAACAGGCGGCACTGGCTTCTACAATGGCAAGTGGCGTGTGCCGAAGTCGCCACCACGTGGAGTGGGACCGGGCGTCGTTTTAGGAGTGATCGATACCCATTCAGTATGGGTGCGCGACGTTCCCAATCCAGGAACGGTTACCCTCGGTGCGATTACGTCCAGTGATACAAAATTGCCAGGGCCGGTTGCCGGGAAGCGTGGAGGTTTAGAATACAGCATGTACGGGATCGTTGCGGTTCCCTCTAGGAGATAACGCATTGATGACCATGTGAGTTAAACTACTTGGGGAGTTGTCACTCCCGAATAATGCATCCAGGAACCGAACGACAAAACCAGACACGCATTTGGAACCAGAGCGGAGCAAGCACAAACAAAAGACGAGCGAAAACTGATTGCAAAACGGCAAAAACCAGACAAATCCCGCGCTCAGCGCAAAACGGTAGCCGCAGTGCAAGATCACCTCAGAAAGATCACGCAACTTTGCGGCGAGTCTATCGATGATGCAGCCCGCCAAGAAACGGAATGGCCACGAGAGATATAACAGAATCCTGTGGATGAGGTAGGTTGAAAACGGCGGCGTACTTGGGTTTGATTTAGTTTATTCAAAACCTCAACCCCAGGAG